>NZ_JBTMXB010000055.1:0-18561 GCF_054489405.1 Mesorhizobium sp. A623
ACACGTCAACGCAATGACACGCAGTCAATCGTAGCATGGGTCAGACCATCAAGCCGCGGCAACATAATCACAATCATGGCAGTTCCCGCGCCGGCTCACCTCAGTCGATGAGTGGGCAGGTGCGCACGGCGCAGCGGAACTCGCATACGGCCGGAATCAGCCTGTTGCATCGAAGACTATCGTATTGTCTCGTAAAAAGAGGAGAAACGACTATGGATAGAAGACCACCGGAAGCACAACCGATTAGCTCAATTCAACCGCAGCTCCCGTTGCTGTCATTTCTCTTTTCCGGCGAGCATTCCGGCAACGATTCCTACAACCGGCGGCAGGAAAACAAAACCGAGGGATACGGCACTACCCTAGAGGATCGCGCTCCCTTCAAGAGCCATCGCCAGCAAATACCCAATCAGGCAGCCGATCAAAGCGCTGAGGTGCTTATTGGAGCCAACCATATTGCCCCCGATTCCAGGAGGGTTGTCCCTCGCAACGACATGGCTCCGGGGGCGTCCCCCCGAGGCTCACCCCTTATGGAGCGAACAGGAATACGGCATAGATGACGAACAGCGCGAGATGCATCATTCCCTGAACGGCCGAGGTCCGTACGCCAAGGAACGTTAGAACGCTGAGCCCGATCGTGATCGCCAGCAGACCGCTATCGATCGGTGTCAGGCCAAGGACCACCGGACTGTCAATCAGAAGGCCGATCGTCAGCACGACCGGGACGGTGAGGCCGACAGTCGAGACGAAGGCGCCGAGGCACAGATTGACAGCCCGTTGCATCTCGTTGGTCATCGCTGCCTTCACAGCCGTAATGGATTCCGGCGTGAAAACGATGATTGCGATCAGCACCCCGCCTACCGCGACCGGGACCCCGGCGTGTTCGATGCCGAGATCGATGAGGATGGCAAGGTCGTGGGCCAGAAGAACGATCGGCAGGATAAGCGCGACCAACACGACGGAACGCAGCAATATGGCGCGCGGATCCAGCTTCGTGACGGGAACAGACGTGTGAGAAGACATATTGTCGGCAGGTCGAGAGGGACTCGATAGCGAGCCAGGCGCGGGCTGTACGAAGAACCTCCGGTAGCCACGCATCTGTAACGAGAGGAAGGTTCCATAGAGGATCAGGGTAACGACCGCGATGGGGATTGCCTGCTCGGGCAGAAACGTCCCGTCGCTGCGGCTGACGAGATTCGGCAGGCCGAGCGCTACGCCCGTCAGCAATACGATCATCGACAGGTAGGCAACGGCGCCTTGGGAATTGTACTCCTGTTCGCCGTAACGCAGCCCGCCAAGCACGAGGCAGATGCCTGTCACCAGATTCAGAATGATCATCATGACGGCAAAGATCGAATCCCGGGCGATCATTGCGCTTTCGCCCGGGCCCATCATCACGGCGGCGATGAGGATCACCTCGATCGCAACAATCGAGAGCGTGAGGATCAGCGTCCCGTAGGGTTCGCCGAGCTTATGAGCCAGGTGGTCGGCCTCGCGCCCAACGCCGAACGCGGCGGCCAGAATTGTCGCAAACAGAACGATGAAGCTGATAATCGCGACCAATGCCGAAATCGGGTCAGCGAGCCAAGTCTTGCCGCCGACCAGGAACGCGATCACGACCGCCCAGGACAGGGCAAGTCGCAGGAGCGTCGCAGGGGGGAGAATGTCCCTGACAGATTCTGCCGGGGACGGATTAAGCGGGATGGACACGGAAAAGCCTCTTCGCGGGGCCGTCCCCAATTATCACGCCGACGCCAGGTCGTCCTGCCGCCTCAGGATACAAATAATCAACCAGCAGCTAGCACTTGAAGCTCGAAATGTCCACGCTACTATCATGAGTGCGCCCGTCAGCCATTCCACGGAGCAGACCCTTCGCGCCGCAATGAACCGCCTCCTGGCGGGCTCAGCGGTCAAGTCGGGCGGTCGACTGACCATAGTGAATCTGGCGATTGAGGCCGGCGTAAGCCGCGCAACGGCCAATCGGGCAGCGGCAGTGCTAGCTGAGTTTCGGCGTGCCACCGGCGAGCGGAGAGGGAGAGGACAGCCAGAGGAGGTTGCCCGCTTGGGCGAGGCAGAGGAGAGGCGCAACGCGCATGGCGGCCACAGCTACCAGGGCACCTCAAACGCCCCGGATTCCCTGCTCGTCTGGACCTGCCGGATGACCGGCATCGAGATGAACGATGCGTTCGTGGCGCAAGGGTGCGCAGGGCGGCAAGCCGCACAACCCGCCGTCACGATCAAAGCGGCGCACTGTGGGCGCACGCCTACGACGCCGTCACCACTAAGGGCGGCCGCTACGTCCAGGGCGGGGGCTGCATGACGGTCGGCGTGGCCGGCCTTATCCAGAGTGGCGGGTTCGGACTCGCTTCCGCCGGGCTGATCGAAGCCGAGATCGTGACTGCCGACGGCGTGGTCCGTACGGTCAACGAGTGCCAGCAGCCCGAGCTCTACTGGGCGCTCAAGGGCGGCGGCGGCGGCACGTTCGGCGTCGTCACCAAGGTCACGCTTCGTACCCACGAACTTCCCGAGTTCTTTGGCGTGGTCAACATCAACATCAAGGCCCGCTCTGATGACGCCTTCAGTGCCCTGATCGCAAAGGCCTCTGCCTTCTACGCCGAGGCGCTCTTTAATCCCCACTGGGGTGAGCAGATGAGGTTCGGGCCGGACAACACCCTGTCCGTGCAGATGACCTTCCAGGGCATCGACCAGATGCAGGCCAACCGCACGTGGGCGCCTTTCCTCGCATGGCTCTCAGCCCGGTCGATCGATTACACCGTCTCGGAACCCATCATCATGGCGGCGCGCGCGCGGCGCTTCTGGGATCCGGCCTTCCTCAAGTCGATCCCTGGCGTCGTGAAGGTCGATGATAGGCCGGGAGGCGCGGGCGACGACATCTTCTGGAGCGGCGACGCAGGGCAGGCGGGCTGGTTCCTCCACGACTTCTCGTCGATCTGGCTACCCCAGGACCTGCTCCAGGAAGGTGGGAGGCCGGCGCTCGTCGACGCGCTTTTCGCCGCCTCGCGGACCTCGGACGTGGCGCTCCACTTCAACAAGGGACTTGCAGGTGCGCCCCCGGAAGCCATCGCCGCGGCCCGTCTCACCGCCGTCAACCCAGACGTCTGCGACGCGTCCGCGCTCGCGATCTGCGCCAGCGCGGAAGGACCGGCCTACCCGGGCGTGAAGGGGCACGAGCCGAACGACGGGGAGGCGGCAGCGGGTCGCTTGGCGATCGCCGAGACGATGGAGGCCCTGCGCACGGTCGCACCAGCAGACGGGTCGTATCTGTCGGAGAGCGTCTATTCCGACGCCGATTGGCGCAAGGCATAACATTAAAACCGGACCACCTCAGGGGGCCGACCACGTTCACGAAGCACGGCGAGACGCGGAAATGCCGCGCAGCCTCCCAGTGTCCGTGTCCACATCGGGCCCAGCAAGAGGTTGATGTCGCTACGGGTTTGGCAGGTGACACGATGTCCGTAGTCAGCAGTTGACTAAATCTTCGTTTCGCGGCTGTAGGGTAGGCCTACCGCGGCAGGAGGCTTTGTTCTCCCGTAGAACCCAAGCAGTGCGAGAATTGACGCTACATAGGGCAGCGCAATGAAAATCTGGAAGGGAATATTCGGGTTCGCGAACTGCATGCGCAATTGCAAGGCATCGCAAAAGCCAAAGAAAAACGATGCCAGAACCGCGCCGACCGGGTTCCACCGGCCGAGGATGACTGCGGCAAGGGCGATAAAGCCTTTCCCCGCGCTCATATGCTCGGTAAAGACGAAGACCTGCGAAAGCACGATGTAGGCGCCGCCCAAACCGGCAAGGCCACCGCTGAGCAGGACGCAGATGAAGCGAACCCTGAAGACTGGGACGCCAGCGGAATCGGCTGCTGCCGGGTTCTCACCGGTCGCTCTGACCTCCAATCCCCAAGCGCTGTGATAAAGCAGCCAGAAAGACAAGGGGATGGTTAGATAGAGCACGTAGACCAGCGGGTCCTGGTGGAAGAACGCTTGCCCGATCAGCGGGATCTCGGAAAGGCCGGGGATGGCCCAAGGCTTAAAGCCCGACAAGGTCTTGGTGGTAGCGTCGAGACCGAAAATCAGGCGCGCCAGAAACGCGGTCACGCCCAGGGCCACGAGATTGATGGCAATGCCACAGACGATCTGGTCGACTTTCAGGCGGATTGACAAGAAGGCGAGGACTGCACCACCGACCGACCCGAACAAGATGCCCAGCAGTGCCCCGAAAACGGGGCTCCCCGTCAGGAACGAGCCAAGGGCGGCGCCGAATGCACCAAGCAACATCATGCCCTCCAGACCGATGTTGTATATGCCGCTTCGCTCAGCGAAAACCTCGCCGATGGCTGCGAAGGCGATCGGAACGGTCAGGGCGAGGCTGGTGCGCAAAAGGTCCGTCGACCAGCCGATGTCGAACCAATCAAACATTCGGCTTCTCCTGCGAGGCAAGCGTCGCCTCCATTGTGCGTCGCTGCGCCAGCATCCGGGCCCAGCGCGAGTCGCGGAACCGGAAGGAAAGGCTGCCGGCAATAAAAAGAACGATCAGGCCCTGGATGGCGTCGACGACCGTGCTGTCGATCCCGACCGCGCGCTGCATGAACTGCGCACCGGAACGCAGGCCGGCAAAAAACAGCGCCGCGATCACCACGAAGATGGGGCTGGCGGCTGCCATGAAAGCGACGACGATTCCGTCGAAGCCATAGCCGGGGCTGAAGCTCTGGAAGAGACGATACTTTACGCCCAGCACTTCGAAAGCGCCAGCCAGCCCAGCCAGCGCACCGCCGAGCATCATGGTCATCACGATCTGCCGCTGAACGCGTATGCCGGCGTAGCGCGCCGCCTTGGGGTTGTATCCTACCGTCACCATGGAAAAGCCGAAGGTCGTGTATTTCAGGCAAAAGGCCAGGATAAGGGCAAGTATGACCGCGAAAACCGCCCCGGCATGGGCGTCTGTCGGCGGCATGATGTAGGGAAGAAACAGGGAGGACGATATTTCCGGCGAATAGGGGTAGGGCGCGCCGGGTTCCATCATGGGGCCGCTTGCGGCATAGCTGACGATGTTGATGCCGACATAGTTGAGCAGGAGCGTAACGATCACTTCATTGATACCGCGATAGGCCTTGAGGACGCCGGCTATCCCCGCCCACAGCGCGCCACCCAATGCGCCGGCCAGCACGCAGATGAGGATGTGCAGCGGCGCATACATTTCCGGCAGATAAAGGGCTGCCGCCGTGCAGAACAAGGCACCGATGTAGATTTGCCCCTCCGCGCCGATATTGAACAATCCGGCCCGCAAGGGGATGGCCACGGCAAGGCCGGCCAGCACGATCGGCGAAAATTTGACCAGCGTGGCCCCAAATCCGAAATAATCGAAGAAAGCGCCGCCGAACAAAGCCTTATAGGCCTCGATCGGGTTGGCCCCGCCGGAGACGATCAATATCGACCCGACGAGCAGGGCGAGCAAGACTGCCCATACGGTCCTCATCGCGAAGACGACTTGCATGATCCGATCCATTAAGCAGCGCTCCTCACGCCCGCCATAAGCTCGCCGAGGCGCTCGGGGGTCGCCTCCTGGGGCGAGATGACGCCGGTTATGGCGCCTCTGCACATGACGGCGATCCGGTCGGAGATGTCGAGGACGTGCTCAAGCTCCGTGGATACGTAAAGCACGCCGACGCCGGCCTTCTTCAGGGTGAAGATCATGTTCTGCACAAATTCTATCGCACCAACGTCGAGGCCCTTGCAGGCCTGCATGATGATCAAGATGCGGGGGCGCGCCTCAATCTCCCGGGCAAGAATGACCTTCTGCTGATTGCCACCCGACAGAAACCGCGCTGGTTGTTGCGGCGAGCGCAGCCGGACGTCATAGCGCTTGACCAGATCGGTGGCGTTCCTAGCTATGAAGGCGTAATTCAAGATACCGCCGCGCGATACGGGCCGGCGATCATAGTCTCGCAAGACGAGGTTGGTGGCGACCGAATACTCCAGGACCAGCCCTGTGTACTGTCGATCTTCCGGCACGAAGCCTATGTTCGCTTCGTTCTTCCGCGCCTTCACATCGAGCCCGACGATATCCTTGCCGTTGGCCAGTATGGCGCCACCGTCGAGGGTGCGAAGGCCAGCGATGACTTCACCCAATTCGCGCTGGCCGTTGCCATCGACGCCGGTCACGCCGAGCACCTCCCCGGCGTGAAGAGAAAAGCACACGTTGTCCAGCGCCCTCACGCCCTGGTCATTGCGCGCTACCAAGTCGCGCACTTCGAGCACCACTTCTCCGGCTGTCGTCTTCTCGCGCTTCAGGTTCATGACGACGTCGCGGCCGACCATCCGGCGCGCCAGCTCCCTGGGTGTCGAATCCGCCGCGTCGATCTCGTCGGCGACTTTGCCGTGACGCATGACACTGACTCGATCCGCTACCTGCATGACTTCATCGAGTTTGTGCGTGATAAACAGGATCGTATGACCAGCCGCGCGGAGCGTACGCAGACTGTCGAGAAAGGACTCTATCTCCGTAGGAGCGAGCACGCTTGTCGGCTCATCCAGGATCAATACCTTAGCCTCGCGGTAGAGTGCCTTTAGAATCTCCACCCGTTGGCGCATGCCCATTGGCAGGCTCCAGATAGGCGCGGCGGGCTCTATGTCGAAATTCACCTTCCTGCTGAGTTCGGCGATCCTGGCTTCATGAAATTTCAGGTTGGACGAACGGATGCCCCCGCTAAGACCAAGCATGATATTTTCGGTGACACTAAGGGAATCCACCAGCATGAAATGCTGATGGATCATGCCGATCCCATTGGCGATGGCATCGCGCGGCGAAGCCATCTTGAGCGGGCTGCCGTCGAGGACAATCTGCCCCTCATCAGGCCGATAAAGCCCATAAAGGATATTCATCAAGGTAGTCTTGCCAGCGCCATTCTCGCCGAGAATGGCATGGATGACGCCCTTGGCGATCTTGATGTTTACATTGTCCAGTGCCTTGAAGCCGGCGAAGGACTTCGAAATCCCGTCGATGTGAATATGAACCATCGGTTCCTGCCTGCGCGGGATTTCGAGAACCCACACGAGTTACGCCTACCTCCAGAGACGCCAGTCCCTGGAAAAGATCGTGCGACCATTCCAACACCGTCGCTTTGCGCGCCTTTGCTGAGACACGCTCCGCCACGTGAGCGTCACGCGCTTCGTCGAAATGAAATCAGGGTTTGAGTTCGCCCGATTTCATCTTTTCGGCGAGCGCTAGCACCTCCGCTTTTACGTCCTCTGGAACGGATGGGTGGAATGTTCCAATGCGGCACGCCTCGGGGGTATTCAAGTCGAAATTGTAGTTCTTTCCCTCGAGTTTACCTTCTTTCGCATAGCCGACATAGTCTAGCATCGCGCCCTTGATGTCGAAGATCGCAGATTGAAGGATGGTGTCAGGCCAGTCGGCGATCGCGTCGTAATACAACCCGAAACCCCATACGCCTTTTTCCTTGCAAGCTTGCAGGCTGCCTATCACGGCATTATCCATCGTCGGGAAGACGACGTCGGCGCCCTGCGAAATCTGATTCAGCGCGGCTTCCTTGCCCTTGGCAATATCGTCCCAGTCGTTGGTGTAGATGGTGTAAACTTCCTTGCCACCGGCCGCTTTGAAACCTGCTTCGTAGCTTTTATTCAGATCGAGCGAGAACTTGATCTTCTGGCCGCCGATCCAGCCCGCCTTGCCGGTTTTCGACATCTTGCCGGCGAGATAGCCGAGGAGGTAGCCGGGTTGGCTGTAGTAGAAATCGGCGGTAGCCAGATTGCCTCCACCGCCCTGGCCGTTATTGACCAGGAAAATCGTGTCGGGATATTTGGGCGCGACGCGCTTTGCCGCGTCCTGGAATTCTCCGCCGTGCCCGATGACCAGCCCGTAGCCGCGGCGGGCATAGTCGGCCATCGCCTCCGCCTGGTCCGCCTGGACGACCTTCTCGCTATAAGCGATCTCGACTCCCAGCTTTTCCTCGACCTGCTTAATCCCTTCGTAGCCGGACTGGCTCCAGGATTTGTCGGTGATGTTCCCCGGCATGACGATGGCTACCTTGAGCGTCTGTGCCCAGGCTGGACGGAAGAACGACGAAGCTGCAACCGTAGTGCCACAAAAGGCAATAAACCTGCGTCGACTCATGCTCATGACTTGTTCTCCTCCCAAGAGACATCTTATTTGATGGGCGTATTACGTATTTTTGGCGCTCCCATCATGCGACAATTTCATACATCCTTGACTGGCCGTTGTGTCTTATCGATCTAAAATCAATGAACTTCACTTCACAATAGACCAGAGCATCGGACCGAAAAGTGGTTGCCGGTTTTCGGATTATTCCGATGCTCAATCAAAGTGTTAGATCGTCCTTTGTGCGTCCAATAGGACGCACGGCGATCTAGGCTTCCAGCATGATTTTCGGGCCTCCAGCTTTATTCAAAAGATTGCAATGCAATCGTCTGTGGCGAACGATCAGGTCATCGCAGCGCCGCCGTTTACGGCAAGGCAATGACCTGTGATGAACGTGGCTCCAGGGCCGGCAAGAAATACCACTGCATCGGCAATTTCCGACGGCTGTCCAAGACGCCCCAAGGGATGGGTTACTTCGAGTGCCTGCTGTTCAGGCGTCAGGTCGTGAAATCCCAGTAGCGGTGTGTCCGTTGGGCCTGGAGCGACGGCATTGACCAAAATGGACGGGGCGAGTTCTCTCGCCCAGGATCGGGTCAGGCCAACCACGGCGGCTTTCGTTGCAACGTATACCGAGGCGTTCTGGCGCCCGAGGACAGCAAGCTCGGAAGCAACGTTGATGATGCGGGATCCTTCGCCCAGCAGTTTCAACGCTTCCCGGGCCACTAGGATCGAGCCGCGGACATTGATGTTGAAATGCAGGTCGATCGAGGCTGCCGTCTCGGATTTGAGTGGTGCTTCTTTAAGCACGCCTGCGGCGTTGACCAGTATGTCGAGGCCTCCCAGGATGCCACCGGCCCGCGCGACCGCGCTTACGATCTGGTCTTCGTGCAGCAGGTCGCAGACAATCGTCTCGAACTGCGCGGAGGGGGCTCGTTGTCTGTCCAGGCCAACGACGCTTGCACCAGATGCGACCAGCGCCTCGGCCGAGGCGCGGCCTATGCCGCTTGCCGCCCCGGTCACCAATGCCCGTTTTCCTGCCAATGGTTTAGACACGGCCGATCCTATCGCTTGCCGCGCGCATGGAAGATGCGCCCGATAAAGTTCATCAGGATCTGTGCGGCAAGAATGGCCGTCGTTCCCGTGTGATCATAGTCGGGCGCCACCTCCACGAGATCGATGCCCACCACGTCGCCGCGCTTGGCCAGCCCCGCCAGAAGCTCGAGCACTTCATAGTACAGGAAACCTCCATGCGAAGGCGTCCCGGTTCCGGGCGCGATCGAGGGGTCGAAGCCGTCGATATCGATCGTTACGTAATAGCGCTTGCCTGCCGGAATCCGCTCCAGTACGCCATCGATACCCAATTTTCGCGCCTGACGTACGGACAGGATGTCCGATCCCATGGATCGGGCGGTTTCATATCCCTCCTGGGCGGTGGACGAGACATTCCTTATGCCTATCTGGGACAGCCCAGTGACGTAAGGCTTTTCGGCGGCACGGCGCATCGGGCTTCCGTGCCCGTAGCGTACCCCATGCCGCTCGTCCACGAAGTCAAGATGCGCATCGATCTGCACGACGTGAATGTCGCCATGATTATCGAAGGCGTTGATACAGGGGATGTTAATCGAATGATCGCCTCCGAGCACGACTGGCAGGGCGCCGGCTTCCAGGCATTTGCGGACGCCGTATTCGATGTTCCTGTGACTTCCGATGGTGTCGGTGTGAATGATGTCTGCATCGCCCATGTCGGCCATGCGCACCGAGGCGGGCAGGTAGGTCACGTCGTCCTCATGGTCGTAAGCGCCACTATGACCGAATGAAAAGAGCGTCGATGCCTCGCGGATGGCGCGCGGGCCCTGGCGGGCGCCGGCGCGCCATTGCGTACCGGAATCGTAGGGAGCGCCCATGATGGCGACGTCGGCCTTCAATCGGTCCCAGTTCTCGACATATGGCGATTTGGCGAACGTGCAGATTCCGACGAAAGGAAGGTTCAATCGACCGCTCTCATAGCCATGCGTCTCGTTATCTTCCTTTGAGAGATCGTCCATGATCCTTGCTCCATTAATCGTTCATTAGCGGTTTTATATTGCGCACTTTTGCCCTGCTCGCGCTCAGGCCATGACTTCGCCACGGTCCACCATGATCGCTTGGCCGGTGATGTTCGCCGCCGCATCGCAAGAGAGGAAGAGATAGGCAGTAGCCACGTCAGCAGGATTCATCAGGCCGGGGAGTACTTGATTTCCATCGATTTCCGCCAGCAGATCGTCCTCGCTTCGCCCGGTCATTTGCGACATGCGCGCCAGCGAACGCATCGATGCGACCGTCTTCACCCAGCCCGGACACACGGCGTTCACACGGATATTGCGAGGCGCGAGTTCCTTTGCCAGTGTCCTTGTCAATCCAATCACGGCGTGCTTCGAGGCCACGTAAGCGGAAAACCCCGCTTCGGCAGTGCGCCCCCAGATGGAAGCTGTGTTGACGATCGATGCTCCAGGGCCGGTCATGTATTTGACCGCGGCGCGGCTGACCAGAAATGTGCCGGTCACGTTGATGTCGAGGATGCGCCGGAAAATGGTGTCCGCGTCATCGTCGTCGTCGTCGATCCGGGTCATGAGCTCGAGCCCGGCATTGTTGACCAGAACGTCGATCCTGCCGATCTCGTCAAAGATGCTTCCCTGGCCAGCCGGTTCGGCAATGTCAGCTACGACCGAGCGAACAGGCCGGTTCCATCGCTGTGTCAGCTCCTCGGCCGCACCCGCGATATCCGCATCATTGGCGATGATGGAGAGATTGGCGCCGGCGGCGGCATAAGCATGCGCAATGCCCAAGCCGATGCCCCGGCTGGCGCCGGTAACGACGACGTTTGCGCCGGAAAAATCAAATACTGCTCGCGTTGGCATGGTAGTCTCGTCCTCCTAGACGACCTTCACGGGACTTTCATATGGGGGAATATGCTCGTAACGCGGCTTGTAGAGCCCGGCATCGACGAGATTGCGCACGTGCCGGGATATTTCCTCGAGCGGGGCGAACCATACGTCGCCTCGCGCCACCATGTCCTCGAGGAATGCCGCGAATACGTCCCAGCGTGAGAGGCGGCCGGTCGCGAAAGGATGGACGACCGGAATCCAAAGGCCACCATATTTGTAGGCGACCTCGAACTCCTGCCGAAAGACTTCGAAGCCTTGCCGGGGTGCGCGGATCGGCATCATGTAGTCGAGATCCATCGACTGGACGTATTGCGGCCAGTCATCAAGCCCCCAGTGGGTCGGCAGTTCGACCAGTTCGCCGTTCGAGGTCTTCAGGATGTATGGAATGTCGTCGCCCATCAGCGAGGCGTCGTATTCAAAACCGCGATCAACCAGAAGTTCGGGCGACTTCTCGGAACTGTTGTAGAGAGGTGCGCGCCAACCACGCGGTCTTTGGCCTGTCGCCTTGACGATCACGTCGATGCCGCGATCGAGCCAATAGACTTCTTCTTCGACCGGGAGTTCGTTCGGATGCTCGTGAAGAAACCCGTGATGGCCGATTTCGTTGCCGTCCTTCAAGATCGTCTCGACGGTTTCGGGGTAAGTTTCGATACACCATGCGGGAACGAAAAACGTCTGCTTGATGCCGAGATGTCGATAGGTTTCGACGATTCTTGGCACCGCAACCTTCGGCCCGTATTGCAGCATCGAAATCCCCGAAAGGCGCCGATGGCCATCCTTCGGATGAGCAAGATGGATAAGGCTGTCGGCGTCCATGTCGAAGGAGACGCAGCATGCGCATTTCGCGTCATTCGGCCAGGGGACGGGATTGCGGATCATTAGGCTACACTCGCTGCATTCAAGGCACGACCGATTACATGGACCGAAGGATCAGCCGGGATTCGAAAAACGCTTCGAGATCGGCCCGCAATTTTCCGTCGACTTCTTCCTCGGTCAGATTGTCGTCGGCCACGAATTGAAAAAAGCGCATATTCTGCAAGGAGAACAATGTATCGGCGAGGGCCCTCGGCTCGACCTTGCTGACCAAAGTACCCCTCGTGCGATAAACAGCCACCATCTCTTCCATCGTGTCGATGAGGACTTCATCGAGCTTCAGATAGCTTTGGCCGAAACTGGTGCCGCCTTCGATTATGCTGGCCGCCAGAATTTGACGCCAGGTTGGCCGCGTCAGATATTTCACCACATGGCGACGCATGATCTGGCCGAAATGGGCTACCCCTTCACGCATATCCGCTGGAGCGCTGGCGATCAGGACCTTCAGTTGCCGGATCAGCAGAAAGTCGCTCTCCTTGACGAGAGCCAATAGCAGGCCGGCCTTGGAGCCGAAGTAATTGTAGACGGTAACGACGGACACCCCGGCATCTTCAGCGATGCTTTCCAGCGACACGTCGCTGTAGCCCTGCTCGTCAAAGCGCTGTCGCGCCACATCGAGAATGCGGTTCGAACGTTCTGATTTCTGACGCTCCCTGAGCCCCGCCATTACTTCCATGTCCTGTCATTGCGCCGTGCTCCCCGGAGTCGCGGTTTGGGTAGTTTGGCACGAAAAAATATTATAGACAATAAAATTATTTAATGGTTAAATGTCTTAAACGAAAGGGGGGAACTCATCATGAATTTGGCAATAAGGCTAACAGCCGCCGCCGCCGTTTTTGCGGTGACGACCTTCGCTCAGGCGAAGGAAACGGTGAATATCGGCATGTGCGTATCGTGGCCGGGCTATGCGATGTATGAGATCGCCACCCATGAAGGCCTTTCTCCGGATTATGATATCAACCTGATAGCCTTTGACGATCCGTTGGGCGGACATGCCGCGTTGGCCGCCGGGCAGATCGATATCTACGAGTGCACGGGCGACTATACGCCGCTGGCGGTGGAGAGTGGCACCGGAGTGGTCAACGTCGCTTTCGCCAACCCTTCTTATGGCGTTGATCATATTATCCTGGCGCCGGATGTAACTCCCGACAACATCAAGGGCCGCCGCATCGCCGCGCCGCAGGCCTATATAGGGCAACTGCTGATGGGGGTGTGGCTGGACAGCGTAGGCGTCGGTGTTGACGACGTAGAGTGGGTGAACCTCAACTCGGACGAGGCTGTCGGCCCGATGATGTCTGGCGACCTGGCGGCTGCCTATCTGTACGAGCCGTGGATTACCAAGGTTTTCGACAATCTGCCGGGTGCCAAGAGCGCCTTCGACACCAGCAGCCCGTTCTCGCTGAAGACCGGAATTTTCACCGACGTTGTCTATATGAACGGCGACTTCATCAAGAACCGGCGCAAGGCCGCCCTGGACATGCTGCGTGCACGCTGGGATTCGATCGGCTGGTGGCACGATCACACGAAGGAAGGCAACCAGATCATGGCCGACAAGTTGCGCTGGCCGATCGCGGATGTCGAATCGGTGATCGGCACGAACGGGAAGTACCTGACCGGCGGCATCTACATGTACGATTTCGATGAGGCGGCGCGTGCCTGTGGTGTTCTCGACGGTGATGCGCCCTTCGGCCTGGGCCACGGCGTCATGGGTGAGGTCACAAAGACGATCAACGAATGGTGGGTTCGACTTGGCCTGATGGAGACGGTCAACGATCCGTCCACCGGCATCGATTGCAGCCTTCTTGGCGACCTCGTTGCGGCCGGATACCGCCAGTCACTGACCGAGAACAAGTAGCGTCATTTTTCACCTTGGCAGCTAGAATATGTCCGACGTAAAGCCTGACAAGTCGCGGGAATGGTTTGCGGTGCGTGGCCCTCTGACCATGACGCAGAAGGTTGTGTCCGCCCTTCTTGTGTGGGCCATCTTCTTCGCCGCATGGGAATTCGTGTCGATGGCGGGCCTCGTCAATACACTCCTGGTGCCGCCGCCACACAAAGTGCTCGCCACCCTCGTTGACCTCTTTGTCAATCGCGGGTTTACCAGCGATGTCGTCATCAGCGTGGAACGCGTGATGCTCAGCTTCGCAATCGCGTGCGCTATCGCAATACCGTTCGGGGTGTTGATGGGCGTTTTCCCGGCCATTGAAGCGTTTCTGAACCCTTTCGTATCTGGCTGGCGCTACCTGCCAGCCCCGTCTTTCATACCTATTCTTCTGATGTGGTTTGGGACCGGTGAAACGCCCAAGCTGGTCTTGCTTGTTATAGGCGTGATCTTTTTCCTGATCACGCTGATTATGGATCACACGAAGGAAGTGCGACAGGAACTGATCGAAACGGGGATGACGCTTGGAGCCGATCGGGTGACAATCGTTCGCACAGTCGTCTTCCCGGCCGTCCTGCCAAATATCCTGGTGGCAATGCGCCAGATGCTGGCGGTCAGCTGGACATATCTCGTTATTGCCGAAATCGTCGCGTCGACCGACGGTATCGGCGCAATGATGATGCGCGCGAGACGATTCCTGCACACCGACGAGATCATGAGTGGCATCATCGTAATAGGCGTGCTGGGTATCACGTTGGATATCCTGTTCCGGCAGTTGCACGGATGGTGCTTCCCCTATCTCAGCAAATCGAAGTCCTGAACGCGAAGTGACCGAGCTCATGACATTGCCGACAGCCAGTTCTTCTCCAAAGCTCGTGATCAACGGCCTCGCGAAACGATTTCCAATGCCCCGAGGCGAAGAGATCGTCGCTATCTCCGGTGTGTCCTTCGATGTGGAAGAAAACCAGGTATGCGTCATCCTCGGCCCGTCGGGTTGCGGAAAATCCACGGTGCTGCGGATGATCGCAGGCTTGGAAACGCCGAGCGCCGGATCGTTACAACTCGATGGGCGCGCCATCGACCGCCCGGGTCGGGATCGTGGTATGGTGTTCCAAGCCTATACGTCATTTGATTGGCTGACGGTACGCCAGAACGTCGAATACGGGATGCGTATCAACGGGGTGGATGCCAAGGAGAGGCGGTCAAAGGCCGACCATTTCATCGATCTGGTTCAGCTAACCAAGTTCGCCGATGTCTATCCGTCGAGGTTGTCTGGCGGAATGAAGCAGCGCGTGGCCATCGCCAGGACGCTGGCGAACGACCCCGAACTCTTGTTGATGGACGAACCGTTTGGCGCGCTTGATGCCGAAACCCGGTGGCACATGCAGGAGCTACTGGTCGAGATCGCCAAGAACACTTCGACCACCATCATCATGATCACGCACGATATCGAGGAGGCGATCTTCGTTGCCGACAAGATCGTGTTCATGTCCCGTCATCCCGGACGGGTCCATCAGATCATTGTTCCTGAATTCAAGGGCGGGGAGCGCATTGCCGATAAGGAAGCGGTTATTGCCAAGAATGGCTATGGGGAATTGGAACGCGAGATCATGCGGCTCATGCGGCAGCAGGGTGGACATTGAGATCGTACCTGCTCCGCTCGTCATGGCTGAGACCGGATGGCCACGCCCTTATTCAAAGGACAGGTGATTGAAAGCTTCCATTTTTCTAGCCGAACTATCTTGGGTCGAGGCGGCGCGGCGGCTTGCCGATGGTGCCCCCGTGTTCCTTCCGGTTGGTGCGACAGAACAGCATGGTCACCACATGGCCATGAACGTCGACATCGTGATCCCGACAGCGATTGCAGAGCGTGTAGCGGCCTCGGTCGGAGGGCTGGTCGCACCCGGTCTCGCCTATGGATGCCGTTCTCAACCACGTACCGGTGGCGGTACGGCTTTTTCGGGAACGATCAACATCACTGCCCATACCTTCTCCCTACTCGTCAAGGACGTGATCTGCGATCTGTATCGCCAAAAGGTTCGGCGTATCGTCGTGCTTAACGGCCACTATGAGAATATCGGCCCCTCAATCGAGGGGATCGAACTGGCGCTTGATGCCATAGGTCGCGACAATGCCGACGGTCTCACCATCCTGCGGGTGGATCAGTGGGGAATGATAAAAAGCGACACCTTGGCCAGGGTATTTCCCCATGGCTATCCCGGTATTGAGCTTGAGCATGCGAGCGTTTTGGAAACCTCCATGATGATGGCGCTGCGCGCCGATCTGGTTAGACTCGATAAAGCACTCCACGATGGACCGGCCAATTTCAAGCCTTACGACCGTTACCCGAAGCCGGCAAACGGCGTGCCGCCGTCGGGCGTCCTTTCGCTGACAGAAGGCTCGTCTGCGGAGAAAGGCGACTGGCTTCTAGCCGATTGCGAGACCCGCATTGCCGAAATCGTTACGAGCGAATTCCATCTGCGTTAGGTGTTTGATCCCGGCATGTGATGGTGCATTATTTTCCATTGAATGGAAGGAGGCACTATGGGTCAGGTTCTTCACGGCATCGCCACGCCGAAAGCTACCGATCCGGTGCACTGGCTCCTGCCGGACATAGAGGGATCGCCGACGCAATCTTGTTGACGCAGGTGCGGCGCCGCTACCGTCATTCTCCGAATAAGCCGATATGAACGCCTGATACTCGTGGTGGATAGGAGTGGCGGCACCATGCTAGCCTCGGCCTGGTAGACCGCAGGCCGGTCGCGCTTCATTCCAACCTTGGCGCTCGGGCTTATGCCGAGGGTTGCGCCAGATGGTATATGGCTCATCCGATCAGGGAGAGTTTTGATGTATGGACAAGGATACGAGTGTGGGTGGCTCGATCTCCCCTTCGTAGGACTTGGCACTTTTGCAAATGGTCCGCCTACTTGGATCGGGAAAAGATCGTTGACGTTGTTGCCGTGCTGGGCGCGCTCTTCGACACGGGTACCCGGTATCGCTCGGGTGCGGGCCGTGACCCTCGCGCCATCCGCGCTGTTTTCCTTCAGCCATCGCGGTGCTTGGGACCATGAGGATGACCATATCTATCTACCGCTCGGCAAGATGCGGACCGCCTACATCGGCGATACGAAGAGTGTACCCCGGTATCGTTAGCGGGCATGCCAGTACGGAAAGGGCGATCCGCAAGACCGTGGAAAGAGGCGCACATACGCCACTGTGTGCGCGAAGGACATGAACAGAAGGAACTCAATGATGCCAGCGAATGCAGATAGCCAGGTTCAAGTCATCCCCGCACGCAAGGGCGTGGCGGCGCGTGTCAGCCGGGGCCAGGTGATTACCGTCATCAATACCCATGGCACCCAGGTTGTGGATACTTGGGCATTCTGCGCCGATGATGTAGCGGAATTCATGTCGATGGAACACAGCCGCGGCGCCATGCTTAAGGTGAATCCGCAGAACGGCGACACGCTACGCAGCAACAAGCGTCGCCCGATGCTGACCTTGATACAGGACACGTCGGGCGGCGTGCACGATACGCTGATCGCCGCCTGCGACCGCTATCGCTACCAGCAACTTGGCCATGTCGGCCACCATGACAACTGTACCGACAATCTGGCAGCCGCCCTCGGTGCACTTGAACTGACGCCGCCGGAAACTCCCTCGCCACTGAATCTGTTCATGAACATTCCCGTCGGCGAGGACGGTTCGGTCTCCTTCGAGGCGCCGGTATCCGAGCCGGGCTCCTATGTCTCGATGCGCGCGGAAATGGATTTGATCGTCGCGTTCTCGGCCTGTCCGCAGGACCTCGTTCCGGTGAACGGAACCGATTGCGTTCCAACCGAAGCCCACTACCGGATCGACGCCCAAGCGCCGCGCCTTTAGGGCGCCCAGCGTCCGATCGGGCGCACGGCGGGCGCTTTGATTGAGCATCGGATCAATGCATAAACTGTGTTATATGTCCTGCATCTGGGCCAGCGGGGTTTTTGCCTCGGCCGCTTGCCCTTTTGAGGCAGCCTTTTCGGTGTTGCCCGCCCTCCTGCGTAGTTCCTGAACAAAAATCCGCTGCGACAGCGACGCCTTCTTGTGCTTTGGCGCGATGATGACGAAGGGCGAGCGGATCTGCGCCTCGGGAATAAGCAGCGCCTTAAGCCGGTCATTCTGTCTAAACGTGACGGTCATGTGATCCGGCAGATAGCCGACGAAGTGGCCGCTCAGGATATACATCGCCTGCGCCTCGATATTCGAAGCATAGGCGCCGACATGCGCATTGGGGAAATGCTGCAATTCCGACTTGTTGGCATAAGGGCGCACCACCATCTGCGATGCTTCGACGTCAGCCTTTGTCACCAGCTTGCGGGAAAACAGCGGGTGGCGCTCGCTGCAGTAGAGCGAGTTGATTTCATGATGGAACTCGGTCTGCGAATAGCCGGGCAGCAATTTGATACGAGGCGAGATCGCGAAGTCGATCCCGCCCTTGGCGGTTTCCGCGATAAGCTGTTCAGGCGAGCCTATGGTGATGCGCAGATCGACTTCGCTGGCCTTCTTGATGAACTGATGAATGACGTCATCGAGGCCCAGGGTTGAATCGGTAACGGTGGCGTCGACGATCCCGACGCGCAGCACGCCCGTCGCCTTGGAGCGCAGTTCGCCCAGTTGCATCTCGAAGGCCGATAGCGCGGACGTCAGCGAATGGGAATATTCATAGACGGCGCTGCCCCTGTCGGTCAGTTCGAAGCCACGCCTGCCGCG
>NZ_JBTMXB010000056.1:0-17759 GCF_054489405.1 Mesorhizobium sp. A623
CGCTGACGCCGCAGGAAAATGCGAGTGAATGAAAGACAATCCACGCGTATCGGGAATAAATCCGGCCTCGTGAATGTAGCGGTCAAGGTGGGCATCGCCATCATCGGGGCGGGACAGGCGGGCCTCTCCTCGGCCTATCATCTACAAAGGCTTGGTCTCGTTCCCGGCGTCGATTTCCTTGTCTTCGATCAATCGCCGCACCCCGGTGGGGCCTGGCAGTTCCGCTGGCCGTCCCTGACCCTTACAACCGTCAACCGTATCCACGATCTGCCCGGCATGCGGTTCGAGGAGGCCGTCGACACTTCGGCCGGTCAGTTGAGGGCGTCCAAAGCCGTTCCCCAATACTACGCCGCCTACGAACAAGCCTTCGGCCTCAAGGTGGCGCGTCCGGTTGCAGTGAAGGTCGTCTGCGACCGGGGCGAGCGGCTGCGCGTCGAAACCGACCGCGCCGGCATGTACTCCGCTCGCGGGATCATCAACGCGACGGGCACGTGGACCTCGCCCTATATCCCCGACTATCCCGGAAAAAATGTCTTCAAGGGCAAGCAGCTTCACACGCGCGACTACCGGACGGCTGATGAGTTTGCCGGACAACACGTCATCATTGTCGGCGGCGGTATTTCTGCAATCCAGCTCCTCGACGAGATCTCGCAGGTGACCTCCACCACCTGGACAACCCGTCGGGAGCCGGAGTTTCGCGATGCCGAGTTCACGCCGGAAGCCGGGCGCGCAGCCGTTGCTCTGGTCGAGGACCGCGTTCGCAAGGGACTTCCTCCCACATCAGTCGTCTCTGTCACCGGCCTGCCCGTCACGCCGAAGATCAAGGCCATGCGCGAGCGCGGTGTCCTGAAGCGCTTGCCGATGTTTTCTCAGATTACCGAAAACGGTGTGCGCTGGCCGGACGGCTCCGAACAACACGCCGACGTTATTTTGTGGTGCACGGGCTTTCGCAGTTCGCTCGACCATCTTGCGCCGCTTCAATTGCAAGGCGAGAACGGGGGCATTATGATGACCGGCCGGTTGACGACGCAGGCGGCCAGGGATGCCCGCATCCATCTCGTCGGCTACGGTCCTTCTGCTTCAACGATTGGCGCCAACCGGGCTGGTGCTGCCGCGGCGCGCGAACTGGCGGAGTTTCTCGATCTCTTGTAGTCACTGGATGGTCGGTTGCGGGCGTTCGGTTATCATCCATGCGACTTGAACATTTTCGAAGGGAACATTTTATGTCCGAAATCTGGCTTTCCTCCCTGTAAACGGCAACGCCACAAGAAGGCTTCGAACTCGCCACCAAACTGGCCCGTGTCGGTGTCAAGCTGACCCAGCCATCTGCTGAAATTCGTGAGAAGCTGCGTGCGGCGTATGACCACGATTCGAGCCAGTTGATCGCATCCTCGCAAGTTATCGCCATTCATTTCCAGACAGTAGCCGCCGCAAACAATTACTGGCTGGCGCGGCCGTAATTGTCGGCCAGCTGGCGATCGATGTAGACGGCACGCGGGTTTCGATGGCACCCGGGCCGTCGCGTCCGAGCGGATCAGCCGCGCAACGATACCCATGATGAACAACCATTCGGCATCATCGAAATATTCGCGTTGGAGTCTTCCAGCGAGGCGGGAGGTGGAGCCGCCTGGGCGCGCCAGGACAGGTAACTCCGTCAGTGCGATACCCAACTGCGGTTGCCTTCAAAAGGCTGCGCCGGCTTAAAAAGCCTGGAACGTCAGTCATTTCAATATCGCCCAATAGGTAGCGTGCAGCCTGTATGGCCGCACGGATCATCTGCCATGCGACATTCTGATGCGCTGTCGGGCGCGGGCATTTTAGCCCCAACCCGGCAGGAGGGTATAGTGCCACCACCAAGAATGCTACCTACAGCGGGCGCGCCGGAAACGGCGCGGATCCCGATCAACCTTGCCGAGTCGCCAGGACGAGACAATGCCCGAGCACCGCCGCACCGACCTCACCACAGGTCCGATCTCGCGAACCCTGCTCATCTTCGCCCTGCCAGTGCTCGGCGCGAACGTGCTGCAATCGCTGAACGGCTCGATCAACGCGGTGTGGGTCGGCCGTTTCCTCGGCGAATCCGCGCTTGCAGCGACGTCCAATGCCAATCTGGTGCTGTTCTTGATCCTCGGCACGCTGTTCGGCATCGGCATGGCCGCGACCATCCTCGTGGCGCAAGCGGTCGGCGCGAGCGATCTGCCCGCAGCTAGACGTGTCGTCGGCACCAGCGCCACCTTCTTCTTCGCCATTTCGATCCTGTTTGCCGTATGCGGCTGGATCTGGGTGGACGCCATCCTCAATCTGCTCGGCACGCCAGCCGATGCCCTACCGCTGGCGCGATCCTACCTGCGCATCATCTTCTTGGCAGTGCCGGTGATGAATGTGCTCTCCTTCGTCATGACCGTGCTGCGCGGCGCAGGCGATTCACGCACGCCGTTCGTATTCATGGGGGGCGCAGTTATACTCGACATCATCTTGAACCCGCTTCTCATCCGCGGCATCGGCCCGTTTCCCGAACTCGGCATCGCCGGTTCGGCCATGGCCACGCTCGTCAGTCAAACGGTCAGCGCTATCGCCATCCTCATCGTGCTCTATGCACGAAAACATCCGCTGCGGCTCGCCGGGGCCGATCTCGCTCTGCTCAAGCCCGACCCAGCGATGTTGCGCATCGTCGTCTTCAAGGGCGTGCCCATGGGCCTGCAGATGATCGTCATCTCGGCGGCGGCGTTGACCCTGATGGGGCTGGTCAACAGCTACGGCTCGCAGGTCGCCGCCGCCTATGGCATCGCCGCCCAGCTATGGACCTATATCCAGATGCCGGCGCTGGCCATCGGCGCTGCCGTCTCCTCCATGGCGGCCCAGAATGTCGGCGCAGGGCGATGGGACCGCATCAGCAGGATCACCGCCTCCGGCGTGGGCTATAATCTGGTGCTGACGGGCGTGCTGGTGGCGGTGCTATATTTCTTTGACCGCCCGGTGCTCGGCCTGTTCCTGGTCGGCGACAGCGACGCCATCGATATTGCCGTCCACATCAACAATGTCGCTTCCTGGTCCTTCATTCTGTTCGGTATCACCATCGTTTTGTTCGCCACCGTGCGCGCCACGGGCGCGGTGATGCCGCCCCTGATCATCCTGGTCATCTCGGTGCTTCTGGTGCGCACCACCTTCGCCTACACCTTCCGAAGCGTGATGGGCATGGAAGCGCTGTGGTGGAGCTTTGCCGTTGGCTCGATCACCTCGCTGGTGCTGGCGGCGGCCTATTACCGTTTCGGCCGCTGGCGCACCATGCATATGATCCAGGAGGACCAGCCGGTGGCCGGCCTCGCGCCCGACACCGGCCTTGGCATGCCGCGCCAGCGCGCCAACCTCGCACCCAAGAAGCCCAACGACTGAGCGGCGCCGGCAAAAGAGCTGGGACGGCAAGGATCGGGCCGCTACGCGACACACGCGGTAGGACGCGGCAAGCGCATTTTCTCGCCGACGCCTGGAGAAAAAATACGATCGACAATCGCTCAGTGCACTGCCGGTGGGAATGTTCGTTGCCTCGAGCCTGTAAAGTCTGCAAACAAGGATTTTTCTAAGGCTAACCGACCCGTATCATTCGAGACAAGGAAACGGAGCCTTTCAGGCTGACCGTTTTATTGGCCCATAGATGTTTCCAAGTATGTCACGGAATAGGCTTTGACCGGCCATCGGGTGTGAGCTAGCGTCCCTATTCCTGCTCAGGATCCCACCCCCATTTCGAGCTCCCCGCTCGACTGGCAGGCGTTTGAAGGCGGACCTCCCTTGGTCCGCCTTCGTCTTTTCGGGATCGGCGCTGAAGCGAGGATATCTGCATAGTGCTGTACACCCAACCGGCGGTAGATGGTCAGCGTCGCTCGTAGCCGGTCATCTCGAGGTAACCCTTGCCCGGGTGAGAGCCGGTTATCCGCACCGGGCCTTCCCAATAGGGGATGCTGAGGCCCATCCAAGCCTGAGTGTTGAGCGCGCCGACGGTGATGTCGAGCGCACGGTCGGGCAAGGTGAGCCGCCAGCGCGTCGGGACATCGCGCCCGTCCACACGGCTCGTCTCCAGAGGGGTAGCTATGAGCTTTCCATCGCCATAAGGTGTCGCTCCGCCGTCCGCCGCGATCCAAGTAGCCGAGGTGAAGCTGCCGCCAGCTGTGTCGCGTAGGCTAAAACCCATCAGCTTCTCGCCGGTATCGAAGGACAGCGAGAACCAGTCCCAGCCGGCCTGTTCCTGCGCCAGAGGCTGCGACGACCATTCGCGATCGAGCCACGCGGTGCCGCGCACCGGTACCTCGCCTTCGGGCAGCGTGAGCGTACTCTCGACCTTGAAGAAGGGCTGGGAATAGTAATAGCTCGCCTGTCCCTTCGCCGATTTCACCGAATAGCCGTGGTCGCCGTGGAGAACGAGCGGGCCCTGGGCATACATCGCGATGTCGTAGGCGAAGTCCTTGCCGGTCGCGGTTAGCCGCAGGCGGTCGAAGCTGTCGCCAGCCATCTGCCAGTCATCGATCCAGGCAGCGAAGGGCGCGTCTGTCACGCCCGCCTGGCCTGTGCCGCCACGCGCGAGCCGTTCCGTGGCGCGGTGTGTCGAGATACTGGTGACGGCCGCATGGCCAAACCATAGCTGCGGGCTTTCCCACCCCTCGGCCTCGCCCGGCGCGAGCGCCGAGCGGAACAGTGTCCATTGCAGGCCGTAGTCCGCGCCATCAGGCCCGGCAAGGTTCGCAGTGACGTACCACCATTCGATCCGGTTGGCGTATATCTACTCGGGCCAGAAAAATGGCTGATTTCATTCATGCGAACCCGTGTAAACCTTATTTGGTTGGCCTGATTGCCCGCGACTCCACCCAGCACTCATCTCCCTATCCAATGCCGCCTTGCGCCTATTCGGGATTTGCGGGTGCGAACGCAGATACATTCCTAATGTCATAGTGAGCCGTCCTGAGGCTTGTCGACTTATCCTCAACCATCCTCAGGAGCGCCATGGCCTCGTCACTGGAGCGAGCTTGCCTCAACCCATCCCGCAGCCAGGACGAACGGAGTACCCGGCACACACTTGCAAAGGCCGGGAGAAAGGCCTGCGTATCGGACAACGGCCAGATTAGAGTGAACAGGAGATCGACGGGATCGCCATCTGGACTGCCGAAACCGATCGGAACTGCCAGCCGGGTCAGGGAGGCGACCGGCGATGAAACGACGTCGAGCAACGCGTGCGGAACGGCAACGCCGTGCCCAACTCCGGTCGAACCGAGATGCTCGCGACGCAAGAGACCGGCAAGGACTGTCCGTTCGCTACACCCGATCCCGCGTGCAATCTCGAGGGCGACCTTCGACAGCGCCGAGTGCTTACCCTTGGTCGTGAGGTCGAGCGAAATATCGTCTTCGCCCAATATATCGGTGATCTCCACGACAGCCTCCATACCGGTTTCTAGCGCGAGCGCGCATGCGGCAAACGTTAAATGCATCGCCTGTTGTAGGGCGAGCACACGCCAGCTTGAAATCGAGACACTGTCTCGTATGGGCGCGAAGCCAAGGCTCTGCCGGCCCGGGCTAGTCGCCCGTTTTCATACGCACTCGCCCACACCGAAAATAACATCGAAAGATACTCGTAACCCCTCACATGGTCGCTGGGGCTAGCTAAATCAAGGCTGGCGGCCCACCGTAGAGCCAGCGCCCAACGGGCCGGCACATCGTTTACGGAACCAATCCCGCTTGTACCTTGGTCCTCAATTGAAAACCAATAACCACGGAGGCAGCGATGGCCGAATTCAGGATCGGGGAACACGTGACTCAGCCCGAGTGTGCGGGCCGCCTCGGCTTGGCCCTTGCCCACTGATTCAATGCTGGTTGCCCAGATCTCGCCGAGAAATCCTCCCTCTCCGCCATTTATCTTGAATATCCTAATAAACTCAATGGCTTAGAAGAATCATACGGAGTTACCCGCCTTCCTGCCCTTCAACTGTGATGCTGCGGAATGCCACTAAATAGGCAGGATTAGGCCGGTCACAAGATCATAGCAGCCATACCGGCTATGCATGTCCCGTAAGAATGCGCTATCGGGCAACGCGGCAATGGCGACGCGCCTGTGTACCGCATGCTTTGATTTTGTTGACATGCTGTTCTCGCTCGGGCCCAATCAAGACAGAGCTAGAACCAATTAGGCGTATAATGGACGATACAGCTTCGGCACGTGAACCAGTAGCGCTATCCCTACGGGGACTCCTAGACAAATATGGCAATCTTTTGTGGAATGAAGGGAAGCACAGAATTAATGTCTTTTCGTTCATTCTTGAAGCTGACGAGATCATCTTCAACCGCAGATTTTTCAGTTTCACCGGAGCCGATCTGGATCAAATACAAGAAGCGCTTCGTACGAAAGGCAATAGCGTAGCGACGATCAATCGTAAGACGATGGCGCTTAGCAAGCTACTGAGATATGCGCGGAAATCCGGCGATTTAACCACAATCCCTGAGTTCAATCGCCAGGAAGAGCCCGAAGAACGAATACGATTTCTTACCGTCCAGGAAGAGAATTTTCTGTTTGACCGCATAGGCCGCTTAAACAAAGGCTATCAGCAGCTATCTGTAGTTCTCGTCGACACAGGGGCAAAAATTGGGGAACTGATCGGCCTGAAGTGGACAGAAATCCCTTCACCCGGCGGGATGATATGTCTCTCCAGAGGTAATCCGACTTATGAGCGAAGCATTCCGATCACTTCGCGTGTTCAGGAGGTCTTCCGCTCGCTGGGCCGAACGGAGTCAGGCCCATTTTCGACGATTGAGCAACACAAATTTCGTGCAGTGTGGAATGAGGCGAAGAACGAAGTTGGACTAGGTGACGAAAGCGGCATCGTACCGTACATTCTCCGGCATACGTGCGCTTCTCGATTGGTGATAGGCGGAGTTGATCTACGGCGCGTTCAACTGTGGCTAGGCCATAGGACGCTGCGGATGACGCTGAAGTACGATTATCTATCCACCAATGATTTGGACATTGGCATATCCGTTCTCGAGAGTGCCGTGCGGGCTACATCCAAGTCTGAATAAATGTGCACGCAACCCACGCCATCGTTCCCACCCCACGAATCGGGCCACAGCCTTTGATAGATGGACCGCGCGTGGCGAAAGCTAGGTCAAATCTGACGCTCTGTACCGCTTGGCACGAATCGCTGCACGGTTCCGAGGTCTTTCGGTATGACTTCAGCCTCGAAACGGGTCGCGTTTGTTAACGAAGGGTTTAATGAGTGTTCAAAATGTGTTCTTTCTGCAACAGGCCCTGCCGATAGCATCCATTCAGCGCTTCCGACGATGCGAACAAGGTTGAACACCACCAACCGATGGGTAATGTCGGGAAAGAGGAAGCGGCGCGGTGCGCATCTTTTTCGGTAGTGGGGATGGGGCAGGGAACGCTGTCCTTCAGCAAAAGTTACCCAAACCCGGTTTTTAACATCGACTTTCTGGAGGTCAGAAAATGAACATTAAGAGCCTTCTTTTCGGCTCCGCTGCGGCTCTCGTCGCAGTATCCGGTGCACGCGCCGCCGACGCTGTCGTCGTCGCCGAGCCGGAACCCGCTGAATACGTCCGCATCTGCGACGTTTACGGCGCTGGCTACTTCTACATTCCCGGAACCGAAACCTGCCTGCGCGTCGGCGGCTATGTCCGCGTCGACATCTCGGGCGGCGATGCCGGCTCGTTCGACGGCCGTGCTACGGTCGACAGGATGGACGGCGATTCTCAGCGCTCCTACCATGTCCAGACCCGCTTCGCGCTCCGGACCTGGACCGGTCAGGAAACCGAACTCGGCACCTTGAAGACCTACACCGAGACGCGTTTCAACTACGCCAATGGCGGCAGCTCGACCTCGCTGAACTTCGCCTGGATCCAGCTTGGCGGCCTGCGCATCGGCGCTGACGAGTCGGTCTTCGACACGTTCCAGGGTTATGCCGGTAACGTCATCCAGGATACGCTGGTTCCTTACGGCGGCTTCGAGACCAATCTGATCAGCTACACGTTCGACGGCGGCAACGGCTTCTCGGCGATCGTCTCGGTCGAGCAGGGCAACAACGGCGACGGCGGCAACTTTGATCCCGTTTTTGCTACTGGCGGTGACGTCATCGACAGCTACGTTCCGCACGTCGTTGGCGGCGTGAAGTACACCGCTGGCTGGGGTGGCATTTCGGGTGTTGCAGCCTACAACAGCAACTGGGAAGAATGGTCCGGCAAGGTTCGTTTGGACGTGAACGCCACCGAGCAGCTTTCGCTGTTCATCATCGGCGGTTACGGTTCGGACGACAACGTCGCTCGCAACTTCTACAAGCCGTGGGGCGGCAACTGGGCCATCTTCGGCGGTGGTTCGTACAAGCTCAACGAGAAGACTTCTTTGAACGCACAGGTTTCGTATGACGAAGACGAGACCCTTGCCGTTGCAGCGAACGTCTCCTACGACATCGTTCCGGGCTTCAACGTCACGGCCGAAGTCGATTACGTCAACGAAGGCGACAATGTTCCTGCCGCCGGCAGCTGGACCGGTGCAACCGACGATTCGATCGGTGGCATCATCCGCTTCCAGCGCTCGTTCTAAGACAGCGCTTTCTGTCTAAAGGAAAACCCGGCGGGCAACCGCCGGGTTTTTTCGCTTTGTCGATAGTAGATGCGTCCGATAGCGCATTCGGGCGACTGCCATGGGAATCCGGAAATAATCCGGCTTACAAATGGTTGATATGGCCGCATTGAATTTTCTGAGCGAGCGCTTTTTGGCAGAGGTGAACCCACCTCGTGAGGCAGTTTGGCGACTTGGCAGCGCACCGTCGACCTTGTCCGTCTCCCTCAACGGCTTCGCCTCAGTAATTGCCGAACCGGATGGCGTCTTGCTGCAATATTTGTGCTGTCGGTCGCCCCATCGGCGGTCGCAAGTCCCGCCTTCAGCGCGGATGCGGATCAGATCGCCCGTGGCAAATACATCGCCACGGCATCGGATTGCGTGGCCTGCCACACAGCGCCCGGCGGCGCGGCCATGGCCGGCGGCCTGTCGCTCGCCACGCCGATCGGCGCCATCATCGCCACCAACATCACGCCGTCGAAGGAAAACGGCATCGGCACCTATACTCTGGAACAGTTTGACGCTGCGGTGCGCAAGGGCGTGCGCGCCGACGGCAAGCATCTCTATCCGGCGACACGGCCTACGCGCTGCTTTCGGACGACGACGTCGCCGCTCTCTATGCCTATTTCATGAATGGCGTGGAACCGATCGAAACAAAGTCGCCCGAAACGCAGCTGCCGTTTCCGTTCAACATCCGCCTGTCGATGGCGGCGTGGAACTTGCTGTTTCTCGACAACGGCCCCTACAAGCCAGACCCGGCGCAGGACGCCGAATGGAACCGTGGCGCCTATCTGGTGCAGGGGCCGGCGCATTGCGGCACCTGCCATACGCCACGCAACCTGTTCATGGCGGAAAACACATCCAGCGAAATGGCGGGCGGTGATGTCGGTCCTTGGCATGCGCCCAACATCACCTCGGATGCCAATAGCGGGATCGGAGGCTGGAGTGTCGAGGAACTGGTCGCCTATATGCGCGACGGCCATGTCGAGAAGAGCCAGGCCGCCGGTCCGATGGCGGAGGCGATCGATCACAGCCTTCGTTTCCTGACGGAAGAAGACCTCAAGGCCATGGCGGTCTACCTGAAAACCGTCCCGCCCGTTCGCGACCCGGCCGATACGCAGCCGGTCTTTACCTGGGGAAACTCTTCGGACGAGTTGGCGAGCATCCGCGCCGTGGCATTGCCACAGGATCTAAACGCCATGACCGGCCCACAGCTTTACGACGCGTATTGCGCTACCTGCCACGAGGCGCAGGGCCAAGGCAGTTTCGAAGGCGGCCTACCATCACTGCTGCACAACACCGCGCTCGGCCGGGAAAACACCAACAATCTGGTGATGGTGATCCTCGAAGGGCTGCAGCGACAGCCGGACGTATTGATGCCCGGCTTTACCAAGGAGCTTTCGGATACGCAAATTGCTACCCTGAGCAACTATCTGATCCAGCATTTCGGCAACCCGGCCGCCAAGGTGACGGCGGCGCAGGTGGCAACATTGCGTGCCGGAGGCGCCACGTCGGACTGGCTGATCTGGGCCGCCAGGATCGGGCTTGCCGTCGGCGCGTTGGTCGTCGTTGCGATCCTGCTGTTTTTGTTCGCACGGCGCAGTCGCAGAACAGCCCGGACGGCGTGATGTCCGGTGAACACCATAAGCCATAAAGAAAAACGGCAGTCGATCTCGCAAAGACGATGACCTGGCACACCGTGAGCGAGCAATATGACAGCCGCCTTGCAGCCCATAGCTTGAGCGAGGCGGCCACCTGCTGGGCATCCCCGAGGACGTAGCCTAGGGACAATCTTTAGTGCACTTGCATGACTGGCGAGTGTAGCACTGTCAGGATTCGGATGCGGGCGCACCGATTTTGTCTTCTATCCTTTTGCGACATCTGCGCAGACCTGCAAAAATGGCCCCTTCTCGTGTGCCGACACGAGTTGTTGGCAGGATGACGGCTAAGGCATAAAGGCCCAGATGGGTGTGGAGAGGCACGGCAAAGCTGGAGATGCCCGAGATGAAGCTCGATGTGTCCCGGCCCGCATCTTTTTCGCTGGAAATGGCTTCCAGCTCACGCGCCATATCGGCATCTGTCATGCTTTCTGAAAGGATCTGCGTCACACGTTCCGGCGGCAACTCGGCCATAATCGCGCGGCCAGGTGCGAGCTGATAGGCCGGAAAGGGAACGGTGCCTAAAGGGAAGACGACGCGCAGCGGTTGTTCAGCAATGCAACGATCGATCGTGGTGAGGTTGCTACCCGTCAAAGAGTAAAGCGCAATGGTTTCCCCCAGATCGGCGCATAATTCTTCGATTAGTGGACGCACCTCGGTTACGATATCGACTTGCCGGCGATAGACGAGTTCAGAAAGCATGGGCCCAAGACGGAAGCCATGGCCTTGTGCGGAAAGCTCAACGAAGCCTTCAGTCTCCAATGATTGCATTATTCGCTGTACGGTAGATCGCGCCAACCCGACCCGCGTGGCGACAGAAGCCAGGCTTAATCCGCCGGGGCAGTTACCAAGTTCGCGCAGGATAGTGGCGGCTCTCGCGATGACTTGAATGCCCGCCGTTCTGTCGCTCACCTCAGTCATGATTCGCTCCCTGTCATTTTGACGTCCGATACACGTTGACATTTCCACCACAATTCACATATTATGATACACTGTACCGCGATGTGGTCAATCCATGGTTGGGCAAATCATCTCCTCCAGCGCATGCGTTGAGGTTTTCTGGAGGGTTGGTGTCTGACGTGAAACGCTTCCTGTTGCAGTCCGTACTGTCGATGCTGATTCATGTTCGTCACCATGGACAGTTATGATTATAGTGGCCCAGTTTACAACGGTGACCTGATTGACGAAGCGCCATGCTGCTCGGATCACCATGCGCCGTTTTAGTCGCTGCCATCATCCCGTATTTTCTAACGTCCTGTAAGAGGAACCGATGCCAAGAGATTTCAGGATAAAGGCTGTTTTTGCCTCGGCAATTTCATTGTTGATCGGCCTTGCGCCTGTCACGTCGGTAGCCCAGCAGCCAATACCGATGGTTAGCATTATGATTGCGGAGCCCGTGGATTTTACGGCGACAATCCGACTTCCGGGGCGGATCAAGGCATCAACGGTTGCGGAAGTGCGGCCCCAGGTCTCCGGTATCTTACAGACGCGCCTTTTCGAGGAAGGCGTGTCGGTTGAGGCTGGCGACCCGCTTTATCAGATTGAAAACGTCACGTACCGCGCCGTAGTGGCGGCAGCGCGGGCAGCGGTCTCTCAAGCGCAAGCCAACTATGATCTGACCGTTCTCGATGCAGATCGCGCCAAGAATCTTTTCTCGACCAATGTCGGCTCGGCCGCCACTCGTGATAAAGCGGTCGCGACGCAAAGTGCTGCCGAAGCGGCGCTGCAAATGGCGAAAGCCCAATTAAGTAGTGCCGAAATCGATCTTGACCGGACAACTGTGCGTGCACCTGTTGCAGGTGTCATAGGCTTCTCCCAGACCACGACCGGAGCTCTGGTCAGTGCCCAGCAAACCACCGCTTTGGCGACAATCCGTACGCTTGATCCCGTTTTTGTTGATGTAACACTGTCAGCAAATGATCTTCTTAACTGGAACGCTTCGCCCGAGCAGCGTGAGGCCATGAAACATGCCAGCGCAACCATGATCCTACCGAATAGGCAAATCTATGAGGCGAAAGGCGAGATCAAGGCCGCCGAGCCCCAGGTTGAGCCCACGACCGGTATGGTGACGCTACGCGTAAGCTTCCCGAACCCCGACCATAAGCTGCTTCCCGGCCTTTATGTCGAGGCTGAGTTGCCGCGGAGCGTGACCAAGGACGCGGTTCTGGTACCCCAAAATGCTGTTCTGCGTGATGCAAAGGGCGGGGCAAGCGTCTGGATTGTCGAAGATGGTAAAATCGCAGTCCGAGAGCTGACGATTGTCTCCGCCGATGGCAACCGCTGGGTGACAACCGGCGGACTGAAAGCAGGCGAGGCGGTCGTCATCTCGGGCTTCCAGAAGGTTGGGCCGGGGGCTGAGGTTCAGATCGTGACCGAAGGCCAAAATCCCGAAGCTGCACCGCACCAGGGTAACTGATCATGGCTCGTTTTTTTATTGACCGCCCGATCTTTGCCTGGGTTATCGCGATCATCATCATGGGGCTGGGGGTCTTATCGATTCTGCGCTTGCCGATTTCGCAATACCCATCGATTGCTGGCCCTTCGATCGTAATCGGGGCGGCATATCCTGGCGCATCGGCTGAAACCGTTGCGGATACAGTCGTTCAGATCATCGAAAAAGAGATGACTGGTCTGGACGGGTTACGCTACATCGACTCGACAACGACTTCGACCGGGCGCGCAAGCGTGACCCTGACCTTCGAAATCGGCACCGATCCTGATATAGCACAGGTGCAGGTACAGAATAAATTGGCTCAGGCCGAAGCAAGCCTCCCGGCCGATGTTACACGTCAGGGCGTGACTGTTGAGAAATCCGCAACCGGCTTTCTCATGGTCGTTGGCCTTGTCTCCGATGATGGCACGCGCAGCAATATCGATCTGTCCGACTATCTTAGCTCGTATATGGTCGAGCCGGTTTCGCGCCTGACCGGAGTCGGTAAGGTTGAGGTTTTCGGCTCTGAATATTCCATGCGGATCTGGCTTGATCCCCTGAAACTGAAATATTATGACCTCTCTCCCAATGTCGTTGTCAACGCGATTTCCGCACAGAATGCTCAGATATCGGCCGGCTCTTTCGGTGCGATGCCAGCTCCTCCCGGCCAGCTTCTGAATGCGACGATCACCGCCCAGTCTTTGCTGAAAACGCCTGACGATTTTGAAAGCATCGTTCTGCGCGCAGACACCGATGGCGGATTGGTCCTCCTGCGCGACGTGGCGCGGGCGGAGCTTGGCACTGAAAATTATGAAATCTCGTCCTTCTTTGACGGCAAGCCTGCAACGGGAATGGCGATCCAGCTTGCGTCGGGCGCCAACGCACTCGAAACGGGTAATTTAGTCAAAGCCAAGATTGAAGAGCTGTCGAAGAACCTTCCTGCCGGTGTCAGTTATGTCATCCCTTATGACACGACCCCCTTCGTTCTGCTTTCAATCGAAGCCGTGATTTATACGCTGATCGAGGCCATCGGCCTGGTGTTCCTCGTGATGCTTGTCTTTCTGCATAATTTCCGGGCCACGCTGATTCCCACACTGGCTGTTCCTGTTGTCCTTTTGGGAACATTCGGGATCATGGCGGTGCTTGGTTTCTCGATCAATACGCTGACGATGCTGGCCATGGTGCTCGCTATTGGCCTGCTCGTCGATGATGCGATCGTCGTGGTCGAGAATGTCGAGCGCATTATGCGAGACGAGAAATTGGGCCCGGTTGAGGCGACCCGCAAGTCAATGGACGAGATCTCGGGCGCATTGGTGGGTATCGGAATCGTGGTTTCGGCTGTTTTCGTCCCCATGGCTTTCTTTGGCGGCTCGACCGGCGAGATGTACAAGCAATTCGCTGTGACCATCGTCTCGGCTATGGGGCTTTCTGTTCTTGTGGCGCTGATTTTCACGCCGGCACTTTGCGCGACCATGTTGAAGCCTCATTCTCACGCGCCGCGCAAAGGAATGCTGTCACGATTGGGCGGCGCATTCAGCGCTGGTTTTGAAAAGCACTTTGATCGTATCGTTCAGGCCTACAGCGGGTTGGTCCGGCGTGTGACGGCCGGGCCGTTGCGCATGCTGGTCGTTTACGGGGTGATAGTTGCAGGCATGGCTGCGCTTTATCAGAGCATCCCGACCTCTTTCCTGCCGGATGAAGATCAGGGCGCACTCATCACCATCGTTCAGTTGCCTTCTGGCGCGACCGCTGAACAAACCCAGGATGTGCTGAAAAAGGTCGAGGGCTATTACACCACGGCTGAAGCACGCAATGTCGAATCCGTTTTCTCTGTTTCGGGCTTCTCATTCGCCGGACAGGGTCAGAACATGGCGATGATGTTCGTCAAACTGAAGGATTGGGCAGAACGTACCGCTCCCGAAGACTCCGTCGAAGCCATCGCCGAGCGCGCCTTCGGACCGCTGATGGGCGGGATTAAAGAGGCCATCGTGGTGCCCATCGTGCCACCGGCCGTTATGGAACTTGGCACCTCAAACGGCTTCAGTGCCAATCTTCAGGCAAATGCTGGCCAAAGCCATGAAGAGCTGCTTCAGGCCCGCAACATGCTTTTGGGGCTGGCCGCCCAGGACCCACGGCTGACCGCGGTGCGCCCCAGCGGTGTTGAAGACGCTTCGCAGTTCCGGATTAATATTGACTGGGCAAAAGCGGGCGCGGTCGGCGTAACCGCTGCGGATGTCGGTTCATTCCTTAGAACAATCTGGTCCAGCTCCTATGTGAATGACTTTCTCTATGAAGGTCGTGTCAAACGAGTCTATGTCCAGGGCGAACCCTGGGCGCGGACCTCGCCTGAGGATCTGAGCCTCTGGCGGATTCAGAACACGAACGGCGCGTTTGTCGATTTCTCGACCTTCGCCACGCAGGAATGGATCCACGGTCCGCAACAGGTCAGTCGCTACAATGCCTTGCCTGCGATGAAGATCGAAGGTTCGGCGGCTGATGGATATGCCTCGGGGGATGCGATTGCTGCCATGGAAGAGTTGTCGCAAAAACTACCGCAGGGATTCACGCTGCAATGGACAGGCATGTCGCTTGAGGAAAAGGAAGCTGGAGCAGGCGCCATGCTGCTTTATGCGCTGGCTTTTGCCACAGTTTTCCTTTGTCTTGCCGCGCTTTATGAAAGCTGGTCGATCCCGATTGCCGTCATTCTGGCCATGCCGGTGGGGATTCTCGGCGCTTTGATAGGGGCCTGGCTTGGCGGACAATCGAATGGCGTCTATTTCCAGGTTGGGATGCTGGCTGTGGTTGGCCTAACCGGCAAAAACGGGATCATGATCGTCGAATTTGCCCGGGAGCGCATGGCGACCTTGGGTGAAACGGCGTTGGAAGCGGTCCGTGAATCCGCCAAACAGCGTTTTCGCCCGATTCTGATGACATCGCTGGCCTTCGGTCTTGGCGTTACGCCGCTCATGCTTTCCACCGGCGCAGGCTCAGGCGCACGCACGGCGATTGGCTATGCGACTGTCTTCGGAACGATCACGGGCACGGCTCTGGCGCTCCTGTTTGTTCCGGTGTTTTTTGTCCTGATCACACGCCTGCTGTCAAAAACGAGCGGAGGATCGGAAAGCAAGTCCCGTCAAAGCTAATTGGCGGTCTATTACACGATCCCGCTGTTCATCACCCTTTTGCGGCCTTCTGGATCAGGGAACCTGTCGGGGTGCAAGGTTGGGTCGGCGTCGCCCTCGGCTTCGTCGGCGTACTGCTCATGCTGAAGCCACAGGCCGGCGATTTGAGCATATACGCAGTGATGCCGCTGGTTTCCGCGATTCTCTACGCTCTGGCGATGGTGCTGACGCGCACCAAGAACCGTGGCGAAGATCCCTTCGTTCTAGCCCTGATCTTCAACGTGATAGCGATCGTTCTCGGTGGTGGCGTGAGCCTGACGACCGTGATGGCAGGGAGCGAGAGCGGGCAAAGCCTGTTCATGGGCGAGTGGGTTGCGATGGGCTGGACCCAATGGGCGCTGATCGGGCTTTTGAGCATGACCATGCTGATCGGCAGTATCGGCACGGCCATCGCCTACCAGTTGGGACCATCCTCGATCATTTCGACCTGGGACTTTTCCTATCTGGCCTTCGCAGTGCTATGGGGCGTCGTGCTGTTCTCGGAACGTCTGGATGCAGCTTCCATGCTCTGTATTATTCTCATTGCACTGGCCGGGATTATCGTCGTCCGGCGTTAGCGGCGATATAGTGGAGCACCGGGGCCCGATGGCCTTGGTCGTGACATGCAAACAGGCCGGCCCTGCAAGGACCGGTCTGTTGCGATAAGGCGAGGTGGTAGATGGGCGGGACCGAAGTCCCGCCCATGGCGGCTATCCGAGAGCCGCCATCTGGTGTTCAGCAGCTTGCCGGCTGACGCCGGCGCCTGGATTCTCGACCTGGCGCTCAAAAGGCTTCCAGCGCTCGCCGACGCTATGCTCGTAGGCTTTGACCGCACCCTCGGCCGCCATTCGCAGCGCATGGGATTGTAGCCCCATGTCGGCGGCGAACTCACGTTTTCTTTGCGCCTGGCTGTCGAAGCCGACCGGACCCTCGAGATCCTCGTCGCGGCTGTCGTTGGCGAGTTTGGCCGTAGCGTCGCGGGCCTCGGTCACCGCTCGGCTGTAGAACTGACCGGCGCCATGGGCGGAACCGACATAGGAGCCGACGATGCGCTGCAGGTGGATTTGCATGGCCCGATCACTCAGGCCTTCCTTTAGTGCCTCAGTGGTTTCGATGATCAGCCGCTCATGCAGGTCGCGGATACCGTCGCTGTCGAGGACGGGAAGCCCAAAGCTTTCGGAGATGAGGATGGTCTGGGCGGCGTCGGGACAGACGAGCCGGACCATTTCGAGGGTGGTGCCCTTGCGCAACTGGGCGGTTGTGTTGCAACGTTTTGAATACGGGCCTTGTGGCAAGGAGAGCCTCTGACGTTTTCGGAGTATCAAATGTTCAAGGGCCACCAGTTCGACCAATCAGTGATCCTGCTTTGCGTGCGCTGGTACCTGGCCTACAGTCTGAGCTTGCGTGATCTGGAAGAGATGATGGCCGAGCGGGGCATTACCGTCGACCACACGACCATTCACCGCTGGACCGTCCGTTACGCACCGCTATTGCTTGAGCGCTTCAACCGACGCAAGCGCAGCGTGACAGGCAGATGGCATATCGACGAAACGTACATCAAGGTCCGTGGCCAGTGGATGTACCTTTATCGCGCTATCGACAGTGTCGGCGATACGGTCGAATTCTGGTTCAGCGAGCAACGTGATCTGCTGTCGGGCCAAGCGGTTCTTCACAAAGGCGCTGGCCCGTCATGGCCGACCCGACCGCGTCGTTATTGATGGTAGCCAGACCAACCACGAGGCCATCGTTTCCTGTGATGCCACAAATCGTTTGCAGGATCGCTCCCGACGCCGACTGAAGCCGATCGAAATCCGCAAGAATAAGTACCTGACGGATGTATTTGACAAGAACCGTTCTGCTCTGATGCCCTGGAAGTGTGCTCTCCGGGCGCTCTGTTCCGG
>NZ_JBTMXB010000057.1:0-16949 GCF_054489405.1 Mesorhizobium sp. A623
TCGCCCATATCCGCATGCTCACCAGACGCCTTGCAAGATATGGATGTAGTTGAAGCCTTTTCGAGTCCGACTCTGAGCTTGCGCGATCTGGAAGAGATGATGGCCGAGCGCGGCCTGAACGTCGATCATTCGACTGTTCACCGCTGGGTCGTTCACTTCTCGCCTCAGCTTCTGGAGCGCTTCAACCGGCGCAAGCGTGCCATCGGCATCAAGTGGCATATGGACGAAACCTACATCAAGGTGCGCGGTCAGTGGACGTATCTTTACCGTGCCATCGACAGTGTCGGCGACACGATCGAGTTCTTGTTCAGCGAAAACCGTGACCTGCTGGCAGCCAAACGCTTTTTTCGGAAGGCATTCGCGCGCCACAGCTGACCGGAGCGCATCGTCATCGACGGCAGCCAGACCAATCACGAGGCTATCATCTCCTGTGATGCCGAAAACCGTCTGCGGGATCGGTCGCGACGTTCACTAAAGCCGATCCGTATCCGAAAGAGCAAATACTTCAACAATCGGATCGAACAGGATCACAGGCGCATCAAGCGCCGCATACGACCGATGCTCGGCTTCAAGTCGATGGCAAGCGCTGAGATCATTCTCTCCGGCATTGAGATGGTGCACATGATGCGCAACCGACAGGCGAGGTTTGCCTACAATCTACGTCCGTCAATCGCCGAGCAATTCGAGATCCTCACCGCCTGAGCCCTGCGCACATAGCTCCTCTCGTGACCAGCAGCAGGATTTGCGACAGAACCTCTGGAGGAACTCGCCGATCACGACCGCCTCCATTTCGGCAGTCGCGGCGAAGCAATGCGTTGGACAGTTGCGGCGTCGTCGCAGGCCACGGTTCAGATCGTGGGGCCGGGACACGTAACTCCGACAGTGCTGAGGCGATCCGCGACATGGTTGTCGCGGGCTTCGGCATCGCCCATCTTCCTCGGTTTCTCGTGGCCGACGATCTAGCGACCGGGCGCCTCGTTGCGGTTCTCATCGGTCATCCAATGCGTGAAGTGCCCATCTCCGTCCTTTACCCGAATCGACGCCACCTGCCAGCTCGGGTCCGTCTGTTCATCGACCGATTGTCGCAGAACCTCGAAGACGAATGACCGCTTCTGGCGAAATCGTGTTAAGTGTCGAACAACTGGAAAGAGGCCTAGGGCGGAAGGGCGGCTTTCCGCGCTACTCATCCCAAAACCGCCCGGTTCCGATAGCCGCTCTTGGCGCCAAGTTGCCCTCAAAGTGGCGAGTTTGAAACCAACACAGTAGCTTTCGAATGCTCACGTTTCGTGCGCCGAAAGTCGCATAAAATTGCAGTGTAGAACCTGCGATACGTAGCTTGTGGAACTGAACGCTACGCACGACAACAGCCCCGGCTGCGGCGGTAGAGACGAAGGCGTTTGGCAACGTGGCAATGGGGGCTAATCGTCCCCCTATCGGCCCGGCCTTGGTGCGCCTGATGCAGGCGCACCACTAAAGTCGAGAAGAAAACGACCATCGAAATAACGACCAGTGATTTGACGCGCTGCTCACAGGCCGCGTGCCTCGCAGTCTGCAACTTGTATCCGACAGCGCGATCACGCCTTCGGAAGTAGCGAACCTATCGATGTTTACGGAGTTCAACGACATCCTCGATGGGAATCCGGATCGAACACCTGACCCCTTCAGGATGGAAATCCAGATCCGCGCCACCGTTGGGAGAATATTGCAGGCTTCGCCCGATCACGGTTCGCCCGAAGCCCTTTCGTTGAGGTTCCTTTACTGGCGGCCCGCCGCTTTCGATCCAGTCCAGCTTCAAGGACTCGGTATCCCGCTGCGCGTGCAAACAAAGCTTGCCAGTCTCCGTTGAAAGGACTCCATATTTGACAGCGTTGGTCGCCAATTCGTGAATGGTCATGCCCAGCGCGATGGCTGCGCGGGGTGTGATCCCGATACCGAGTTGTTCAAGCTGAACACGGCTATTGTCGAGTGAGACAAACGGCGCCAACTCGGTTTTGACGACATCCGCGACGGTCAGGTTTGTCCATGCTTTGTCCGCCAGCAGATTATGAGTGGCGGCGAGTGATTGAATGCGCCCGGAAAACGACTTGTGAAAGCCTTCCAAGGTATCTTCCTTGGAAAGCGTCCGGTTGGATATGGACAGCACCAGGGCCAGTGTATTTTTGACGCGATGGTCAAGCTCACCCATCATCAGCAGTTGCTGCTTTTCCGTGACCTTGCGCTGCGACAGGTCAACTAGGGTGATGACGCAACCGTTGATTGCTTCTCCTTCATGTGTAAGGGGCGCGGCGCTGATCAAAACGTCCTTGACGCGCGGCGCATCCGGCGCATGAGCTTCGATGCCCTGCAAAGTCCCTCCGTTCACAACCGTGGAGATCAGATCGTCGGAATTCGCAATACCGGAGACCGCCGGAAACGTCAGCTTTACGGCCTCGCCAAAGAGTTCACCGATGAGTTCGCCCTCGCGGATGGCGAGCATGGCGGCATTCACATGGGTTATCCGGCCATCGTTGTCGCACACAACCACGGCTTCGTTCGCCGAGGCGATGATGGCGCGGGCAGCTCGCTCCGAAGCCGAACTCTTTTCCGCCCGCACGCGGTCGGTCAGATCGGTCAGGGTCAGCGCGAACCCTGACACGACTCCGGTGTTGAACGGTGCCGCCGAGACCAGGAAAAACTGCTTTTCCCCCTCGTTTTCCAGCGAAATCTCCGCCGTCTGCTTTTCCGTTCGTGCATCCTCCAACAGGTCCCCAATCGTCGGACGAACCGTCCCCGGCAGGACGTCGAGCAAGGACTCTCCCTGGCACGCCGACAAAGGCTTTCCCAAAAACTGGCAGAAGACGGTGTTGGCATAGAGCACTTCGCTATGCGCGCCCAAGGCCGCTGCGCCGTGGTCCATCGTTTCCATGAAGGCGCGGTACGAATCGTCCCAGCCTTGCAGGGAAAAGACCTCCTCCGTCATGGCCCGGCGGATGACGAGGGCGTCGACTTCGCCTTCGCGGATTGCGCGCAGTGTTTCCTCGGCCTCATTGGAAGGGCCTGCGTGATGGCCACTTCCTTTGACGGGGTCACTCATGAGGAATGCCGCTCATATCGAGGTGGACGAGCACCTTTTGCGTGTCCGAAAGATCACCGATGATCTTGCGGATCGGCACGGGAAGCTGGCGCACCAATGTGGGGATCGCCACGATGCCGTGCTCGCGCGCGAGCATCGGATTCTGCTTCAGATCGACCACTTCGACGATATATTGGGCATCCAGATGCTCCGCGCAGATGCGCTTGAGGTTGGCGATCGCCGCCAGCGACTTGGGTGTCTGACCGGCGACGTAGAGCACCAACTTGCGTCGGTTGCTGTCTTGCTCGGTCATTTTGATTTACGTTTCTTCACTGGGGCGCCGTCATCCTTACGGCTGCGGCGCATTTCACTCTCGTCGATATCGAGTTGCGCCAGATAGGCAGTCTCGGTTTCGATCATGCGCTCAAGTTCCATCTCATCGGACGTAAGATCGGTCTTAAGCAATTCGATCTGCGCTTCGAGTTTCCTGCGACGATGATCGAGTTGCTGCTGCAAGCGGGAAAGCTCGGCAGCGCGGACAGTCTTCTCGCGGTTGGTCTTTGCCTCGAACGCACGCCGCGACGAACCCGTCAACGCACCGCCCTCTCCGAGATACGGTTCGCGCAATTCGATGCCTTTCTCGCTCATGGCGAACTCGCGCACCTGATTGGAATGCTGCATGCCGCGCGCCTTGAGCAGATAAAGTTCCCGATTGAATTCGCCGTTGCTCTCTCTATTAAGCAGCAATATCCAGGCATCCATCATCGAAGATAGGCCAGCTTCGGTTTGCGTCTCCTCGCCCTTGGCGTGTGCCAGATGCGTGAAGACCGCGGTGATCCCCTTCGCCTTAAGAAAATCGACCATGCGCAGGAGCATGGCCTGCACTTCCGTCGTATCGTCTGGCGCCACAAAAGCGGAGACAGGATCGAGCACGACAAGCTTCGGCTGAAACTTGACGACTTCCCGAACCATGATGGCCAGATGCATCTCCAGTCCATAGAGCGTCGGCCGAGCCGCCACATAGCGCAGCAAATCCTTTTTCATCCACCGCTGCAAATCGATGCCGATGGAGCGCATGTTGCGGGCGGTCTGGAGCGCCGATTCTTCGAATGAAAAGTACAGCGCCTTTTCGCCGCGCTGGCACGAGGCATCAATGAAGCTCGCGGCGGCCGAACTCTTGCCGGAGCCGGCGACACCGGAAATCAGGATACTCGAGCCGCGATGGAAGCCGCCACCGCTGAGCATCGCGTCAAGATCGGAGATGCCGCTGGATATGCGTTCGTCGGAAACCGTGTGATTGAGCCCGATCGAACTTATCGGAAGCACGCTGAAACCATCCTCGTCGATGAGGAACGGGTATTCATTGGTTCCGTGCGCCGTGCCACGATATTTGACGATCCGCATACGGCGCGTCGAAATCTGGTTCTCCACCCGGTGGTCGAGCAGGATCACACAGTCCGAAACGTATTCTTCAAGGCCGCTGCGGGTAAAAGTCCCCTCGCCACGCTCGGCGGTTATAACGGTGGTCAGTCCGCGCTCTTTCAGCCAGTCGAACAAACGGCGGATTTCCGCACGCAGGATTGCCGGGTTGGTGAAAGCGGAGAACAAGCTCTCTATCGTATCGAGCACGACGCGCTTGGCGCCGACCTGTTCGACCGCCATCTGGAGCCGGATAAACAAGCCCTCCAAGTCGTATTCGCCGATCTCGGCCAGTTCTGCTGGATCTATGGCGATGTGTTCGATGTAAATCTTGTTGTCCGCGATGAGCTTGTCGAGCCCGAAACCAAGCGAAGCAACATTGTTGATGAGGTCGATCGGGCGCTCCTCGAAGGTGACGAAGACGCCCGGCTCGTCGCACTCACGTGCTCCATGCACGAGAAACGTAGAGGCAAAGAGCGTTTTGCCACAACCCGCCGCGCCGCAGACAAGCGTTGGCCGGCCAGTCGGAAGGCCGCCCAAGGTGAGGTCATCGAATCCGTCAATTCCGGTAGGGGATCTCGAAATGCCATAAGCATCTGCCATTGAGGCACGACTTTCGTCTGATAAGTTGCATCACCCTTAGAGAAGGACGGTTCGCTTGGCAACAAATCAGCCTCGCGGAAGAGGCTACCGGCCCTAACGATACAGGGATCGCTAATATTCGTCTGCTTGGTCGTCTAGGACCAACCGACTTCAGCGATCGGGCGTGGTATGCGGGCGATCGCTGAACTCGGTTGTAAAGGTCCCATTCCTGATTGGTTCTCATGAACGAAAGTGCCCGACGCCTCTGTCAAGGGACGTCGGGCACTTTCGGATGTCGATTGCTCCTGGGTTGAACCGATCAGTCTAGCCAGGTCTGGCCGCCATACCAGTCGTCGACATCGCGTTTTGCGAGGTCTTTCTCGATGCCGTACCGCTCCTGAATCTTGCCCTCTAGCTGATCGCGCCGGCCTGCGATCTGGTCAAGATCGTCGTCGGTCAGTTTCCCCCATTGTTCCTTGACCTTGCCCTTTACCTGCTTCCAGTTTCCTTCGACGCGGTTCCAGTCCATGGTTATCTCCATAAGGCGGGGATCGCCTATGAGAGAAACGCCCGACCTGTCTTTTTGTTCGCTTGGAATGTCAAAGAATTGGATTTATCGGACGATACCTAGAGAACCCGCCGCCACGGGTTTACGCCGCAGTAGGCGGCCCGAACCAAGTGCTTAGCGCCTCGGCGATCCCCTGCGAGGCTTGGTCTCCAACCCATGCCACATAGCCGTCAGGTCGGACCAGCACAACGGTGGGCGCCGTTATCGCCCCAAGCGCAGGAAGCTCCCACGGACCATCGTATCTGGCGTCGGCCAACTGAACCCGACCCGCCCACGGCGTGATGTCGAGCGCGGCCGGCTCACCGAAGTTGAGGAGCACCGGCCGGGCGTCATGCAGCAGGCTGAAGACCCGTAGTGGGCCGTTGGCAGTAACGATATCGAGGTCGGGCATGCGGCGTCCGAGCAGGGGATGTCCCTTGCCGAGATCGTAGTGAATGTCGAGCCCCGACATCATCGCGGCAAATCGCTGGCGCGGCCCGTCCATGCAGAGCAACTCGGCCATCGTGTCACGCACGGCCTTGGTGCGATCGTCATCGCGGCGCAGCGCGACTGAGGCCATGGTGTTACGCAACACGCGGGCAGCGATAGGGTGGCGCTCAGTGTGGTAGGTCTCGAGGAGGCTTTCTGGTGACGTCCCCTTGACCACCTGGGCCAGTTTCCATCCGAGGTTGACCGCATCCTGCACGCCGGTCTGGAGACCCAGCCCACCGTCCGGGGGATGTATGTGGGCGGCGTCGCCCGCGATCAGTAACCGTCCCTTGCGGTAGGCCGCGGCCTGCCGGGCCGTATCGGTGAACCGGGAGATCGAGGTGGGGCTATGGACCCCGTAATCGGTCCCATAGACGGACACGAGCACTTCACGAAGGTCGTCGAGGGTGGGCTCAGTGGTGGCTCCGATCTGCCGTTCGGTCACAAGGACGCGCACCGGCCCCTTATCTGCGTAGATGATCTGGCCGTCGCGGATCTCGTATTTTACGCGGCCGAGGGAATGGATGCCGATCTCGTCACGACGGGTTCCCCATTCCGGCGGCGGTTCGGCCAACTCGACCTCAGCGATCAGATTGCTGGTCGTCGGATCCGATCCGGGGAACGCAATGCCGGCGGCCTTGCGGACCAGACTGCGACCGCCATCGCACCCGACGAGATATTTCGACCGCAGCGACGAACCATCGCTGAGGTCAATATCGACGCCGGAACCGTCCTGCGCGAAACCCGTCGCCTCAATGCCGCGATGGATCGGCACCTTGAGTTCGTCGACCCAGCCGGCCAGTATCCGCTCGATGCGGTTCTGCCACAGCCCGAGCCCGTAATTGTGCCTTGTGGGAAGGGCACTGATGTCGAACGTGATCCCGGCGAACCCATAGGGCTGGGCCTTCTGCCCCTCCGCCAGGAATCGGTCGACGATGCCGCGTTGATCCAAAATCTCGAGTGTGCGCGCGTGAAGCCCACCCGCGCGGGAGCCGGCGAGTTCCGGGCTGACGCGCCGCTCGACAATGGCGACGTCGACGCCTGCCAGTGCCAACTCGCCTGCCAGCATCAGCCCGGTCGGGCCTGCGCCAACGATCACCACCGCAAGCTCGCTCATCGCCACACTCCGGTCGGCATCATCGTAGGCATCTCTTCTGGCCCTCTTCAGCCATTAGTTAATGGATAAAACGCGATCCACCAATTCCTGAACTTGACTGCCTCGTCACCAAGTACAGAGAGGGGCCTGACAGGCATTACGGCCACAATCCGGTTTGGAAGATTTCACGACCGCGCTTTGAATTCTTGAGTATCTGTCGAAAGAGAATACGCCTGACGGCGCGGATTTGTGCCTTTGTAGGGGAACAATCGCACCAACATCGTGTTACATCAGATACGCCGGCTTGCGAACGGAGCCACGGGGAAATTTCATGGACGAGGCCGAGATGGCTGATGATGTCGCAGGCATGGCAAACCCTCGGCGGACAGACTCCATACAAAGCGAATTCAGCTACGAAGATTTCTTCGAGAATGGCATCGTGGCACTCCATGTTGTTGGTCCAGATGGCGTTATACAGCGCGCGAACAAGGCTGAGTTGGAGCTTCTGGGATATGGGGCCGACGAATACATTGGGCATCACCTTGCCGACTTCTACAGCGATCGTCATGTTCTCGACGAAATTTTGACCCGCTTGAAGCGGGGTGAAAATATCCACCGCCACCCGGTGCGGATGCGCGCCCGTAACGGATCCATCAAACATGTCCAGGTGACGTCGAGCCCCCAATTCCAGGATGGCATATTTATCAGTACGCGCGCTTCACCGTGGACGTTACCGATCTGGAGGTTAAGAGGTGGTTCGTGAAATCTGGACATCGGTGATAAGTGGAATTCTGCCTGAGATCGGCATGATGCCGTGAACAGGAGAGACCATGACCAGACGACCGCGCCGGAACCACAGCCCGGCCGTTAAGGCGAAAGTTGCGCTTGCCGCGATCAAGGGCGAGAAGACGCTGTCCGAGTTGGCCGAGCAATATGACATCCACGCCAATCAGATCACGTCCTGGCGTACGCAGCTTCTGGAAGGGGCTGCCGAGGTCTTCGGCGGCGACAGCAAAGCCGAAGCGCCGGCACCGATCGATGTGAAGGAATTCCACGCGAAGATCGGAGAGTTGACGCTCACGAACGATTTTTTAGCCGGCGCGCTCACCAAGGCGGGATTGCTGAGCGCAAAACGATGATCGACCGTCAGCACCTTTTGCCCGTCAGGAAGCAGGCGGCGGCGCTCGGCATCAGTCGGGGGAGCGTCTATTATCTGCCGCGACCGGTTCCCCCTGCCGATCTGGCGTTGATGCTTCGGATCGACAAGTTGCATCAGGATTACCCGTTCGCGGGCAGTCGGATGATGCGCGACTTTCTGGTTCGCGAGGGCTTCGATGTCGGCCGGCTACATGTGGCGACGCTGATGAAGCGGATGAGAATCGTAGCGATCTATAGGCGGCCGAATACATCGAAGCCGGCTCCGGGCCACAAGATCTGCCCGTATCTGCTACGCAAGCTGCCGATCACTCGGCCTAACCAGGTCTGGGCGATCGACATCACGTATGTCCCGATGGCGCGCGGCTTCGTCTATCTCGCGGCCGTAGTCGATTGGTTCAGCCGCAAGGTGCTGGCCTGGCGGTTCTCGATCACCATGGACGTGGCGTTCTGCATCGAGGCTGTCGAGGAGGCGTTGGCAAAATACGGCAAGCCCCATATCTTCAACTCGGATCAGGGAAGCCAATTTACCAGCATGGCCTTCACTGACGTGCTGAAGAAGCACGAAATTGCCATCAGCATGGACGGCAAAGGTGCCTGGCGGGACAACGTGTTCGTCGAGCGGCTCTGGTAGACCATCAAACACAAGGAGGTCTATCTGCGAGCGTATGCCAGCGTGCCGGAGGCGAGGGCTTCGCTCGGACGATACATCGACCACTTCTACAACGCCCGCCGACCCCATTCGAGCCTTGATCGGCAGACACCGGACCAGGCTTACTTCAATGCGCTGTCATCAATCCCGATGGCGGCTTAACTAGGCAGAAACCCACTTAGCGATACCTCAGAAACTGTTCAAACAAACCGAGCCACCTCTTCATTGAGGTCGCTTCGCGGCTTGAATCGTCGTGAAAGCGTATAGCTAATGACGACGGTTGAAGCGGCATTCGGCGTCGAAGCATAGACGAGTTGCCACTGCGAGCCGTCGATCTCGACAAGATTCCCGACAAGGTCAGCGAGACGATCGAGATGGCGGTGAGCAACGCGACGCATCTGGCGCGGCTACTGCTGCAATCGACCTATCCCGGCGTATCCTGACGGCGGAACCTTTTCCACCTTAGCGAGTTCGCGCTTGAGGCCATTGTGCGGCGCAGACGTGGGGGTTTCCATCGGACGAGCAACGCTTCCAGACGTAACCCGATACCCTTACGTCGCCCCGATCCTCTCGGGGATGGCGTTCCTGTCCGGCTGCGCCGGACCGCAATCCTCCCTTGTGCCGGGCGGAGCCGAAAGCGAAGAGGTCGCCACGCTGTTCTGGGCGATGGTCGCTGGTGGCGCGGTCATCTGGGCCGTCGTGGTTGGCGGGTTCGTGTTTGCTTCGCGCCGGCGCAGCGCGTCGATCGGCGAGGCGGCCGCGCGCCGCTTCATCATCTGGGGTGGCGTGGTCTTTCCGGTGGTCACCCTGCTTCTGCTGCTGTCCTACGCCCTGTGGCTGATGCCTGGGCTGAGGCCGTTTGCAAACGCTGGCGAGCCGGCATTGCGCATCGAGGTCACCGGCAAGCAGTTCTGGTGGAAGGTCGTCTATCATTTGCCCGGTGGCGAGACGGTCTCGTCGGCGAATGAGATCAGGCTGCCGGTCGGAGCGCGCGTTGCGTTTGCGTTGAACAGCGACGATGTCATCCATTCGTTCTGGATTCCAGCGCTTGGCGGCAAGATGGACATGATCCCCGGTCGGACCAACCGCCTGTCGCTGCTGGCAACGAAGACCGGAACATACCGCGCGCCCTGCGCCGAATATTGCGGCACGTCGCATGCGCTGATGGCGTTCGCGGCCGTGGCGATGGAGCGGGGCGAATTCGACGCATGGATCGCCGGCGAGGCGAAGCCGTCCGCCGGTGCGACTGCCGGTGAGGAGGCGTTCCTGCGCAATGGCTGCGGCGCCTGCCACCGGGTCGACGGCACGGAAGCGCAAGGGACGCTCGGCCCCGACCTGTCGCATCTCGCCTCCCGCCTGACGCTGGGGGCTGGAATCTTGCCGAATACGGAAGAGACGATCTCGCGCTTCATCGCCGCGCCGGACACGATCAAGCCCGGATCGAAGATGCCGGCGTTCGGCATGCTGCCGGAAGCGGAGATCGCGGCGATCGCCGCCTATCTGAAAGGGCTGCAATGACCGAGCCGGCGCCCCGTTTGCCCGACACCGAGCGCCTGGCGCAGGAGGAGCAGCTGCGCACCGTATGGGCCGCGCCAAGTGGCTGGCGCTACTGGACCAGCGTCAACAACACGCAGATTGGCCTCTGGTACGCGGGTGCGGCCTTCGCCTTCATGCTGTTCGCCGGCGTGCTGGCGCTGATCGTGCGCCTGCAACTGGCGGTGCCGGACAACGACCTCGTGTCTGCCGATTTCTACAATCAGGCCTTCACGCTGCATGGCACGGTAATGATGTTCCTGTTCGCCGTGCCGATCTTCGAGGCGGTGGCGATCTTCCTGCTGCCGCCGATGCTGGGCGCGCGCGAACTGCCATTCCCACGGCTAGGCGCGTTCGGCTTCTGGAGCTTCTTAATCGGTGGTGTCTTCGTCTGCGGTTCGATCTTCTTCGATGCGGCGCCTTCGTCCGGCTGGTTCATGTACCCCCCGCTCGCCACCGACAAGGAGTTTTCCGGCATTGGCGCCGACATCTGGCTGCTTGGCCTCTCCTTCATCGAGGTGGCCTCGATTGCGGCGGCCGTCGAGCTGATCGTCGGTATAATGAAGTGCCGGGCGCCAGGCATGCGCATCAACCTGATGCCGCTGTTTGCCTGGTACCTGCTGATCGTCGCCGGGATGATCCTGTTCGCCTTTCCCCCGCTGATCGCCGGCGACATCCTGTTCGAACTGGAGCGGATGTTCGATTGGCCGTTCTTCGACGCGACGCGCGGCGGCGACCCACTGTTGTGGCAGCACCTGTTCTGGATTTTCGGCCACCCCGAGGTCTACATCATCTTCCTGCCGGCGATCGCGCTGATGGCGATGATCGTGCCGACCTTCTCGCAGCGGCCCATCGTCGGCTACTCGTGGATCGTGCTCGCCGCGGTGGGCACCGGCTTCCTGTCCTTCGGACTGTGGGTTCACCACATGTTCGCGACCGGCCTGCCGCAGATTTCGCTCGCATTCTTCTCCGCCGCATCCGAGGCGGTGGCCATCCCGACCGGCGTGCAGATCTTCGTCTTCCTCGCGACGATGCTGGCCGGCCGGGTGATCTTCTCGACGCCGATGCTGTTCGGCACCGGCGGCATCGCGATCTTCATCATCGGCGGTCTGACCGGCGTGATGGTGGCGCTGGCGCCGTTCGACTGGCAGGCGCACGACACCTATTTCATCGTTGCGCACCTGCACTACGTGCTGATCGGCGGCATGCTGTTTCCGATCATCGCCGGCATCTATTATTATTACCCGCTGATCGGCGGGCAAAAACTGTCGGACCGGCTGGGAACGCTCGCCTTCTGGCTGATGTTCGTCGGTTTCAACGTCGCCTTCTTCCCAATGCACCTGACCGGCCTCCGTGGCATGCCGCGGCGGGTGTTCACCTATCCGGACGAGCTCGGCCTCAACCTGCTCAATCTGGTTTCCACCATCGGCGCATTCATCGCCGCCGCCGGCGTGCTGGTGGTGGTGTTCGACGTGCTGCGGCCGAAGCACAGGCAGCCGAAGGGCGAGGTCAATCCCTGGAACGCCGGCACGCTGGAATGGATCAACGAGCCGGAGGAAAACTGGGGCGTCCGGTCGATCCCAATGGTCTCCAGCCGCTATCCGCTGTGGGACCAGCCCGACCTGTCGCGCCAGGTGAACGACGGGCAATGGTATTTGCCGGACGCCAGGGAGGGCCGGCGCGAGAGCATGATCACCGGCGTGCTCGACGCCGAACCAATCCAGATCCTGCGCGTCGGCGCGACATCGATCGGCAGCATGGTGGCGGCTGCGTCGCTCGGCGGCGTGTTCGTGGCGATGACCTTCCACTGGTGGGCGCTGACGATCGGCTTCGGCGTGCTGACCTTCGGTGCGATCATCTACTGGCTCTGGACGCACACGGCGGAGATTCCCGAGAAGCCAGAGAAGGATGCCGGGCTTGGCCTCAGCCTGCCACTCTACGCGTCAGGACCAGCGTCGGTCGGCTGGTGGGCGATGTTCATCACCATGATCGGCGACGGCACGGCGTTCGGCAGCCTCATCTTCGGCTACTTCTTCTACTGGACGATTCATTCCGACTTCACCGCGGGCATTCCCGGTCCGGGCCATGTCTGGCCGATGATCGCGCTTGCGCTGTTCGCCGCCGCCTGGGCCGCGACGGTGGCTGCGCGCGAACTGAACAACGCCGGCCGGATTTGGGGCATGCGCGGATCGCTTGCGGCAGCGACCGTGTTCACCGTCCTCGCCTCGCTCGCCGGCTTCAACGGCCCGTGGTCGCACGCCATGGACCCGACCGCGCATGTCTATCCGGCGATCGTCTGGGTGCTGGTGATCTGGACGCTCGTCCACGGAACGGTGGGCGCAGTGATGCAACTCTATTGCCTCGCCGGCAGCTTTGCCGGACGGCTGACGCAGGCACATGACATCGATATCCACAATGTCGCGCTCTACTGGCATTTCATGCTTGTCACCGCCTTCACGACCTTCGTGGTCGTCGGCCTGTTTCCGCTGGCGGGCTGAGATGCGGATCGTCCCGAAAGAGATCGAGACGCTCTGGACGCTGTTCACCGCGCCGGTGATCTGGGCGCTGCATTTCCTGTTCTGCTACGTCACCGTCGCGATCTTCTGCGCCAAGCAGGCGGAATTGGATGCGAGCCTCGAAGCCGTCCGCATCGCCATCGCGGCGGGTACGTTGGTGGCATTGGTGCTGATCGCGCTGTCCGGCTTCCTCGCCTGGCGGCAATGGGGATTCGGATCGGACGAGCCGCCGCATGACCATCCAACCCCGACCGACCGCCGGCATTTTCAAGGTTTCGCCACGCTTCTCCTGTCCTGTCTCAGCTTCGTCGCGGTGATCTTCGTCGCGCTGCCGGCACTGTTCATCGCGGAGTGCGTGCGATGAGGCGCGTCTCGCTTATCGCGGGCCTCTTCCTGCTGGCGCTGATCTGGCTCGGTCCCCTGCTGGGCGACTGGCGCCAGTCGTTCACCGCTCACATGCTGGCGCATATGGGCGTCGTGGCGATCGCCGCGCCGCTGATCGCCATCGGTCTCCCGGACGCGATCTGGCGCAGGCTCGGGATGCATTCGCTCGCCGCCTTGCCGGTGGTCGCCTCGCTGCTCGAACTGCTGATCGTCTGGGGCTGGCACGCGCCGGCCGCGCGCGCCCTGGTCGAGCGTTCGGGGTTGGCGGGCGTTGCGGAACAGGCATCGTTCCTTGCGGGAGGACTGCTGCTCTGGATCGTCTGCATCGGCAGCGAGGGCGCGAAGAGTGCACTGTCCGGGGCGTTCGGGCTGCTGCTGACATCGGTTCACATGACGCTGCTCGGCGCGCTGCTGGCGCTCAGTCCACGGCCGCTCTATGGCCTCGGCGACGTGACCTGCTTCGGCGTGACGCTGACGGCGGCGCAGGACCAGGAACTGGGTGGCGTGGTAATGCTGCTGATCGGCGCGGCGGTTTATCTGGCCGGCGGCGTCGCGCTGCTGGCGCGCGCGCTGCGCGAACCCGCGAGGGTGGCGACATGATGCGCATCCACTGGAAGCATATCGCAATCACGCTGGCGATCCTGCCGATCGCGGGGCTGATCTTCGCCTGGATCGGCTTCTTCAATGTCGGCGCGTCGAGCGGGCATTGGAAGATCACCGACTGGTTCCTGCATTTCGCCATGCGCTCGGCGGTGCGCACCTATGCGCTCGCGGTCGATCCGCCGGAGCGCCTTCCGAACGAGTCGATCCAGCCGGCGGCGGGCCACTACGCGCGCGGCTGCGCGATCTGCCATGGCGCGCCGGGCGAACCGCGGACGCAAGTCATGATGCGGATGCTGCCGCAACCACCGGACCTGCGCGGCAAGGTCTCGGAATGGAACGACGCCGAACTGTACCGCATCGTCATGCATGGCATAAGGTTCACCGGCATGCCTGCCTGGCCGACGCAGGACCGCGGCGACGAGGTCTGGGCGATGGTCGCCTTCCTGCGCGACCTGCCGTCGATGGACGCGGCGCAGTATCGCAACCTCGCCTATGGCGGCGAGCCGCCCGAACTGCACCCGACAACGCTAGACGCCGCCATCACCGAGTGCAGCCGGTGTCATGGAGCGGACGGCGTCGGACGCAGCCCGATGACGCCGCTGCTGACCGGGCAGAGCGAAGCCTATCTGCTGGAAAGCCTGCGCGCCTATGTCGACGAGCGCCGCGCAAGCGGGATCATGGGCGTCGCGTCCGACGCCGTCGATCCCGCGCTATTGCCCGAACTGGCGCGGTACTTCGCGGCCCTGCCGCCGACCCTTGGTGTAGCGACGGGCGCAGATGACGAGTCTAGAGGCGCAGAGATCGCCCGCGCGGGTATCCCGCGGGACGGCGTGCCGGCCTGCCTCGGCTGTCACGGGATGGAAAAAGCGAACCCGCTCTATCCACGCATCGCCCGGCAGAAGGCGGAATACATCGCCAGCCAGTTGCACCTGTTTCGCTCCGGCACGCGCGGCGGCACCCCCTTCCATCACCTGATGGCGAATGCCGCAAAGGGCCTGACAGACGCGGATATCACCGCACTTGCCGACTATTTCTCCGCTTTGCCCATCTCGCCCGCAACTGAAGTGGACGGGCGGCGTTAAGCCATATCGCCGTGTCTTGAGGAATTTCCCATGAAAACGCTGCTTCTTGCCCTTCTCGCCGTCATCGTCGTGGTGGTGGTTGCCGGCGCGGCGGTGTTCTTCCTGTCACGCGAGGAAGCGACCGTGGCGATCGAGGACACCTACGGTCCAGATCCCGTGCTGGCGGAGCCGAATCCGACGCTGTTGCCAACGGTCCATGTCGCGAAAGCCACGCCCTTCCCGAACGGGACGATGCCGACCGCGGCGTCGGGCTTCAAGGTCAACGAATTCGCCGCCGGTCTCGACCATCCGCGCATGATCCATGTCCTGCCGAACGGCGACGTTCTCGTCGCCGAGAGCAACAAGCCGGAATCGAAGCCGCCAGAAGGGAAGGAAGGCGGTTTCAGCATCCGTGGCTTTTTCATGGGCGTCTTCATGAGCAAGGCCGGCGCGGAAGTGCCGAGCGCCAACCGCATCTCGCTGCTACGCGACCAGGACGGCGACGGTGTCGCGGAGACAAAGACTGCGTTCCTGACTGGCCTGAACTCGCCCTTCGGCATGGCTCTTCTCAATGGCAAGCTTTACGTCGCCAACGCCGATGCAATCGTGGCGTTTCCCTACACGGACGGTGCGACGGAGATCACCGCGCCGGCCGAGCACATCGTCGACCTTCCCGCACAGCGCAACCATCACTGGACAAAGGACGTCATCGCCAGCGAGGACGGCACCAAGCTATATGCGACGGTCGGCTCGAACTCCAATATCGGCGAGAACGGCATGGACGAGGAGGTCAACCGCGCCGCGGTGCTGGAGATCGATCTCGCGACCAAGCAGAGCCGGCTGTTCGCGTCGGGCCTGCGCAATCCGAACGGCCTGTCGTGGAATCCCGAGAGCGGCGAATTGTGGGTCGCGGTCAATGAGCGCGACGAGATCGGCAGCGACCTCGTGCCCGACTACATGACCTCAGTGAAGGACGGCGCGTTCTATGGCTGGCCGTACAGCTATTACGGCCAGCATGTAGATGCACGCGTCCAACCGCAGGACCCGGCGCTGGTGGCGAAGGCTCTGAAGCCCGACTATGCGCTCGGGCCGCACACGGCATCGCTCGGCCTGACCTTCAACGAGGGCGACCTGCTGGGCGCAGACCTAAAGAACGGTGCCTTTGTCGGCCAGCACGGTTCGTGGAACCGCATGCCGCGCAGCGGCTACAAGGTGATCTTCGTGCCGTTCAGCGGCGGCAAGCCGGCCGGCCCTCCGCGCGATATCCTAACGGGATTCCTCGACGTGCGAAACGACGTGGCGCTCGGCCGTCCGGTCGGCGTGAAGATCGCCGCCGACGGCGCGTTGCTGGTTGCCGACGATGTCGGCAACAGGATCTGGCGCGTCACACCGGTTGGGAACTGAACTGCATCTCAGTCGACACACCATCTTTGATTCTAGTGCTCTTGCGCCTACTCCTCCTCCAAGAGCAGGCGATGTACGTCGCGATCGAGCGCGCCGTGTTCACGCCGGGCGAAGCCGACACACTTCGGAGTCCATGGCCACTTTCAAGTTCACGGGCGGTGTCAGTGCGTTTAAGACCAAGCTCATCCAGGGCATGGTCGACCGGGGGTAAGAACCCGCCTTCGCGGAGAAGACGTTCTCACAGTTTGAATATCCGGCAGCTACGGCTTTCCGGAAACCTGTCGCAGAACCAAGTGTAGCCATAACCGTCGGGATGGGCGCCGCGATATTCCTGCCAAAGCAGCGTCAGCGTCACGCCCTTGCGCTTCAGTTCTCTGAGCACTACTTTGGTAGAATCGTGATTTTTGGGATTCCCATGGCGCTGAATGCGTGATTCATGGGGAGCCAGCTTTGATG
>NZ_JBTMXB010000058.1:0-16258 GCF_054489405.1 Mesorhizobium sp. A623
CCATCGCCCATATCCGCATGCTCACCAGACGCCTTGCAAGATATGGATGTAGTTGAAGCCTTTTCGAGTCCGACTCTGAGGTGCGAGCGCAGCGAGCCTCGAAGGACGCACGACCTTACGACGAGCGCCCCTCGGCCGGCTCCGCAAACCTCACCAGCACGGTGCCGTCGCTCACCTGCGACCCTTCCGCAGCGATCTCCGCTATCACCCCGTCATGCGGCGCTGAGATCGTGTGCTCCATCTTCATCGCTTCGAGGATCAGCAGACCCTGGCCCTTGGCAACCGTATCGCCCTTGGCGGCGCGCACGAGCTTAACCAGCCCCGGCATCGGCGCACGCAGGCTGCCGATGCCGGCTGCTGTATCGTCGGTGCGCTCCAAGGGGTCGGGTACAGCGAAAGTGTAGCTGGCGGCTCCTTCGAAAACGGTGACATGGCCCGGCCACAGAGCGAGGCGGGATGAAGGTTTACCCCCACCCCTAACCCCTCCCCACAAGGGGGAGGGGGATTCTGAGACGTTGCCGCCTCCCCCCCCCTTGTGGGGTAGGGGTGGGGGTACCTGTCCCGCTACCTGTAGCGGCACGGAAGCTGTCCACCGCCCATTCACCACCGCCACGCTCGCCGCGATTTCCGCTTCGCCAAACCTCAATTCCACGCGCTTGGGCGTTGCGTGGAAATGCGCGTAGCCGGCCAGCGACGACCAGGGATCGTCGGTCACAGGCCGCGCATCAATGCCGCTTGCCGCCAATGCCGCGGCCTCAATGATCTTTCCGCTCGGCGGCGGCACGGTCGTCAGCGCCGCCTGATGCCGTCCGATCAAGCCTGTATCGACATTGCCCGCGGCAAAATCCGGATCGGCGGCAAGGGCGGCGAGGAACGCGGTGTTGACCGTCGAGCCGGCAATCTCCGTTTCCGCCAAAGCCGTGCCCAGCGCCGTGAGCGCGGATGCCCTATCCGGCCCGTGCACGACCAGCTTGGCGATCATCGGGTCGTAGAAGGGCGAGACGACGTAGCCGGCGCGCACGCCGGTTTCGATGCGCATGGACGCGCCTTCCGGGGCCGCATCGGGGAATTTCAGGTGATGCAGCGTGCCGGTCGCCGGCAAAAACCCCTTGGCGGCGTCCTCGGCATAGAGCCGCGCCTCGAAGGCATGGCCGGAAAGGCTAATTTGCTCTTGGGTCTTCGGTAAACGCTGCCCCGCCGCCACGCGCAACTGCCATTCGACCAGATCGGTGCCGGTCACCATTTCCGTCACCGGATGCTCGACCTGCAGGCGGGTGTTCATCTCCATGAACCAGAAGCGGTCGGGTTGCAGCCCCTGCGAGGCATCGACGATGAACTCGATCGTGCCGGCACCCGAATACGCAATCGCCTTGGCCGCCGTCACGGCGGCTTGCGTCATCGCCGCGCGCATTTCTTCCGTCATACCGGGGGCGGGGGCTTCCTCGATCACCTTCTGGTGGCGGCGCTGCGCCGAACAATCGCGCTCGAACAGATGCACGACATCGCCGAAATTGTCGCCGAACACCTGAACCTCGATATGGCGCGGTTTTTCCACGTATTTTTCGACCAGCACCTTGTCGTCGCCAAAGGCCGCCTTGGCCTCGCGCCGCGCACCCGATAGCGCATCCGTGAAGTCATGCGGGTCGTCCACGCGGCGCATGCCCTTGCCGCCGCCGCCGGCGCGCGCCTTGATCAGCACGGGATAACCGATTTCTCGCGCCTTGGAAGCAAGGATGACGATCTCCTGCGCCTCGCCGTGATAGCCTGGCACTACCGGCACGCCGGCCTGTTCCATCAACCGCTTGGCCGCGTCCTTCAAACCCATGGCGCGGATCGAGGCCGACGAAGGGCCGATGAAGATCAATCCGGCCGCGACGACCTGGTCAACGAAATCGGGGTTTTCCGACAGGAAGCCATAGCCGGGGTGGATCGCTTCCGCCCCGCGCATACGCGCCGCCTCGATGATTTTTTCCGCGACAAGGTAGCTCTCGCCAACGGGCGCGGGGCCGATACGGACCGCCTCGTCGGCCATCTCGACATGCAGGCTGTTCGCATCCGCATCGGAATAGACGGCGACGGTGGCAATGCCCATCTTGCGCGCCGTGCGGATGATGCGGCAGGCGATCTCGCCGCGATTGGCGATCAGGATTTTCTTGAACATTGGCGCGGCGTCTTTTCCCTTTGCATAATCAGGATCGGCCCGATCAGGCACTTTGAGCGAATTCCTTGAGCAGGCGATTGAATTCAGAAGATTGCTGCCGGAACGGAGCGTGGCCGGCCGCTTCGACCGTCACGATTTCCCCGCGCCACAGTGACTTGCAGGTCAGGGTGTCGAAGTACTCGGCTCGTATGAATGGATCTCCGGCACCATTCAAGATGGCCAATGGCTCAGCCATCGTCGCCACGATCTCGCGCTCATCAAGCGGCAACCCTTGCAAGACCGAACCGAACATCAGTTCGCGCGCAAGCCCGTCTGTGCGGCGGCACATGGCGAGCAGGTGCGGATCGAGCCCATCTGTCGTAGCCGATGTATGCGTTGCATAGGCAATCGCATCGGCATCCGTGAAGTCGCGCTTGCCGGTGAGATTTTCAGCGTTTGGATCGATGTTGAAGCCAGCCATCAGACATTCGAGGTCCGGCTTTATCGGCGGCGTCCCGCTGATCATCACTCCCGCCAGTTCCATATTTCTTCCGACCATCTCCAAAGCGATATGACCGCCCAGCGACCAGCCGAACACGACCGGCTTCTGCAAGCCGAGCTGACGAAGCACCTGTTCGGCTACGTCGGCATAGCCAGCGAAATTATAAGTTTTAGCGGGGTTCTTGGCATTCTCGGCTGCGCCATGGCCGGGGAGGTCGAAGGCGATCAATCGAAAATCAGCCAAGAGTGGATCGGCAAACTGTGATCGAAAACCTCCTTGCAACTCGAATTCCCATGGATAAGCAGGATGGGCCGGCCACTCCCGCCGGAATCTATCACGGATAGAGCAGCGTGGTCGGTTTGGATGGTGAGGCTTTTTGTTTTCATACCGTCTCCCCCTGTCGGCGCTGTGCGCCCATGGAATCGAATTGCGCAGCGGCGCATCGAGCAACAATCACATCCGAAACAGGCCGAATTTCGTATCCGGTACCGGCGCGTTCAGCGCTGCCGATAGGCTGAGCGCCAGCACTTCTCGCGATTTCGCCGGGTCGATGATGCCGTCGTCCCACAACCGCGCCGAGGAATAGAGCGGGTGACCCTCATGCTCGTATTTCATCAGGATCGGCTTCTTGAATTTCTGCTCGTCCTCGGCCGACCAACTCTCGCCCTTGCGTTCGATGCCCTCGCGCTTGACCATGGCCAGCACCATGGCGGCCTGTTCGCCGCCCATCACGGAAATGCGCGCGTTTGGCCACATCCACAGGAAGCGCGGCGAAAATGCCCGGCCGCACATGCCGTAATTGCCCGCGCCGAACGAGCCGCCGATAATCATCGTTACTTTCGGCACCTGCGCCGTCGCCACCGCCGTCACCAGCTTCGCGCCGTCCTTGGCGATGCCACCGGCCTCATATTTCTGGCCGACCATGAAGCCGGTGATGTTCTGGAGAAACACCAGCGGGATTTTGCGCTGGCAGCACAGTTCGATGAAATGCGCACCCTTCAGCGCGCTTTCGGAAAACAGCACGCCATTATTGGCGATAACGCCGACCGGCATGCCGTGCAGATGCGCAAAGCCGGTCACCAGCGTCGTGCCGTAATTCTGCTTGAACTCGTCCAGCACCGAGCCGTCGACGATACGCGCGATGATTTCGCGAACGTCATAGGGTTGGCGCACATCGCTGGGAACGATGCCGTAAACTTCATCCGCTGGGTGAAGCGGCGGAATCTGTTTCTGTAAGCTCAGGCTTACTACCTTGTTACGATTCAGGTTTTTGACGATACGCCGAACGATCGCCAGCGCATGGTCGTCGTCTTGCGCTAGATGATCGGCGACGCCGGAAAGGCGCGTGTGCAAATCGGCCCCGCCAAGGTCTTCGGCGCTGACATCCTCACCGGTCGCCGCCTTCACAAGCGGCGGGCCGCCGAGAAAAATGGTGGCCTGATTGGCGACCATGATGGATTCATCGGCCATCGCCGGTACGTAAGCGCCGCCCGCCGTGCACGAACCCATGACGCAGGCGATCTGCGGAATGCCGGCGGCCGACATGGTCGCCTGGTTGAAAAAGATACGGCCGAAATGGTCGCGGTCGGGAAACACCTCGTCCTGGTTGGGCAGGTTCGCGCCGCCGGAATCGACCAGATAGATGCAGGGCAAATTGTTCTGCAGCGCGATCTCCTGCGCGCGCAAATGCTTCTTCACGGTCAGCGGATAATAGGTGCCGCCTTTCACCGTGGCGTCGTTGACGACAACCATCACTTCCGTGCCCTCGACGCGGCCGACGCCGGCGATCATGCCGGCCGACGCAATGTCGTCGCCATACAGCCCCCAGGCCGCGAACTGGCCGACCTCCAGAAACGGCGAGCCGGTATCGAGCAACTGCGCCAGCCGCTCGCGCGGCAACAGCTTGCCCCGCCCGACATGCCGCGCCCGCGCATCCTCCGATCCGCCGCGCTCGACGATAGCTGCCTTCTCGGCAATGTCGGCGACGAGTTCGCGCATATGCCCGGCATTAGCGTGGAAAGTGTCGGAGGCGGAGGAAATTTGCGACTGGATGACGGGCATCAAATAGTCTCCGCCATGATTTCCCGGCCGATCAGCCAGCGGCGGATTTCGCTCGTGCCGGCGCCGATCTCGTAGAGCTTGGCGTCGCGCAGCAGGCGGCCGGTGGGGTAGTCGTTGATGTAGCCGTTGCCGCCCAGAAGCTGGATGGCGTCGAGGGCAAGTTGCGTGGCTTTTTCGGCGGCGAACAGGATGCAGCCGGCGGCATCCTTGCGCGTCGTCTCGCTGCGGTCGCAAGCGGCGGCCACCGCATAGACATAGGCGCGGCAAGCGCTCAGCGTCGTGTACATGTCGGCCAGCTTGCCCTGGACGAGCTGGAAATCGCCGATCGGGCGGTCGAATTGCTTGCGTTCGTGCACATAGGGCACGACCACGTCGAGGCAGGCGGCCATGATGCCAAGCGGTCCGCCGGCCAGCACCGTGCGCTCATAATCGAGCCCCGACATCAGCACTTCGATGCCGCGTCCTTGCTCATGCAGCACGTTTTCGAACGGCACCTCGACATTGTCGAACACCAGTTCGCCGGTATTGGAGCCGCGCATGCCGAGCTTGTCGAGTTTCTGCGCCACCGAAAAACCCTTGAACGTCTTCTCGACGATGAAGGCGGTGATGCCGCGCGCTTTCTGTTCCGGGTCGGTCTTGGCGTAAACCACCAGCGTTTCGGCGTCCGGCCCGTTGGTGATCCACATCTTGGTGCCGTTCAGCACATAACGGTCGTTCTTCTTCTCCGCGCGCAGTTTGAGTGAAACGACATCGGAGCCGGAGCCGGATTCCGACATGGCCAGCGCGCCGACTTTCGCGCCGGAGCACAAATCCGGCAGGTATTTCGCCTTCTGGTCGGGTGTCGCCCAGCGGTTGATCTGGTTGATGCACAGATTGGAATGCGCGCCATAGGAGAGGCCGACCGAGGCCGATGCGCGGGAAATCTCCTCCATCGCCACGACATGGGCGAGGTAGCCCATGCCGGAGCCGCCGAAATCCGGGTCGGCGGTGATGCCGAGCAGGCCGAGCGCGCCGAGTTCGGCCCACAGATGCGCCGGAAACTCGTTGGAACGATCGATTTCAGCGGCGAGCGGTGCGATCTTTTCCTGTGCGAAGCGGCGCACCATGTCACGCAGGGCGTCCAGGTCGCCATCATGCCCGAAGTTAAGCGTGTGCGTGTACATGCCGGCTCTCCTCGCTCATTCTGGCACCGACAAGGCGCATTGTCATCGAAAGATAGGTGGCGGTCACTTGCGCCAGCGACAGCCGTTCGCCGGGCCGGAACCACACGATCACCCCCGTCAGCATCTGGATCAGCGCCATGGCGGTCAGGCCGGTGTCTTCGATGGAAAACATGCCGCTTTCCGCGCCTTGCCGCAGGATCGCGCGCAGTTCCTTCTCATAAGCCGTGCGCAGCTTGAGCATATTCGTCAGCCGCTCAGGCGACAGGCTGCGCAATTCCATGTTCGAAACATGCGTCGAATGACGGCGCGCAATGTGGAAGGCGATGTGGTTCTCGACAAAGGCCGAAAGCAGCGCGGAAGCGTCGCCCGTCGATGGGCGGGCCTCTTCCCAAGCAGCCGCCAGCGCCTCCATATGCTCGCGCATCAGCGTGGAAAGCAGTTCTTCCTTGGTCGGAAAGTAGCGGTAGAGTGCCGCCGCCTGCACGCCGACTTCCGCCGCCAACTGGCGCATCGACATCGCCTGGTAGCCATAGCGAGCGATCAGGCTGGCCGCCGCCTCGCGGATGGCCGCTTCAGTCTTTTCGCCATCCGATCCGGTCGTGCGAGCCATGATTTCTCCTTGCGGACATTAATAAAACGAACGTTCAATTAATTCAAGAGGCATTCTACCGACACGTGAATGGCGGACCGCATGCCGGTTCAGATTTGACCGTGTGGACAAAATCAAAGAGCGGTTCCATAGTTTGCACGTGGAGAATAAAAACAAGGCAGAGCGGCTCCAAAGCCGTCTCAACCCAAGGGGTCATTCGATGAAAAATGGGAACAGGAATTTCTCGGGCGGCGTCTCGCGGCGCGGCGTGCTGGGTATCGGCGCGTTCGGCCTGGCGGCTTCCGTGCTGCCGCGCGGCGCGTTCGCGCAGGACAAGAAGCTGAAAGTGGCCGCGATTTTCGCAACGCCCATCGAGGAGCCGTGGGACAACCAGGTCCACGTCGCCTTGCTGCGCGCCGAAAAGGAACTCGGCATCGAATATAAATGGTCGGAGAAGGTGCAGACCGCCGATTTCGGCCGCGTTATGCGCGAATATGCGCAGGGCGGCTATGAACTGGTGCTGGGCGACGCCTTCGCCGCCGAGCGCGAATCGCGCCGCACCGCCAAGCAGTTCCCGAAGACCGCGTTTCTGTTCGGTTCGGGCGCCGGGCCGGCTGACCCCAATTTCGGCGTCTTCGACAACTGGATTCACGAACCGGCCTATCTGTCGGGCCTGATCGCCGGCAAGATGTCGAAGTCGGGCACCGTCGGCGCTGTCGCCGCCATGGGCATTCCGGAAGTCAACCGGCTGGTCAACGCCTTCTTTGCCGGCGCGCGCGAAACCAACCCTAACATCAAGCGCAAAGTTGCCTTCATCGGCTCGTTCTTCGATCCGCCCAAGGCCAAGGAAGCCGCCATCGCTCAGATCGACGCTGGCGTCGACGTGATCTATGCCGAGCGCTTCGGCGTCATCGAGGCGGCGGCGGAAAAGAAGATTTTGGCCATTTCCAACATGTCCGACCAGTCGAGCCTCGCGCCCGACACCGTCATCACCGGTCCGGTCTGGGATATGTACCCGACGGTCCAGCAGGCGGTGAAACTGGTCAAGGCCGGCGTCTATACGGCGCAGGACTACGGCGATTTCTCGCGCATGGCCAAAGGCGGCTCGCACCTCGCGCCCTATCATGCCTTCGAGGACAAGCTGCCGGCCGACGTCAAGGAACTGGTCACGAAGAAGACGACGGAGATCATGGAAGGCAATTTCCGCGTCGGCGTGGATGAGAACACACCGACGTCGGATTGAACGAACTGACCTGGCCCAGCGTGGCGCTCTTTCGCGCCCCTCTCTGGCCTGCCGGCCATCTCCCCCGCATGGGGGGAGATCACGCGCCCCGGCGCATCGGCCAATTCTCAACGTCGCAGTATGGGCTGCAGAGTAGCGGCAGTCTGATCTCCACCCTTGCGGGGGAGATGGCCGGCAGGCCAGAGGGGGGCGCGAAGGAATGCTAAGCTCACAGGTCACGCCCGTGCCCCTTTCCGACACATCCGTTCCCCTCATCGAAATGCGCGGCATTTCCAAGACGTTTGGCACCGTTCGCGCCAACGAGGCCGTGGATTTGCAGGTCGCACCCGGCGAAATCCTGGGGCTGCTCGGCGAGAACGGTGCCGGCAAGACCACGCTGATGAACATCCTGTTCGGCGCCTATGCGCCCGACGCCGGCGAAATCCTCGTCGGTGGCCGACCGGTCGCGATCAACAGTTCGGCCGATGCGCTGGCGGCCGGCATCGGCATGGTGCATCAGCATTTTCACCTGGCATCGCGCCTGTCGGTGCTGGAAAATCTGCTCATCGGTATTCCGGGCCGCAACGGTCGGCTGGATCGCCCCGGTGCGCTGGCGCGGCTGGACGACATCAGCCAGCGCTACGGGCTGAAACTCGATCCGGATCTGGCCGTCTCCGCGCTATCCATCGGCGAGCAGCAGCGGCTGGAAATCATCAAGGCGCTGTTTCGCGGCGCAAAGCTGTTGATCCTCGACGAACCGACAGCGGTGCTGGCGCCGACCGAGGTGGACGGCCTGTTTGCAGCGCTTCGCTCGATGGCTTCGCAGGGCCTCGGCATCATCTTCATTTCGCACAAGCTGAACGAGGTGAGGGCGCTTACCCATCGCTGCGTGGTGTTGCGGCAGGGCAAGGTTTCGGGTCGCGTCGATACGCCGGCCAGCACCACCTCGTCGGAAATGGCCGAACTGATGTGCGGCCATGAAATCGTGCCGCCGGCAAAAGGCCCTTCGACAATTGGCGGGACAGTGCTGGCGCTGGCCGGCATCTCCACTGCGCGCCATGCCGGCATGGCGCTGCGCGACGTCTCGCTTGCCGTGCGCAGCGGCGAAATTCTCGGCATCGCGGGCGTGTCCGGCAACGGCCAGCGCGCGCTGGCCGATGTCATTTCGGGCATGCTCAAGCCGGTGTCGGGAACGATGAGCCTCGCCGGCAAACAGGTCACCGCCTATACGCCGCGCGAAGTGCAGGCGCTCGGGCTTGGCCGCATCCCGGAGGACCGGATGACCACCGGCCTCGTCACCAATCTGCCGCTGGCTGATTCCATGGTGCTGCCGCGTATCGGCACGGCATCGTTCAGCCAGAAGGGCCTGCTGAAGCCAACTGCGATCCGCGCCTTTGCCGAAGAGCAGATCAAGGCATATGACATTCGCTGTCCGGGGCCGATGGTGCGTGCCGGCGCGCTTTCCGGCGGCAATCTGCAAAAGGCGCTTTTGGCGCGCGAACTCGCCTTCGACCCGAAGGTGCTGATCGTCGCCCAGCCGACGCGTGGCCTCGACATTGGCGCGGCCCACTTCATCCACGAAAAATTCCTCGATCTGCGGGGCAGGGGCTGTGGCATCATCGTCATCGGCGAGGATCTGGAGGAGCTGCTGACGCTCTCGGATCGTATCGCCGTCATGTATGAAGGCCGCATCGTCGGCACGTTGGATGCCGCCGACGCCACCGTGGCAAAGCTCGGCATGTTGATGACCGGCGCGGAGCAAGCGGCATGATGTTTCGTCTCGAAGCCCGCACCGCGACACCGGCCTGGTTCAACCTCGCTCTGCCGGTGGCGGCAATCGTCGCCACGCTCATCTTGTGTAGCGGCCTGATCGCGCTGGCCGGGGCCGGTGTTTTCCAGGCTTACGGCGTGATGTTTTCGGCATCGCTGGGCGACACCTACGCCATCACCGAAACGCTGGTGCGCGCTACCCCGATGATCTTTACCGGGCTGGCCGTCGCGGTCGCCTTCCGCGCGAAATTCTGGAACATCGGCGCCGAGGGCCAACTGCTGGCCGGAGCGGTCGCCAGTTGCGTGGTCGGGGCCATTCCCATGCCGGGGCCGCTCGCCATGCTGGCAATGGCATTGGCGGGTGCCGCTGGCGGTGCGGCGGTTGCGCTCATTCCGGCGATCCTGCGCGTAAAATTCAAGGTCGACGACGTGGTCAGTTCTTTGCTGCTCAACTCGATCATCTTCTATGCGCTGATGGCGCTGATCGAGACGGTGTGGAAAGACCCGTTCAGCGGCTATCCGATTTCGCCGCCCATCCAGGATTCGGCGAATTTTCCGGTGCTGCTTGAAGGCACGCGCCTGCATCTGGGCGTGCTGGTGGCGTTTTTGGCAGCACCTATCATCTGGTTCGTGATTTCGCGCACCGTGCTCGGCTTCAAGATCAAGGTGACGGGCGAAAACCCGGAAGCCGCGCGCTATGGCGGCATCCGCGTCGAGCGCGTGCTGGTGGTGACGGCGCTGCTGTCCGGCGCGCTGGCGGGCCTGGCCGGCGTCTGCGAAGTGGGCGGCGTGCATTTCCAGGTGATGAGCGACATTTCGCCGGGCTATGGCTATTCCGGCATCGTCATCGCCATGCTGGCCAGGCTTAATCCGCTGGGCGTGGTGCCGGCCGCGATCTTTCTCGCCGCCGTTATGACCGGTGCTGAAGCCATGTCGCGTGCCACGGGCGTTCCGGCCTTCCTCAGCGACGTCATTCAGGGAACCGCACTTCTGGCCATGCTGGTGGCGCTGCTGTTCACCGCCTATCGGGTCCGGCGCGTGGGGGCGCAACAATGAGCGTCGTTCTGGAACAGATCTTTCAGGTCGGTTTTCTGGCCGCCATCCTGCGCATCGCCACGCCGCTGGCTTTCGCTACGCTGGGCGAAATGTTTTCCGAGCGCGCCGGCGTGCTCAACCTCGGCATCGAAGGCATCATGCTTCTGTCGGCCATGACCGGTTTCACCGGCGCCTATCTCAGCGGCAGCCTGTGGGTCGGCATCGCCGCCGCGGTCGCCACCGGTGCGCTGATGGGCGCGCTGCATGGGCTGTTCACCGTGGCGCTTGGCCTTAGCCAGCACGTCTGCGGCATCGGTGTGACGCTTTTCGGCTCCGGCCTTGCCTATTTCCTCTACCGCCTGATCTTCGGCCAGCAATCGACGCCGCCCAACATCGTCGGCTTCAAGCCGGTGGCGATCCCGTTCCTGTCGGATATTCCGGTGCTGGGACCGGCCGTGTTCAGCCAGTTCACGTTGGTCTACATGGCGATCCTCGCCGTGCCGATCTCCGCTTTCATCCTCTACCGCACACCCTGGGGCCTGTCGGTCCGCATGGTCGGCGAAAACCCGCGCGCCGCCGATTCCGCCGGCGTCAGCGTCATCGCGACCCGCATGCAGGCCGTCATCATAGGCGGCGCGCTGATGGGGTTGGCCGGCGCTTTCCTGTCGATGGCGCAGTTCAACGCCTTCACCTTCGGCGTGGTTTCCGGGCGCGGCTGGGTGGCGATCGCGCTGGTGGTGTTCGGCCGCTGGGACCCGTGGCGCTCTGCCGGTGCTGCCCTGCTGTTCGCCTTCGTCGATGCGCTGCAGCTGCGGATGCAGGCGAGCGGCCTTGGCCATATCCCCTATGAGGCGTTCCTGATGCTGCCCTTCGTGCTGACCATCGTGGCGATGGCGTTCATGTCGCGCAATGCGGTCGCGCCTTCGGCGCTGCTAAAGCCGTTCCGCCGCGAGGAGCGGTAGGATCACATTGACGGCACCGACGGGCCTTGCCTCGTCCATTCGCCGTCCCGGAAAGGGAAACCTTTTGCTTACTATATGGTTTCCCAAAGGCTTGCTGGCCATCCTTGCGTGTGCTTGCTTGGGGTCACTGGTATTTTGAGGGGGATACAGCCATGCGCTTTTTTCTTGCTGCCGTCGCCACCCTGTCATTTGCTGCCACCGCGGCCCTGGCCGATCCAGCTTCGGACCTCAAAAGAGTCGACCAAGCGTTGAACCAGACCTTCAAGCAAATTCAGAAGCGGCTTGCGGACGACGCCGACGGCAAGATGCGGCTCGTCACGGCGCAGAGGGCGTGGATCGCCTTCCGAAACGCCGAATGCATTTTCCAATCCAGCGGCGATGACGGCGGGTCTGCGGCGCCGATGGTTGCCGCTGCATGTCAGGCTGAATTTACCAAGGATCGCACCAAACAATTGAAGGCTTATCTCACCTGCCAGGAAGGCGATCTCGCTTGCCCGGTACCTGCAGAATGACCGGGAGTAAAAAAATGCCGAATTTCAAGATGCGATATGTGCTGCTCGCGCTTGTGCCGTTAGCCGTCGTCGGCTGCGTCAGCACAGAAGAGCAGCGCTCGATGGACCAGGAAAAGTGTGCTTCTTTCGGCTACGCGCAGGGGACTGACGGCTTCGCCGACTGCATGATGAAACAAAGTTCGCAGCGTGCAGATGACGAGCAGCGCTCATTGGATCGCATGAATGCGCAAGAACAGCGAGACCGCGACCGCAAGGAAGCGCGACGCAAGCGTGACAGCTACGTCGATACCAGGCCGAGTTACGATAAAGACGGTAATCCGAACTTCGACACCCAGGGCAACTACCAGGGGTGTAATGGCGTGGGCTGTCTTGTCGATAATCCAGGCGATGACGATTAGCCAGACGATGACGATTAGGCCGGCTGCCGGGACGCCGCTGGTCGGGCTGTAGATACGCTAGCCCCGGCCGAAACTTGAATGGGCGAAATGCATGCGGCGCCAAGGCAAACTACGGCGTGCGGCGATAGCTCAGCACGGCTGATCGTCGCCGTCTTTCCGCCGTCCGCCGGCAAGCAGAATCGTGCCGCCCGCAAACGCCATCGCCAGCGTCGAGAAAGCGATGAGGCTTGGCGTGTGCGATGGAACGTTGCGCCAGATCGGGAAGATCACCTCGGCGGTGTTGAAAGCTTCGCCGCTGAACTGGCATTGCACGAACGAGGCCTGGTTGCGCACCATGTCGGCGTCGATCCGGGAGATCAGCGCTTCCGTAGGCTGCTTGTCGTCGGAGATATCGCGCATATGGACGAGTAGCGCTTGCGCCGCCGAGAGATAGGCGTGGCTGCATTCGTTGAAGGGGCTTTCCTCGTCGCGCAGGCTGCCGGGAACCAGCCCCCATAGGCAGTAGCTGTACTGGACGTCGGCGAAAGTCAGCAGCCGTCGGAAGGTCGGGTCGGTTTTCGCCTGTCGCTTGGCCAGCGCGAGAATTTCGCCGCGATATTCGGCGATGACGGCCATCTGGCCATGAGACAGGCCGGGGATCGAGATACCGCTGATCGGCCCGCCCGAGCGCGCGCCATGAGCGCCTGCTGGAACCGCAAAAAGCAAAGCGGCGGCACCCGCAAGGGACGCCGCCGCGAAGAACGATGAACGCTGAGGCCGCACTTAACTAGCGCAAGGCTGGGCGTGCGGTGATTTTATGGTTCGAGCGTCCGGCAAGATTACGCTCGACGACTGCGCCGAAGACGAGGCCGATTACCGTCCACAACACGGCATGAAGCCCGAGCGAAGCGGTGCGGAAGCGCCACAGCAGGTCGGCGGAAAAGTTTTCCGGCACGTCATTGATGGTGGGCAGGGCGTATTGCGCGACCACGGTGACTGCCAGGAAAGCCGCTCCAGCGATGATCGAGGCGTTCCAGGCTCCGTCTTGCGCCCACAAGCGCCTTGCCAGGCCGATGGACGCGACCAGCGTGGCGATCGAAATGACGATCATGATGAAGAACAGTTCCGTTCGCACCCCGATCGTGTCGGGGTTGCCGACGGCCGGCGGCGTCGCTGGATATTTGATCTGCGGTATCAGCACGATGGCGATGAACCCCGCCAGCGCGAGCAAAGCGGCGGTGCCGCGCGGCCCGAACCGGCCGATGCGCCCAAAGACATAGGCAAAGACCAGCGAGAACAGCCCGCCAAGGGCCGCGCCATAGACGACGGTACCGGTCAACAGGCCGATGCCGGCCTGCGTCGCGCGGGAAACGAGTTCGGTTTCTTCATCCGGCGCTTCACCGGATGCCTGCGCCATCAATTCTTCGAACGCGATGGCGCGGTCAATCTGGGGTTCACCGAAAACCCGGGCAAAGCCGAACGCCAGGAGACCCGCGAAAATGCCGACAAGCATCCCGCGAAGGAGAAGACGACCAACCATGTCAAAGCCCCTTAGTGGCAGGGAAAGCCGAGCAGGTGGCGTCCGTCATGCACGAATTCGTGGATGTACATGCCACGGAAAAGCGACATCGCGCCTTCCTCGGAGCCGACGAAATAGACGGCGAGAAGGCAAAGCAGCCCGCCGAAGATCGCCCATGGCAGGATTTCGCCGAGCGGGATCGGAAGCGGGCGTACGTCTGGATTGAATGTAGCGTCGGACATGATGTGCCTCCTGGGATACAGCGTCCCGTTGATGAGCCATGAAGCAACGAAAGAAGTCCTGACTCTCGGCATCGCGTTTCAAACGCTAGCCGATCACAGTGGCGCGACCGTACCGGGCTTTCACCGGTTTCCACTCACATTGCTTCAATGGCGACAGTAGTCAGCGCCGGTTACCCTGTCAACGAGGGTGTTGGGCGTGAAGGGCCGTCGGGCCGGCACGGTCGTGCTATGCTGAGCCAACGAAACGCGATGCGATTCCTCGATGACCGGACGCCTGACAATGATCTGCAGCGGCGCAACCGCCGCCACGCGCCACGCCGCGTTCCCGCTCGATGAGCCGCTCGAGGCAGGCGCAGTGGCGATGGCCAACACGCTCGGCCCGCAATTGCGCCGCGCCGACCGCGTCTGGACAGGGCCGGCGCTGCGCGCCAGGCAAACGGCGCAAGCCCTTGGCTTGCAAGCGGTTGAACGCCCTGAACTTGCCGATCAGGATATGGGCTCATGGAGCGGAAAGACGCTGGCCGCGATTTCCGGGCAGCAGCCAGAAAATATCGCGGCCTGGTTGGCCGTTCCTGCCGCGGCTCCGCATGGCGGCGAGGCGATCGCCGAACTGTCGGCTCGCATAGCCGCCTTGATGGACGCGCTGCTCGGCGAGCGCGGCCATACGATTGCTGTGACGCATCCGGCCGTCGTCCGCGTGGCTGTGCTTCATGTGCTGGGCGCGCCGCTCGAATCGTTCTGGCGCATCGATTGCGAGCCGCTGAGCGTCGCTGAATTTCGCACCGACGGACGCAGATGGGCGCTACGCGCCAGCGGCGTCATGCCGGCGAAGGCAAAAAAGCGTTAGCCGCGCACGGCCGCGAGCACGCCGGACAGTTCCTCGGCGAAAATATCGATCTCATGGTCGAGGCCGACGCTGACCCGGATGCATCGGTTGAGCACCGGCGCCATGGGCTTGCGAATGAACACGTCGCGCGCCAAAAATCCTTTCAGCACCTTGAGCGCGAAATCGCCGTCGCGGCCGCAGTCGATGGCGACGAAATTGGTGGCCGAAGGCAGCGGCTTCAATCCGTTCGCCTCGGCGATTGCCGCAATTCGTCGGCGACCGACATCGACCCGCGCCACGACGCTTTGCAGCCAGTCCTGGTCGGCCAGTGCCTCGACGCCGGCAATCTGCGCCATGCGGCCGACGCCGTAGTGGTTGCGGATTTTCTCGAAGTCGGCAATGACCTGCCGCTCGCCGATGGCGTAGCCGCAACGGATGCCGGCCAGCCCGTAAGCCTTTGAAAAGGTGCGCATGCGGATGACATTGGTGCGCCCGATATCGATTGCCGGAAGCGCCGAGGCAGGCGCCAACTCGCCATAGGCCTCGTCCAGGATCAGCATCGTGGTTTCAGGCAGCGCCTCGATAAAGCGCATGATTTCCGCCGCATCCCAAAAACTTCCCATCGGGTTGTCGGGATTGGACAGATAGACCAGCGGCGCGTTTTCCCGCCGCACCGCCGCAAGCAGCCCGTCAAGGCTTTCGCGGTCGTCTTCATAGGGAACTTCGACCAAGCGTCCGCCGGCCGCCGCGACGTGGAAATTGAAGGTCGGGTAGGCGCCAAGCGAGGTGACCACCGGCGTGCCCGGCGCGACATACATATGGACTAGCACGCCGAGAAGCCCGTCAATGCCTTCTCCGACGACAATATTTTCCGGCGAGACGCCGTGATGGACTGCCGCAGCCTGCTTGAGATCGTAATTGTCGGGGTCGCCATACATCCACATATCGCCGGCAATCGCGGCCATGCCGGAAATAACGCGCGGCGAAGGCCCGAAACTGCTCTCATTGGCCCCCATGCGGGCACGAAATGCCCGCCCGCGTTCCCGTTGCTGCGCCTCGGGGCCGACAAAGGGCACCGTTGCGGGAAGCGCGCCGACGATTTCGTTGAGGGGAGGGCGTTTCGACATGATGCATACTCGTTAAGGCAAGTGTTCTTCTAGCTACAGCCGCCATTCGAAGCGCGCAAGCCTGCGCCCAGGCAGCGCACCATCAGATTCAAACGAAAAAACCCGGCGGTTGCCCGCCGGGTTTTTCTTCAGATAGAAAGCGCTGTCTTAGAACGAGCGCTGGAAGCGGATGATGCCACCGATCGAATCGTCGGTTGCGCCAGTCCAGCTG
>NZ_JBTMXB010000059.1:0-14630 GCF_054489405.1 Mesorhizobium sp. A623
CGCTGGGTGGTCGAACGGACTTTCGCATGGCTGGGGCGATGTCGCAGGCTGGCCAAGGACTTCGAGAGTTTGACGCGGAACGCGCTCGCCTTCCTCAAACTGGCGTCTATCCGACTTATGCTGCGAAAGCTCTGTTCAAGCTGAATAACTTTCCGGACCGACTCTAACGGCTCAAGGCGGGCAACGCCGCCCCCTTCTCAATTTCAACAGTGGCCGGGACATCCCCGGGAACCCACCCGGAGACCATAGCGGAGAGCTATGGAATCCCCAGCAAATCGGCATTTTCAATCGCGCGAGCGTCGCCATAGCTTTTGGGTGTTTCCACCGACTAACCCGGAGACAGCCTTGGCGGCGATAGGCGTGTCGCGATGCGACGTACCGAAAGCGTCAACACCGACCACATGCATCCGTGACCGTCGCCGACGGCGGTGTGGCATCGAACCCACACGAGAGCCGCATCTGTTGACGCGCTCGACACGACGAAGGAGGACGCATATGGCTGGGAAAGAACACGACCCAAGGAGCAACATTCTCTTTCACGCTTCCCGTTCACCAGACCTCAAAGTTGTCCGAAAACAAGCGAGAAGCCCCCTGTCGGCCTTTGCTTATGCTGCCGATGACGGCTACCACTCCAACGATAAGATGGCCACTTCCCTACGGGCAGCTAAGATTAAAAAGAGTGTGAATAGCAAGCCTCTCGCGCGGATATCTCCTTCTGATCTCGACAATCTGATGATGACTTTGGAGGTAGAGTTCGTCAGGCTTTCTGAATGCGTGGTCAGCCCGGGCCGGAGATTGACGATGGCCGCAGCCGACGCCCCTGGCATCCACTATGACCTCATAGGGACGGGTCGGATGATTATCGGCAATCATCCACCTATCGATCTCCAGCCGCATACTTTAATCATTGTTCCTGCTGGGCAATCTTTTTGTATTGAGGCTAGTGTCGATACACTTCATCCAGCAACTCTCACAATCACCGAGGAGAACGCTCGGACATTTACTTCTGGAGCCAAGAGCAAATTCTCTGCAGGCACAGGTGAACCGAAGGCCATGCTGATCTGCGGGTACTTCCGTGCCACGTACGGTGCTTCAATAGATCTCTTCAGAACCCTCACATCTCCGATTGTGGAACAATTTAGTGCAACGGACCAACTGGATCATAGACTGAGTTCGGCAATGGAGGAACTAGTTGCCCAGGAGGTCGGAACCGGCGCCATGACAGCAGCTTTGATGAAGCAAGTACTAGTTACCTTACTGAGACGATCGCTTACTACCAAAAATCTATGGGTGGAACGATTCTCTATACTAGGAGACCCACGGATCGCTCGCGCCTTCGCAGAGATGGTCACCCATCCAGAATTGCCCCACTCGGTCGAGAGCTTGGCGCGGACAGCTTGTCTTGGTCGATCCGTATTCATGGTCCGCTTCACTCGCCTGTTTGGGAAGCCGCCTAAGGCGACCCTTCGTGACCTTAGAATGCGTAAGGCCGCAGTCCTCTTGACAAATAGCGGCCTGTCGATCGACCAGATTGTCAATGGCGTAGGCTATACGAGTCGCAGCAGTTTCTCCCGCACCTTTGGGAAAATTCATGGTTGCGATCCTTCGAAGTACCGAGATATGCGGAACGTGGTTGATTCTTCATCCAATCCCTAGGATGGGGACCTGATCAAGGTATTGTCATAATTGGCTGATTCCTCGTGTGATTGTGTTTTACACGGAGGAGATAGCGATGAGCGATCTGTTTTGGCTTTCGGATGCGGCTTGGGGGGGGGGCGAAGCGCAAGCGCTCCCGGCGGGCCGGTGGAGTTGTAGCCGGCGTTGAAGGGATAGGCGAGTTCGTTGAACCACGAGGAGAGATGGACGCGGTCGTCCGTCACCTTGCCTTCCGCAATTTCATGGAAAAATTGGTCCGCGGCACTCTCATCCAGTTCGCTAAAAGTCTTGCCATTGCGTTCTCGGCAGGCCGCATCCGCGGCGGCAAGCCCCGCCTTGAAAAACTGCTCGGTGAGAGGAAACTAAAACCGTCCGAGACGTGTTGGCTGATCGTCAGAAGCCCGTCGCGTCCCTCACAGAAGCGCGAAAACGGACCTTCTCAAACGCGACGTCTAGAGCTCCGGGACGAACAATGCCATCTCAATTCACAACTGCCGAGGGCAGACTCACCCGCATTGTCCTTCTGCCGGATTTGGTTCTGCGTTTCAGCACGGGCCGCGCAATCCTGTATATGAGGAGGACCGCGGCCGGCAAGCAATCCCAGATAAGGTACTGCTCCGGTGAGAGAACCTTCGTCGCCAGGGAAAATGAATCCCACCGCACACGGCGACACCATAGACGAGCCGGTGGAGCCGGATCCAGTTCTTTCCCAGCCTGCGGATGGAAAAGCTGTTGGATGTAACCGCAAGCGGCACCAGCAAAGCAAACCCTGCCATTCCCAACATGATGAAGGGCCGCTTTGCAACGTCCGCGATGACGGCATTCAGCACCAGTTCCTGGTCAAGCGCCAGATAGACGGTGAAATGAAGCGGGACATAGTAGAAGCACAATAGGCCGAGGGCGCGGCGATCGCGGATAAGGCCGAAGCAAACCACGCACTCATTCGGCATAGTGGCTTCGGTGGGCACCTGCTTTCGCATGGGACAATTGCTCCCTACGGCATTCGTGCGCGTAATCCAGCACCCCCGGTCCAGCATTGGATGGTTTGCGGTGACATTCGGAGAAGAGCAGTCGGGTAAGCCGGTCTAAAAAAGCCGAATCCCATGATCGTGATGACGCCGAACGCAGAGAACAGCGAGTCCGCTCAATAAGAAGAGCTGGTTTGCGGTGCGTGGCGTGTTCTTGGCTTGGTCGACTCGAGAGGAAATGGCCTTGGCTTCAAAACTAGATCAACTCCGCGCAATGACCACGATTGTCGCGGACACCGGCGATCTCGCGGCGGTCGCGCGTCTCAAGCCGATGGACTGCATCACGAATCCAACGATTGTCCTGAAGCCTCGGCTTCCTCGGCGTCGAGGTTTCCGATCGTCGAACCGGGGAAGAAACCGATGCGGCGGCCCGCGGGCATTTCGAATGCACTAAGAAAGTTCCCTTCGACCGGTCGCATCCACAAGGTGTGAAAGCGGCGTACCAGCGTTGCAGTCAGATTGTCCATCGACGCGTTCTTCCTCGAATGGCGGGACGGGAGTGCCGCGGGCCGCGCCGCCGCGGAGGAAAAATAGGTCCGCAAATCGCGCCGCGAATCCACAATCCGTCGCCGTTCGTCCAGACACGCCGATCTCCCTGTACCTTCTCAGGCAGTTCTTGGGATGCACGCCGTGGGTCGCGCGAAGTGGAGCGTAGCGAGACGGAGCGTGACCCACGGGCGACGGCCCGAATTGGCGTAGCTTTCCGGAACCGAGCCGATTCGTCGGGAGCAACCAATTCTCCCCTGTGGCCTGACCACCGAGGTGGGACGAGTGCCCCATCGGATTGGCGCGATCGATGCCCCGTGGGGAGTCCGCGCCGGAGACCTTTTTCGTCCGAGCGCCAGTACAGGGATCGGCGAAGATCGCGATGGCTCGGACGGATGAAAGGAGAAGAGGCATGACGGACCAAGGACAATGGTACGCAGGAGTCGACTGGGCGCCCGAGACGCCATCACGTGTTTCTCACCGATGGCAACGGCCGAAAGATCGGCGAGAAGGTCTTCAAGCACGGCGGAGAAGGGTTGGCCGCAATGGCGGCCTGGCTGACCGCGGCGAGCGGCGCGGTCGGGGAGCAGCAGATCCAGGTTGCAATCGAGGTTCCGCACGGGCCCGTGGTCGAAACGCTGATCGAGCGCGGCTTCAAGGTCAATGCCATCAACCCGAAGCAAATGGATCGCTTCCGCGACCGCTTCACGCTTTCCGGCGCCAAGGACGATAGTCGTGACGCCGAAGTGATGGCCTCGGCCCTGCGCACCGATCCGCGTTGCTTCCGGCCGCTTGCCTTCGGCAATCCTGTCGTCATCGAACTGCGCGAGTGGTCGCGCATCGCTGAAGACCTGGGCGCTGAACGCAATCGCCTCACCAATCGCATGTGCGAGCAACTCTGGCGCTACTTTCCAGCGATCCTCGAACTCGAAGCCGACCTTGGCGCAGAGTGGCTGCTCGATCTGTGGGAGAGCGCGCCGACGCCGGCCAAGGCCGCCCATATGCGTGAGACGACGGTCGCCAAACTGCTCAAGCGCCATCGTATCCGCCGCTTCGACGCAGGCCACCTGCTCACCGTCTTGCGCCAGCCGTCCGTAAGGGTCGCCGCCGGCACAACCGAGGCCGCAAGCGCCCATATCGTCACGCTGATTAGGCGCATTCGCCTGGTGAACCGGCAACTGAAGGAAGCGCATCAGCGCCTCGATATCCTGACAGCCCGCCTCATGGAGACCGAGGACAACACACCGGGGCAGCAAAAGCAGCATGACGTGGAGATCCTCGCATCCTTGCCGGGAGTGGGAAGGATCGTCCTCGCCACGCTGCTCGCAGAGGCCTTCGATGCCCTGCGGCGGCGAGATTACGCCGCCCGCCTTGCGCAGTTTGACAGGTGTCGCCCCCGTCACCAAGCGGTCGGGCAAGAGCTTGATCGTCATAAGAAGACAAGCCTGGCATGACCGGCTCGCCAACGCCATGTACCATTGGGCTCGCGTCGCGGTTCAGCACGACCCCAACAGCCGAGCCAAATATGCCGCCCTGCGAAGCCGAGGTCACAGCCACGGCCGCGCCCTGCGATCGGTCGCCGATCGCCTCCTCAACGTCGCCTGCGCCATGCTGAGAAACGGAACTACCTTCAATCCATCCTGGCCCCAAAAATCATCTTGATAAACGGTGGGGAGTCCCGCCTGCCGCAGCTGTATCCGAAACAATTCGGCACTGGACCTTTTTGAAATGCTCCCCGATGACGGAGTGCATTTGGCTTTTTTGGACGACGATACCTCACGCTATCGAAAGCATGTCCAAAGGGAATTTCTAATTTCGTCCGCCACGTCCGATCCTGACATTGAGCGGGCCGTTCGAGCATACGCGGCCTCCTCGACGTTGAAGCCATTGCGCATGCGCCTTTGCCGCAACCAAGAAAGTGGACTGCAACCTCAATGACCAATGACTAGAGCGACAAAATTCTCCATCCGAACCGTCGGGACTTTCTCGGCGTTGCCGCCGCGGGAGCCGCTTCGCTGGCGCCAGGCGTCCTGGTAGGTACCACCGCGACCACCGCGGCTCTCGCGGAAGCATCCGAACCTGCCACCTCCCAAGCCGAGGATGCTTCCGCGAGTACTCTTTCCACTAGATTGCCGTCGCCAACACTCGGCTATCTATCGTTCGGCCCAGACGAAGCCGGTTTCGTTGAGACGATGGTCAATGTGATGTGCCCTGCCGACGCGTTGAGGTGAACCCCGACTATACCCGCCGGCCCGAACCCGAAGACATGCTGTCGGCGCTCCGCCGCGCTGCCAGCAAAGCTGCTCTCCGACACAGAGGAACAACTCAAACAGGACGTTGCAAATGACCATTCATGTAAATCAGATTCGCCTGCAAATCGCTGAAAAAAGCGTTGGATCACTCTTTCTTCTGGCGCTGCTCAGATGGGCTCTGGTCGTTATATTTCTCTGGTTCGGTGGAATGAAATTCACTGCGTATGAAGCAAACGGCATTGCTCCGTTCATCGCTCACAGCCCCTTCATGAGCTGGCTGCACGTTCTGTTCGGCATCAGGGGCGCAAGTTACATCATTGGGGTGCTTGAGCTATCGACTGCCGCCGCTCTCATCGCTGGCGCGATCAGGCCGATCTTCTCCGCCCTGGGGGCGGCGATGTCCACGATAACCTATCTCATTACGCTCACGTTCTTCCTGAGCACGCCCGGCGTAGCAGAGCCGATGGCGGGGGGATTTCCGGCGATCTCGGCTGTGCCTGGCCAGTTTCTTCTCAAGGATCTCGTCCTGCTTGCTGCATCGTTGTGCCTCCTCGGCGCATCCGTTCAAGGTCCGTGGCTCAAGGCCGAAAAGTCGCAAGACGGAGATTTGTAGCGTCTCGACGGCTGTTGCGTCGCATGTCGCCGCAACTACGCGCGCGATCCCCGTATCCGGGCCATTCTGCCGCTCATCCGTTGAACCAACCGGGGCAGTGCTCTGTCCCTAAACATCAGGAGAAAACATATGATTTTAGTAATGGGAATCACGGGAAAAGTGGGCGGCGCAACGGCAAGGCATTTACTGGCGCACGGCAAGAAGGTACGCGCGCTGGTCCGCGACCGCGCGAAGGCGGCGAGCTGGACGGACCAAGGGGTCGAACTGGTCGACGGCGACTGGAACGATGCGAGCGCCATCGAGCGGGCGCTCGAGGGCGTCGACGGCGCGTTCGTCATGTTGCCGGCTGTCTGGGCGCCCTCGCCCGATTACAAAGAAGCAAAGGGCGTGATCGCACACTATGTCGAGGCGCTCGCTAGGGCAGCGCCGCCGCGCGTGGTTGCGCTTTCGTCGATGGGCGCGAACAGAACCAGCGGGCACGGGGTGATCACGGCCCTGTCGCTTCTGGAGCAAGGTTTTCGTGACCTGACATCCCCAATCGCATTTGTGCGCGCCGGTGGATTCTTCGAAAACTTCCTTTACGGCTTGCATGTCGCCCAGGGCGGAGTGCTGCCGGTCTACAATAATCCGACAAGCCGGAAAGCGACCATGGTCGCGACCAACGACATCGGCGCGGAGGTCGCAACTCTTTTGACCGGGCCAGCCTGGCCAGGGCATCGCGTCGTCGAGCTTGGTTCCATGGTCAGCGCGGATCAAGTCGCCGAGCAATTGGGTGAAGTCCTGAAGGTCGACGTGAAAGCCTTTGCAGTCCCGCGTGCAGGGTGGGCGGAAGCGTTCGAGCAGTTCGGCATCCCGAAGGGCCACACCGGACCTGCCGAAGAAATGTACGAGGCCGTGAATTCAGGATGGATGGACCTCGGAGCCGAGGGTACGGAGCATGTAGCGGGTACGACGTCCGCACGCGCTGTATTCGAGGCGGCCCAGAACGCTGACAAGGCGTAAGTCCGGGACAGGTCAGGCATGAGACGGAGGCTATGATAGCCAGGCGCTGCGGGAATGGCTGGTCGAGCGTGGCACCGAGCCCGTCATTCCGCCCCGCAAGAACCGCAAGATCCAATACGATTATGACCGCGCGATCTACAAACAGCGCAACGTCGTCGAACGCATGTTCTGCCGCTTCAAAGACTGGCGGCGCATCGCAACTCGATTCGACCGGAACATAAAAAACTTCATGGCCGCCATCAGCCTCGCCGCTGCCGTCATATGGTGGCTTTAGTGAGTCCGCACCCGAAACAGATTCGCTTGTGGGGTGCTTATCCCGGCGAAGTCCTATGAGCGGCAATCACTCCTTCAGAAGTCGGACAGCTCCCTTCTTGGGAAGTCGGTTGCAGCCCCGGTCGGGATGCGTTTCAGGGCTGGCGGTACTGTTATCGCCCGACGGATTCTCGTCGCCAATTTGGCATCGATATTAGTGGCAGCGTCACAACTGAGCGGCGCTTTCGGAGACAAACCTTGTCGCCTAAACGCTATGCAGATGCCGCTGCTGACACTCGCAGTTGAATAACTGCGAGAATTTCTGTTGCCGGATCCATTTTTGGGCAGAGCAATGGCTTCGGGTGCCGAGCGTCAGCTGGCCAGGACTGATCTCAACAAGGCGAGCTAGGACATCATACGAATCCCATGTATCTGAGCTTTGCGCCGCACCCGACTGGCCGCTGCGTCGCCATTCGTCAGTGGGCTGCTGCCATATGGTAATCCATGTGCTGGAGATCGGAGAGAAGGCTTGGACCGGTCGGCTTCCAACCCAACTTCTTGCGCGTCCATTCGCTCGACGCTGGCAGATCAAGAGTAGCAAAATGCGCAAACGGCCCATAATACTCGGAAGCCTGCTCGGGCGACAAAGACCGCATACGAATATCCAGGCCTAGTCCGACTGCTTCGGCGACATCGCGAGCCAGGACGCCCTCCTCGGCGACCGCGCGGTAGCGCGCTCCAGGCTCATGCTTCTCAAGCGCCAGGCGGAACAATCGGGCGACGTCACTGACATGGGCCGCGGACCAGCGCTCGTTGCCTTCACCCACATAAGCCGCAAAGCTGCGGGCGCGAGCGATCTCGATCATCGGGGTGAGCAGCCCTTGCTTTTCGGTATCATGCACCTGAGGCAGGCGCACAACCGCAACGCTGACGCCCTTTGCTGCCACCGCTTCCCCGGTCAGTTCAGACAGGCGTCGCGGATTCGAATTGTCGCGATCGAACGGTTGTGATGGGGTGGACGACATGAAATATGACGAGCCGGGCGGGCCGATCACCCATGGCCGTTTTCACACCATGACGGGCTATAACGCCCGCAACCAGATGACGCTGGGCGACGTCGACCTGTTCGCCACGCTGACGATGCTGACCAAGCGATTTTCCATCGACTACGGCATCCTGCATACCTGTACGCTGGATTCCATGGGCCATCGTTACGGCCACGATTGCTCCGAGATGGACCACGCCTGCTATGCCATGGACGGCATGCTCGCCGCCTTCCTGCCGCGCCGGCGCGAAGCCGGTTACGAAGTGACCGTCACTGCCGACCATGGCCAGACCGATCGCGGCCATCATGGCGGTCACGACAACGAGATGCAGGATTTCGCGCTTTATTATTTCGGGCAGGGCAAGGAACCGAAGCCGGACGTGCTGCTCGACCAGTTGCAACTGGCGCCGACAATCCTCAAGCGCCTTGGCGTGCCGGTGCCGGCAACGATGAAGGCAAAGCCTTTTCTATAGGCCAAGCCGCTTCTATAGGCGGGCCCTTTTTATAGGGCAGACCGCTTCTGCACAACGCGATGGACGGTCGATAAAAATAGAGAGCAGCGGGACAGCCCCGCCGCTCTGTTGAGGAAGTCTTTCGACACCCGGTCAATTTTCAGGGCATCGAAAGGGAAAGGAAACGAAATGCCGTTTCCAGTCCGGTATTAGTTGTTGCCCCAGTGCGTGCGGCTATCGGCCGTATCGGCGACCGGCTGACCGACGTAGACGCTCGGGTTAACCGAGGACTTCACCGAAGACGTGTAGGTGCTGTCAACGGTCGAGGACTGGGCCGACGGTGCCTTGAAATGGTCGTTCGCTGCGAAAGCGCTGCCGGCGGCAACGAGGAGAGCGGCGGTGGTGAGAGCAATGGTCTTCATTTTAAAAACTCCAGATTTTCATTCCTGTCCGTCAAACGACGTGTCTTGGGAGGAAAGCGCGTCGTTCGGACAACCCCGATGTGGGGGAGCCACACCGCACTTTCCAATCACGAAGTTTTTTCGCGTGGACCAAGAGTCCGGTGGTTGAAATTGAGCCATCGAGTCCCGTCGCCACAATTTTCTCACGCCTTTTCAATCGATTGAAGGATTGCTGTATCAATCGGGGGCAAATGGTTTCCGATCCGGTGTTCATCCGCGCACAATGCTGAGGAGCTCGGCAGCAGCCAGAATCATGACCAAGAACAGGGATGAAGGCCCGAAAAATAGAGGTCAGTGATTTATACACTCCGGTCATTAGAATGCGGTTCTATGCCGGAGAAACTTTGCAACAGAGAAAGAGACGTCGATATGCATCGTGAACGAAACGGGCGCGATCTGCCGCGAGATCAAAGTCCCCAGCCACCCGGAAGATCTCGTCCGGACCTTGAAAAATCCCGAATGGCGGCTTGTTCGGATCGGGCTCGAAGCCGGGCCGTTGTCGCAATGGCTGTTCAGCGGATTGGCAGAGGCGGGCTTGCCCGCAATCTGTATCGAGACCCGCCATGCCAAGGCGTTTCTCAAGGCTCAGGTGAACAAGACCGACCGCAACGACGCCCGCGGCATCGCGCAGATGATGCGGGTCAACCTGTTCCGGCCAGTGCATGTCAAGACGCTGACGAGCCAGAAGCGTCGCGCCCTGCTGACTGCCCGCAAGTTGCTGCAGGAAAAGGCGATCGCCATCGAGAATGATATCCGTGGTCTATTGCGCTACTTCGGGCTCAAGGTCGCCATCGTTGGCACGATCGGGTTCGACGATCGCATTCGCGAGCTTGTCGATGGCATGCCGGACCTCGGCGAGATCATGAAGCCATTGCTGGCGGCGCGGCAAAAGCTGCGGGAGACATTCATGGAACTCCACCGCAAGCTGCTATCGATCGTCCGTGACGACGAGACCTGCCGACGTTTGATAACGACGACGTGTCCCCCCCCCCACCGTCGCCTCGCCCACGACACTACCTCCACCTCATTGGCGCTGAGCGGTAGCAGCCCGTATATAGCGCGATCACGTCTACCATGCTTGCGCCCGAGCATTCGCCAAGGGGGTATCGACGACAACCGTCGGCTTTTGATGCCACTCATAACGGTCACGACAACCGCTCAAGGCGAGCATCGACACCACGAGAGGTTTGGCAGGATTTACGAGGAGGTCGTTACGCTTCTCTCCATGATTCAGGGACTGGCTCTGCAGGCGCCTCGTTACAGCTGAGATCAACTTTATGTTTGATGACCTCAAGGCATCCTAGCCGATACCATCAATTTTGCCTTGGATTGACCGTCATGCATACTGTCCGACGTTAACAACGCCAATCCCACTTGTTCGCGCAGAGAGCCGGCGATCCGTTCCGCATCCAGCCGGCGCCATTCATTGAAATGAGAGGCCCGACATGAGGAAGAATAAAAGCCGTGGTGAAAAGTTGCCCTCCCACATCGAAGCACTCGCGGTGGACGCAAGATCCGGACAAATGGACCGGCGCGAATTTCTTGCCCTGGCATCCGTCTTTGGGGCTTCGACGGCGATGGCTTACGGAATGCTCGGTCTGGCTGTCCCTTCCAGGGCAATGGCTCAGACCCCGAAGTCAGGCGGCGTGATCAAGGTGGCCATGTTCGTAAAAGCGCCGAAGGATCCCCGCACGGCTGACGGGTCGGAAATTACCAATGCGTTGCGCCAGTCGCTCGAGCCGCTGGTCAAGTTCACCCGCGACTTCACTTTCGAGCCGCGTTTGCTGGAGAGATGGGAGGTTAATGACGACGCCACCGAATACACGCTTCATGTCCGCAAGGGCGTGACCTGGAACAATGGCGATGCGTTCACGGCCGACGATGTGGTCTTCAACGTCAATCGCTGGTGCGACCAGGCGGTGGACGGCAATTCGATGGCGTCGCGCATGGCGTCGCTGATCGATCCCAAAACCAAGAAAGCGCGCGAAGGCGCAATCACCAAGGTCGACGAGCACACCGTCAAGCTGAAGCTTGAAACGCCGGACGTAACCATCATTCCGGGTTTCGCCGATTACCCGGCCCTGATCGTGCATCCCACCTTCAACGAGGCAGATAAGGATTGGTTGTCCAATCTCATCGGAACGGGGCCATTCGACCTCGTATCCTATGAAGTAGGCAGCCGTGTCGTCTACAAACGCCGTGAAAACGGAACCTGGTGGGGAGGAGACACATATCTCGACGGCGCAGAGTTCATCGATTACGGCCCCGATCCCGCGGCGATGGTCAGCGCATTCGAGGCCGGTGAAATCCACACCAATTATCAAACGACCGCCGATTTCGTCGAGATCCTCGACAGCATGGAACTGGTGAAGTCGGAAATTGCCACGGCAACGACCGCCGTGGCGCGCATGAACGTCAAAAATGCGCCCTATGACGACCAAAGCGTGCGCAAGGCTATTCAGTTGGCCGTCGACAACAAGGTCGTCCTGCAACTCGGGTACAACAATGCAGGCGTGAAAGCCGACAACTACCATGTCGCACCTGTTCATCCAGACTATGCTGAAATCGCGCCGCATGAGCGCAACGTCGAAAAGGCCAGGTCGCTGTTGGAAAAGGCCGGCCTGATGGATTATGAGCATGAGCTCATTTCCGACGACGAGGACTGGCACAAAAGTACGGGTGACGCTGTCGCCGCTCAACTGCGCGATGCCGGTTTGAAGGTCAAACGAACGGTCCTGCCAAGCTCGGCATTCTATAACGATTGGACGAAATATCCTTTTTCGGTGACAGACTGGAGCATGAGGCCCCTCGGCATCCAGGTCGTCGCGCTTGCTTATCGCACTGGTGCGAGTTGGAACGAGTCTGCTTATTCCAATCCCGATCTGGATTCGAAGATATCGGAAGCGCTTTCCATTCCCGACTCCGCAAAGCGCAAAGCCGTGATGAAGGATATCGAGACGATCATCCAGGATTCCGGCATCATTATTCAACCCTACTGGCGTAATCTCTATAATCACTCGGTCAAAGCCGTGAAGAATTATGGCATGCATCCAACGTTTGAGATCGATCTCCAGAAGGTCTGGCTGGACGAAGCTTGATGGCTCTGTCGCAAACCAACGCCGACTTTCACAATGTCGTAGCCGCTGAGACCAAAGCTCGGGGCAACCTCGAACTTCTGGAGAGTGCCCAAGGCCATTCCGGCAGCAATGACGGCTGAAGCGAACCATGTACCGTACCAGAGCAGCGCGGCAATAACCTGTTCGCGCCGCTCGCAATTGTCTGTGGCAGGCTTCATGCGAGACCTCCGAAAATATGTAGGCCGATAGCGCGCAGAAACATTTGGACAGCGAGCAGCGCCAGGATGATGACAAAGAAGATACGCAGCTTGTTTGCGGGAATCCCCATCAGGAGGCGCGGCCCAAGAAGCGCCCCGACGACGGAACCAAGCGCGAGAGGGCCAGCAATATCGATATCTAGTTCCGAAGGGACGTGCCGTTACTGCCTGTGGCGTGGCATCGTTGGACTTGATTAACCCATCCGATGGGTTATATAACGATATGGTTGTTATTCACCGCGCATTCGGCTTCCGGTTCGTCATTTACACGCTTGATCACGAGCCGGCCCACGTCCACATCACGGGGCCTGGGCAGGCGAAAATCAATCTGACGGGCCGGGATGGACAACCGGAGGTGATTTACAGCGTCGGCATCAAGCAGTCGGATATGCGCCGTCTGCTGTCAGAGGCGGCGGAACGTCGCGACGAATTCCTCAAGGAATGGGAACGGATCCATGGCCGGAACGACTGATATGAATTTCAAAGCCGCTGAAGCACGTGGCAAGATGATGCTCGAGTCGGAACCGCGCGCTAAAACAGTTCGCTATGATACCACAACGGGACGTGTCGAACTCGAACTGGTGAATGGTTGCACCTATGGGTTCCCGGCGCAGCTTATTCAGGACCTGCAAGGAGCCGACGCTAGAGGTCTCGCCAAAGTAGAAGTTGACGGCATAGGGTTTAATCTTCACTGGCCGGATCTGGACGTCGATCTTTATGTGCCGGCACTTGTGAGCGGAATTTTCGGAACCCGGAAATGGATGACCCGCGAACTGGCCCGGATAGCTGGTCGAACGACTTCCGCAGCGAAGGCCCGCGCTGCGCGGGCTAATGGCGCGAAGGGCGGACGGCCACGCAGGATCGCGAACGGCTGACTCCTGCCAGCCGTCACCGATATAAGGCCTCGTGGCGGAGCGGTCACGCAGGGACCGCGGCGCGCAGCTTTTGACTATCTCTTCTATGAATTGGCGTGCGGTGCGTTTCTTGTGTGGCGTACATTTTCGAGGTCTATGTGAGGGTAGCTCTTCTACAGGGCATCGCCGGTCTTGATTGCCGCGTGCTCCCAATAGAGCTCACACGCGTGTTTAAAATCAGAGCCCAAGGCTCGAAGATACTGCCTCTCGTTGAGCATCGCCAATTGGTTCTTGAGCTGCGGGTCGAATGGATGGTAAATGACGTTCTTCATCGTAGACCAATTTAAAATAACCAATCTTCCGTCAGCGCAAGAAAACACAAACCGGTCTTGGGATATGCAACGGCTACCCGACCGACTGACCAGCTTCTCTATTTCATCCTGATCCTCAGATTGCATAATCCTTTCCGGCGCGACAAATTCCATCATCGGACCAGACCCTCAAAAACCGAATCCTCTTGGAGAACTACTTCCTGCCCGGCGACCTCGAAGCCCAGATCGCAGCCTTCATCGAGCATTACAACCACCGGCGCTACCACGAGAGCCTGGCCAACGTAACGCCGGCCGACGCCTACTTCGGCAGGGCCGCAGCCATTATCAAACAGCGAGAAAGGATTAAACGCCAAACCATCCAACATCGGCGCTTGCAGCACCGCAAGATCGCCGCTTAACATCAACACAAAGACGAGCCCGAAACTCCTCTAAGCTACACCGCAAACTGAGCCGAATGTTCTGACGACGGACAGCCAGTGGATGTATCTTTACCGCGCCATCGACAGTGTAGGTGACACGGTCGAATTCTGGTTCAGCGAGCAGCGTGACCTGCTGTCGGCCAAGCGGTTCTTCAGGAAAGCGCTTGCACGTCATGGCCGACCCGACCGCGTTGTTATCGACGGTAGCCAGACCAACCTAGAGGCCATCGTTTCCTGTGACACCACAAATCGCTTCTCTATTCGGCTGGTAAAGGTCAAGCGCTTTCGAACGTTTTCGCTTTTCCGGCTTTTGGTGTCTTTCGCAGGGCCTTGCTTCTCTCCGGGATCGGCTCTTTGGCCCTCCCACCATGGGGTTAGAATGATGAAGCAGAACAATCTTGCATGCGTTCTGAGCGTCAATCTACGATCGAACAAAGCGATTTT
>NZ_JBTMXB010000006.1:0-222128 GCF_054489405.1 Mesorhizobium sp. A623
CTGCTGCGCTTCATTGTCCGTCTCCAAAAGTGGGCGGACTCTACCAAAACATGGAGGAAGTTTAGGGTCTAAGGTCAGGTGTCAGACATCTCTGCCTTCATGCCCGAGGCGTTGTCGAAAGCGAGAAGCGGCAAGGATGAATGGGCAGCACTCGGCGTGCTTTCCTTCAACGGCACCGCCCGGGTTGGCAACCAGGTTTCTTCCGGCGAGACGCGGACGCTCCTTTCGGGAACCTACGAGGTGCGTGAAAAGCCCCTCTGGTCGGAAGATACCGAGGTGCTGAAGGCCGGCAAGATCAGGAGCGGTGAGAGCGCCGAGATCATGACCGCAGGCAAGGAAGGAAGGCAGCCGGCCGAGGTCTTCGGCCATATCGCCAAGATCGAACCGGGCAAGCCGGGATTCAATGTCGGCCTGGTTTCGGCTCCCGGTCCGGTGTCGCTGGAGATCGGCTATTTCGGCGGCGCCAAACCGGCGAACATCGCGCCGACCTGGATGGATCGCGCGCTGACGAGCCCTCTGGTCCTGGCCCTTGCTTTCCTGCTGTCCGTCATCCTCAGCGCCGTGCAGTTCATCGGCGGTATTGTTCCAGCTATCCTCAGGCTGGCACCCGGAGCCGAAGCAGCGGCCGTCCCGGAAAAGACGGTCGTGCAAGACCCGGTGGCCGATCACTGAACTGCCGGAATTTTTCCGTGTTCACCCTCTGTAAACCATGATTGGCCAACTGTGCCGGCATGGCTGACCTGATTCCTTTTCCGCTGAGTTCCCGCACACATCTCGTCAAGACGATGGTCGACGATCTGGAGGTGGTGCACGGCCCTGCCGCCAGCGAGTTCTGGCGGACAAGGGTCGCCGAGATCGTCACTGGCATGCGTGCATCGGGCCTGTCCGACGCGGTGATCCGCTCCGAAATCCTCGATCTCCAGGACGCCGTGCAGACCGAGATGCAGTTCCGGAGCCGGCGCGAAGCCTGATCCCCGCCGCCTTCGCCACCGCCAGGGACAGCCCGCTGGCCATCTGCCATTTCGGCAGAAGGCCCGCACATCCATGGACATGCGGGCCCGTTGCCTGAGACGCCCCGAGAATGGGTGCGAGAGAGAATGGACGGAAGCGAAACCGGTTCCACGGCTTTCTGAAAAAAAGTGGAATTGCGGAACTTTTCCGCCGGCTGCGGCTTTTCGTTGCGCAACAACAAGGGGAAACGCATCATGAGCCTCAATCTGAAAAATGTCGCGGTCGCGCTGATCGGGCTACTGGCCTACAAGAACCGCGACAAACTTGGCGAACTCATCAGCGGCGCGTCTTCGACCGACCCGAACGGCGGCGGTCTGGCTGGCGGCCTGAACGACATGCTCGACCGGCTGCGCAATGCGGGCGCCGGCGATCCCGTCGATAGCTGGGTTGGCACCGGGCCGAACAAGTCGGTTCAGCGCGACCAGATCGAAAAGGCGATCGATCCCGATACGCTGAAAGAACTTTCCGCGCAGACAGGATTGTCGATCGATGAGCTTGTCGAGCGGCTGACCAAGGATCTGCCGGACGCGGTGGACGGCCTGACGCCCGAGGGCCGGATGCCTTCCGGCGACCTGAATACGCTGCTGGACAATTTTCCGGGCGGCCGCCCGGCGTGACTGATCGGGTGTGGAAATCTAAAGCGGGAGCGGGAGATCGCCCTCGCTTTCCGGCTCTACGCCGGGCTGAACAAGCGCTGACGCGACGGGTGCTTTCAGGACCCAGCGCAAATTACCTTCTATCTTTTCCAGGGTGGCGGTTCCATTGACCGCCGCCGGCGCGACTCGCTGGAGGACGATGCTGCCAAAGCCGTGCCGACCGGTGTCCGTCGTTGCAGAAGGCGTCGTTTCTTCCCAGATGATCGACAATTCGCGTTGCCCTGCTTCGTCTGACGTCACCTGCCAACTTACCGCGATCCGCCCGGCACCCCGCGAAAGAGCGCCATGCTTGGCCGAGTTGGTTCCCAGTTCATGGAACGCCATGCCGATATACTGGACGGCGTTCGGCAACAGGGTGAGAAGCGGGCCGGAAAGCGTGATCTGCTCTTCATAGCCGAACGGTTTCAAATGCTCTTCGACAAGGTCGAACAGGCTGGCGCCCTGCCAGTCGGAGGTGACCAGAAGGTCGTGGGACCGCGACAGCGCGATGATGCGGTCGCGTATCTGCCTTTCGAAATCCTGCGGGTTGACCGCCCGCTTGGCCGTTTCCCTGACCATGGAGATAATGACCGAAAACTGGTTTTTTACGCGATGATTGACCTCACGCAGCAGCAGCTTGATACGCCGCTCGCTTTCCTTGGCCTGCGAAATATCCCTGGCGATCTTGGACGCGCCGACGATCTCGCCATCGCTGTTCCTGATCGGTGAGATGGTCAGCGAAACGGGAATAAGCGTTCCGTCCTTGCGCAACCGCAGCGTCTCGAAGGTTTCGACCCGCTCGCCACGGCTGATGCGGTCAATGATGTCGGTTTCTTCCATGTGCCGGTTTTCGGGGATGAGCATGAGAACGGATTTGCCCACCGCTTCCTGCGCGGTGTAGCCGAACAGCCTTTCGGCGGCGCGGTTCCAGTCCGTTATGACGCTGTTCAGATCCTTCCCCACGATGGCGTCGAAGGACGAATCGAAAATCGCGGCAAGGCGGGCGGCGGCGTCCACCGCCTGGCTGCTGCGGGCGCTTTCCGAAATTACCATGAATGTTCCGCCAACATGAGGTCGACAACGAGGGATCAGCTTTTGCGCGGCCGACTATATAGAATAATCCCTCATTCCGCCAAGCGCTGCCGTGCTGCGGAGCCAAGATGAATCGCGCCGTGGATGGCCGCCTGCCAGCCAAGGCAGGCCCAGCGTATATCCGGCGAATGGATCAATCCGGAGTGCGGCAGGCAGCCAACGATGCGGTGCTTGAGCAGATCGCGGGGGTATCCCGTCATTTCGACGACACCGCCGCCCAGAAGAATGGTTTGCGGCGAGAATAATACTGCGGCGCTGGCGACCGTCACCGCCTGCTGCCATAGGATGTCGTCAAGCGCGTCGGCGAGCGCCGGCGAGCCGGCGCCCGCCTCAAACAGATCGTTGACGGCGACGCCGTGCCTGGAAGCGAGATCGACCAGCGTGACGCCCGAAGCATAGGCTTCGACGCGCCGGGGCGGATTACCATGGTCGTCCATTCGGCGCACTGGCATATGCCCGATTTCAAGCGCCCATCCGCCGCCGCGGAAAATGCCGTCCCGGCCGAGATATGCCGCACCGATGCCGGTGCCGAAATAGACGCCCAGTACTTCGCTCTCCCCGCGAACGGCGCCGGCGATGCTTTCGCCGAGCAATTGGAGAACGACGTCGCGCTCAAGGCGCACCGGCACGCCAAGCGCCGCCGCCAGTTCCGAAGCAAGATGCGTTCCGTTCAACTCCGGGATGTTGGCTGTGTGCAGGACAGTGTCGAAATCGCGCCCGATGAAACCGGGAACGGTCGCCACCACGCGCTCTATCGCCAGCCCGGCCTCGAGCGAGGCAGTACGCAGGATGGCCGCCAACCTGGAAACCGGCACGCCGTGCCGAAGTTCGTCAGTCGAACAGGTGCGCGTAAACTCAAGCGGCTCGCCACGATCGGCAAAGCCGACCTTGACCGAAGTTCCGCCGATTTCCGCCACGGCGATCGTTGCCGTTTCTGCACCTTGCATCATGCCTGGGCATCCAGGAATTCGGCAAGACAGGCCCCAAATTCCTGCCGGTAGGCGTTCCGGTCGACGGCCTTCGGCGTTATGACGCGGAGGATCGCTCCAGGGATCAGGCGGGCCAGCGTCTCGGCATGGGCCAGCGGATGAGCCAGGTCGTGGCCATGGCCGATCACCAGCGTCGGAACCTCGATGGCGCGCAGTTCCTCTTCGGCAATGCCGGGCCCGTCGGCGGCGATGGCGCTCAGCAAGCCACCAAAGGCCACCGGCGCGGCGCGGGAAAAGAACCCTTCCAGGCTGGCGAGATTGTCGGGCGCGCGCTGCCTTAACTCGGCCGCCGTTTCGCTCGCGTCGAACCGGCGTCGCGCCTCGTCCGGCGGGCAGCTCTGGAGCAGCTCGCCGACCAGGCCGTAGGGCAGCATGTTGGCGGGGGCGGAAGCCGTCACCCATGCCGGCCGTGCAAGAACCAGCGCGCGTACCCGTTGCGGCCGCCGCACCGCCATGCGCAGGGCAATTGCCGCTCCCATGGAGATGCCGCCGACAACGGCCGCTCCCAGCTTCAGGCGATTTGCCAACGCATCGAGGTCGTCGGCGAAGGTCTCGATGGAAAGCTGCGCGACCGGTCCGAACGACGAACCGCCCTGCCCACGGCACTCCAGCGTGATCCTGCGAACCTCCGGCACATCCGGGAAAATGTCGGCGACCTGTGCATCGTCACCGCCGAGACCGTGCTGGAAAAGCACCGGCCGGTCGCTTCCGATGTCCCGATATTCGAGATGAACGCCGTCCCGGTCGAAAGCGGTCATCTGCCGCCTTCCTGCGCCGCCCGAGAGGACGCATGGCGCTCTAATACGCCCTTTAGGAAGCGGGCCACCGCAGGCGCCTTCGCTTCGGTTAGCCCATGGGTTATCAGGGGACCGTCGAAGCCGGCGCTTTCCAGGCAAGCGACGAAGTGAGGAAAATCGATCACGCCTTGCCCGGCCGCCGTAAAGCCGCCGTCCGCGCTGCGGTCCTTGGCATGAGCCATCGTGATGTTTGGGCCGAGCAGGCCGACCGCTTCTTCCACCAGCCTATGCCTTTCTTCCGGCGTCGCCACCTCGAACAAGTTGGCCGGATCGAGCACGATGCGCAGGCGCGGGCTGGCCATTTCCTTGAAAAGCTGTGCTGCGGCAGCCGCGCTGGAAACGACATTGGCCAGTTCGGGTTCGATGCCAAGTTCCAGATCGAAGCGCTCTGCGATGGCGACGGCCTTCTCCATCTCCACGAGAAGGTCGCGCCATGCGTCGGCATCGGCGTTTGCCGGATGCCACCGCCATTGGTCGGCCGGATCGCGCGTTCCGGTACACAGCGTGACCAGCCGCGTTCCCATGCCGTGGCTCACGCCGCAAAGAACCTCCAGTCTGGCAAGGCCGGCTTTCCGCACGGTAATGTCCGGGTGGATCATGTTGTAGGTGCCGGAGACGGCGGTGATCGATATGCCCGTGCGCACTGCCGCTTCCGCGACATCTGCGGCCACGGCGGGATCGATGTGTTCGGGCATCGACGGCATGCCGAGGCATGCGAGGTTGAACTGTGCGGTCTCAAAGCCTGCGGTGGCGACCGCCTGCAGACTGGATAGCGCCCCTTGTGCCGCGAAAGTCTTGGCGAAGATGCCGAGCTGCATCACACGATTCCTTCGGCGTCGGCGAGACGGAAGGCCTTGCCGCTGGCCACCGACCGCGCAATCGCCACCATGGCGCGGACCGATGCGATGCCGTCGTCGATGTCGGCGCCTTCCATGGGCGCGCCGTTCAGAATGACATCGGCGAAGCCCTCGACCTGGCGCCGGTAGAAATGACCGTCCGCTCCCAACAGGCGATGCCAGCTTCCGTCCGCTTCCCGGAAAATATCGACTTCGCTGCTCTTATAATACCAGGGATTGTAGGTCTTGGCCAAAACGCTGCCGTTCTGGCCGTAGATCTGGAAACCTTCATGCCAGTCCATCCGCACGGCGACGGTAAGATCGAGCTGGCCGACCGTGCCATCCTCGAAATAGGCGTTCACGAACCAGCAATAGGCTCCGAACCGCTGGGTGAGGCGGGCATCTACCGCCTCGATCGGGCCGAACAGATGCCTGGCCGTGTCGACCAAGTGGCTGCCATGAGCCAGCATGTAATACTGGGCCAGATTGTCCTTGGGGTTGACCGCCGGTTTCCTCGCCTTGGCGCTCTTGACGATCAGGGGCTGGACAGCGTCGGTCATGGCGTAGCGGTGGGTGTTGTCGCAATACCAGCCCTTATAGGCCAGCCGCTCGCCCATTTCCCCGGTCACGAATGCCTTGGCCGACTGGATGCCGGGATCGAACCGCTTCATGTGCCCGACCTGGAGCACCTTGCCGCTGGCCTTGACCAGCCCGCGCAGGCCCTCCACTTCCTCGATCGATACGCCAAGCGGCTTCTCGCACAGCACATGCTTGCCCGCCTGAAGCGCCATTTCGGTGGCCCTGACATGGAAGGCGTCGGAAGTCGCGATGATGACGGCATCGAGATCGGGATCGGCGAGCATCGTCTCGTAGTCGGCGTAGGATTTTTGCGGCGCGTGCGTCGCGGCCATCCGCTCGCGCAGATCGTCGGCGACATCGCAGATGGCATAGAGGTCCGCGTTCCGTGCCTTGGCGCATGATTCGAAGTGCGCCGCCTGCGCAATCGGACCGCAGCCCAGAATCCCGATCCGCAGCCTGTTGTCGTCTTTGCGAGGCATGAAAACTCCTGTCTGTTACAATTCTGCGAGATCGCGCGGCTGCAGGCGCGATTCTCCCGAGAACAGCGCCTGATGAAGCAGATAGGCCGCGCCGAGCGCCGGCCCGTCATTGCCGGTGCGCGATAACTCGATGCGCGGCACGGGGTAGCCTTCGACGAAGGCTACCGCCAACGAAGCCTCGGCCTGTTCGGCAACGAACGGGTAAACCGCACTGACCGACCCGGCGAGAATGATGCGCCCGGGCTGCAGCACGCAGGCAAGCGCGCCAAGCCCGCGCACGAGCCAGTGCGCCCAGTCTTTCGCGCAGGCCAGGGCGGCGGGTTCTCCGGCGGCCAGTCTCTCGATGAACGCGTCCAGCGTGCAGGTGACGCCCGCCATATGCGCGTACCGGGCAAGCAGCGCGTCCTTGCCGATAAAGGTCTCCAGGCGGCCGGGCCGCACCGGGTCGTAGATGAAACCTGCCTCGCCGATCGGCATATGGCCGATCTCGCCTGCGCCGCCCAACTGGCCGCGATGCAGCCGGCCGCCACTGACGATGCCGCCGCCGACGCCGTTTTCGATCAGGACAACGAGGCTGTCTTCGCTTTCCCCCTCGCAAAGACCGGAGCGATAGGTTTCGGCCACGGCCACCGCGTTGGCGTCGTTTTCAAAAAGGATCGGGATATTCAGGCCGGCGGAGACGGAAAGAAAGTGCGTCAGGTTAATGCCGTGCCAGCCGAGAATCGCGGCATGGTAGGTTGCGCCATTCGCGCCAAGAAAACCCGGGAGGGCTATGTTCAAGCCGTAAGTCCGCGTGCCTGGGGGCAGCTTGCGAAGCACGTCCCCAACGAGCGCCATGACGATCTCCACCGCCAGATCGGGCTTGCTCGCCGCACCCGAAAAGCCGCGCGACGCCCTGGCGCAGATCGCTCCGGTCAGGTCGACGGCAAGAACGTCGACCCGGTTGACGCCGATATAGGCGCCGAGAAAGGAGGCACCGTTGCCATCGAGTTCGACGATGATTCCCGGTCGGCCGACCCTGGCCCCGCCTTCGTCCCCTGCAGTGTCCTCCCGCTCCCGGGCAAGGCCGGCATCGACCAGGCTCTGGACGAGGATGCCCGTCGTCGAGCGCGTCAGGCCAAGTTCGCGTGCGAGTGCCGCCCGGCTGAGGCCGCCCATACGGAACAGCGCGCCAAGCGCACGGACTTCATTTGGTCGAAAATCGGAGGTGCCCAAGGAGGTATCCACCTATTTGTTCGATACATTGACTAATTGACTGTGCATTCACTGTCAATTCGTGATTATCGTGCTGCATTGCAGCATACCGAAGCTGCATTCCGGCTATTGACGGGCCGTAAAAAGGGTGGTTTGTTCGATAAAATTACAAAGATGCGGGGAGATGCGATGACCCTTCTGGCGCGGCTCGAAAATATCGTGAAGGATTTTGGTGCCGTCCGCGCGCTCGATGGTGTTTCACTCGACATCAACCAGGGCGAAGTTCTGGGTCTGATGGGAGACAATGGAGCCGGCAAGTCGACCCTGGTGAAAACCATCGCCGGCAATTTCCAGCCCTCGTCTGGTTCTTACGTGCTGGAGGGCAAGCCGGTAGTGTTTTCCGGCCCGGCCGACGCCCGCCGCCACGGCATCGAGGTCGTCTATCAAGACCTCGCGATCTGCGATAATCTGACGGCTTCGGCGAACGTTTTCCTCGGCCGCGAATTGATGAAGCGGCTCGGGCCGGTGAAGGTGCTGGATCACAAGGGCATGAACGCCCGGTCGGCCGAAATATTCAAGGAACTGAAATCCGAGACGCGCCCTGCCGATCTGGTCATTCGCATGTCGGGGGGCCAGCGCCAGGCGGTGGCGATTGCGCGCACCAGGCTTGCCAGGTCGAAAATCGTGCTGATGGACGAACCGACGGCGGCAATCAGCATCAGGCAGGTCGCCGAGGTGCTTGCCCTCATCCGCCGCATGAAGGAGCAGGGGCTTTCCGTCATCCTGATCAGCCACCGCATGCCGGACGTCTTCGAGGTGTGCGACCGGGTGGTCGTGATGCGCCGAGGCCGCAAGGTAGCCGACAAGATGATCGACCGGTCGAGCCCGGAGGAAGTGACCGGCCTGATTACCGGCGCGATCCAGACCGCCTGAAACCGACGATCCGGAGAAGAAACGCATGAGTGCTCCCGACGAAGCCCCCGGCATGGATGTCGACCTGCTGAAAGGCTCCGAACGGCCGTTCTGGGGCCGTGTAGTCCTGGCGCAGGAAACGTGGATAGCGCTGGCGATCCTGGTGATCGGCCTCGCCGTCTCGCTGATCTCCTCGAAATTCGCGACCCCCGGCAATTTGCTCAACGTCTTCCAGAACGCCTGTTTCATCGGCATCATGGCGCTTGGTATGACGCCGGTGCTCATCTGCGGCGGCATCGATATTTCGGTCGGTTCCATCCTCGGCATGTGCGGGGTGACGCTCGGCATCGTGCTCAACGCCGACATGCCGCTTGTGGTTGGCATTGTGGCCACGCTTGTCATGGGTATTGCTTGCGGCGCGGTGAACGGCGCCATCATCGCCTATATCAGGCTGCCGCCCTTCATCGTCACGCTCGCCACCTTGTCTATCGGCCGCAGCCTGGCGCTGGTGCTGACCAACAACGAGGTGTTCTACGAGTTCGGCCGGGCGACGAACGGCATCATCGCGCTTGGTGGCGGCTACAGCTTCGGGCTGCCCAACGTGGTCTATGCCCTGGTCGTCGGCGTCATCGTCCTGCACTTCCTGCTGACCATGACGCGCTGGGGCCGCTATCTGTTTGCCATTGGCGGCAATGAGAGCGCGGCGCGGCTGGCCGGCATCCCGGTCGACCTCGTCAAGGTCTCGGCTTACGCGTTCAGCGGCATGATGGTCGCGATCACGGCCGTATTCCTGGTGGGCTGGCTCGGCGCCGTCACCAACGCGATCGGCACCGGCTACGAGTTGCAGGTCATCGCGGCGGCGGTCATCGGCGGCGCTTCGCTGACCGGCGGCTTCGGCACCGCGCTTGGCGCCGGCATCGGCGCCATCCTCGTCGAGGTCATTCGCAACGCGCTGCTCATCGCAGGCGTCAACCCCTTCTGGCAGGGAACGTTCGTGGGAAGCTTCATTCTCGCTGCCGTCCTGCTTGAAAGAATCCGCTCGCTGCGTCGCTGAGGGCGGATCCACACCTGAAAAAGAATAACGGAGGAACGTCCATGCATCTCTCTCGCAAACTCAAGGTAACCCTTTCGGTCGCTTGCCTGGCCATCGGCATGACGGCAGTGCAGGCCAATGCGGCGGAGCGCGAGTTCGCGCTCGTCTTCAAGGTTCTCAACAACGCCTTCAGCCCGCCGATCAAGCAGGGCTGCGAGGCTGCCGCCAAGAAACTCGGCGACGTCACCTGCACCTATCTCGGACCGACCGAATATGACGAAGCCAAGCAGGTCCAGCTTGCTCAGGACATGGTCACGCGCGGCGTTGCCGGCCTCGGCATTTCTGCCGGCAATCCGAAGGCGATGGCCCGCATCATGAAGATGGCCAAGGAAAGGGGCATTCCGGTCGTCACCTTCGACACCGACGTCCTGCCGGAAGACGCCGGCCTGCGCTCCACCTATATCGGCACCGACAATTACGAATTCGGCATTGCGCTGGCGCAAAAGGTGCTCGACAACAAGAAAAGCGGCGGAACCGTCTGCATCCAGTCGGGCGCGCCGGCTTCCGAAAACCTGAAGGCGCGCGTCCAGGGTATCCGCGACACGCTGGCCGGCGTCGCCAAGGACAAGGGCGTGGATACGCTGACCGGCCAGAATGGCTGGACGGAGCCGGCAGGTTGCCCGGTCTACAACAATGACGACATCACGCTGGCGGCCCAGCAGGTTCGCGACGTCATGACCAACAATCCCGAACTCAGCGCCTTCGTTGCGGTCGGCGGTTGGGCGCAGTACGCGCCGCAGGCCTACAAGCAGGCAATGGAGCCGCTCAAGGCCCGTCTCGACAGCAAGGATCTGGTGGTGGTATTCGGCGACAATTTCGGCCCGCAGCTGCCGCTGCTCGCCGAAGGCCTCAGCCATTACAATATCGGCCAGCGCCCTTACGACATGGGCTACGAAACCATCATGGCGCTGGACAAGCTGACCAAGGGCGAAACCGTTGAGCCGTTCATCAAGACCGGCACCGAGGTCTGTACGCCGGAAGACGCGCTGACCACCTGCGGCAAGATCGCCGAGTAACCGAAACTCCCTGCATCCCGGCCGAAGTTCGGCCGGGATGCAGCATATCGGATGGAGCGACCGTTCAACGCCCTCGCTCCCCTCAAGGATAGAGTCGTCTCCGAGCCGGGCGGACGTCAGGCCCGGTTGGCGGACGCCTTGATGAAATCGATGAAGGCGCGCAGCGGCGCCGGCACGAGGCGGCGACCGGGATAGTAAAGGAACGGCCCGGAAAAACGCGGCCACCATGGTTCGAGGACGGGCTGGAGGGCGCCGCTCCGCAAATGCGGGCGCAGCCATTCTTCGAACAAGTAAATGATGCCGTTTCCCGCGATTGCCGCATCGACGGCGAGATCGACCCCTCCACCTGCCCGCACGATGAGCGGCCCTGTTGGATCGACTTCTATCGTCTTGCCGTTGCGCTCGAATTCCCACGGGGTGACGGCCCGCCCGGAAAAGCGACTGCGCAGGCAGGCATGGTCGAGCAGGTCGCGGGGATGTTCCGGCCGATCATGGCTGGCAAGGTATGAAGGGGAGGCGGCGGCGGCGAAGCGCTGGACGCGCGGTCCGATCGGCACCGCAATCATGTCCTGCTCCAGCCGCTCGTCGTAACGGATGCCTGCATCACACCCAGCGGCCAGCACGTCGACGAAGCTTTCCTCGGTGATCACTTCCAGCCGGATGTCGGGATAGGCGTCGAGGAATTGCGGAACGATAGCGGGCAGCACCAGGCGAGCAGCGCTGACCGGAACGTTCAGCTTGAGCATTCCCGCCGGCCTGTCGCGAAAGCCGGTCACGGCGTCGAGGGCAGCTTCAACCTCGGCGAATGCCGGGCTAAGCCGCTCCAGCAGGCCCTTGCCGGCTTCGGTGGGAGCGACGCTGCGCGTCGTCCGGTTGAGGAGCCGGACACCAAGCTGCGCTTCGAGCCTACGCACGGCCTCGCTCAGACCCGAAGCGCTCAGGCCGCTGGCCCGCGCTCCCACGCGAAAGCCGCCGGCGCGCGCCACCGCGACAAAGGCATTCAGATCGGACAGGTCGCCCTTCATTGTTCGGTACTCCGCACAAGCTGTTCGGATTGTACCTAATTATCAACAGGCCGCATAGCGACTATCTTCGGTTCATCTTGATAGGAGATCGACCATGACCAATATCGACAAGTCCGGCACCTTTATCTTAGGCGGCCGCAGCGTGAACCGCCTGGGCTACGGCGCCATGCAACTCGCGGGGCCGGGCGTTTTCGGCCCGCCCAGGGACCACGACGCGGCTCTGGCCGTGCTGCGCGAGGCCGTGGCATCCGGGGTGAACCACATCGACACCAGCGATTTCTACGGCCCGCACGTCACCAACAAATTGATCCGCGAGGCGCTGCACCCCTATTCCGACGATCTGCTTATCGTGACCAAGATCGGCGCGCGGCGGGGCGAGGACGGATCGTGGCTGCCAGCCTTTTCGCCCGAAGAACTGACCCAGGCGGTACACGAAAATCTGCGCAATCTAGGCCTCGACGTGCTGGATGTGGTCAATCTCCGGCTGATGTTCGATACGCACGGCCCCGCCGAAGGGCCGATCGAAGCGCCGCTTTCCGCTCTCGCCGAACTCCAACGGCAGGGTCTGGTGCGCCATATCGGCTTGAGCAACGCCACGCCGGTCCAGATAGCGGAAGGCCGTCGCATCTGCGAAATCGTCGAGGTGCAGAACCAGTACAATCTGGCGCATCGGGACGACGATGGCCTGATCGATGATCTTGGGCGCGAGGGCATCGCCTATGTGCCGTTCTTTCCGCTTGGCGGGTTCACCCCGCTGCAGTCGTCGACCTTGTCCGGTGTCGCTGCTCGTCTAGGCGCGACACCCATGCAGGTTGCGCTGGCCTGGCTGCTTCGCCGCGCGCCGAATATCCTGCTGATCCCCGGAACGTCTTCCGTCGGGCATCTGCGGGAGAACCTTGCCGCGGCCGAACTGGTCCTGCCGGACGAAGCCATCGAGGAACTGGACGGCGTTGGCGATAGCAGCGCCGACTAACACTCTGACCCTGGACCAATCGACATATCACGCTCCGATCGCTGAATGTCGATTGGTCCCAATAAAACCCGTTTGGAAAATTTGTGAGAGGGGGCTTTAAGAGCCGCACGAAAACCCGGCTAATCGCCTCACCTCTTGCCGTACCCGGAAACGGCGTGATACCTCGCCTCCAACCTTTATCACGGAACGGCGGAAAGAATGTCCAAGCTCAAAGACGTCAAGAAGGTCGTGCTTGCCTATTCGGGCGGTCTCGATACCTCGATCATCCTGAAATGGCTGCAGACCGAACTCGGCGCGGAGGTCGTCACCTTCACCGCCGACCTCGGCCAGGGCGGTGAACTGGAGCCGGCGCGCCAGAAAGCCGAGATGATGGGCATCAAGGACATCCGCGTCATGGATGTGCGCGAGGAGTTCGTGAAGGACTACGTCTTTCCGATGTTCCGCGCCAACGCCGTCTATGAAGGCTGCTACCTGCTCGGCACCTCGATTGCGCGCCCGCTGATCTCCAAGCATCTGGTCGACATCGCGCGGGAAACCGGCGCGGACGCCGTCGCCCATGGCGCGACCGGCAAGGGCAACGACCAGGTCCGCTTCGAACTGGCCGCCTATGCGCTCAACCCCGACATCAAGGTCATCGCGCCGTGGCGCGACTGGGCGTTCAAGTCACGCACCGACCTGTTGAACTTTGCCGAACAGCACCAGATTCCGGTGCCGAAGGACAAGAAGGGCGACGCCCCGTTCTCGGTCGATGCCAACCTTCTGCACTCCTCTTCCGAGGGCAAGGTGCTGGAAGACCCGTGGGTCGAGCCGCCGGAATTCGTGCATCAGCGCAGCGTTTCGCCGATGGACGCGCCCGATGTCGTCACCGAGATCGAGATTGAATTTCTCAAAGGTGATCCGGTCGCGTTGAACGGGAAGAAAAAATCTCCTGCCTCGATGCTGGCGGCGCTCAACGACCTTGGCCGCGACAACGGCATTGGCCGGCTCGATCTGGTCGAGAACCGTTTCGTCGGCATGAAGAGCCGTGGCGTCTATGAGACGCCGGGCGGCACCATCCTGCTGGCCGCGCATCGCGGCATCGAATCCATCACGCTCGACCGAGGTGCCGCGCATCTCAAGGACGAGTTCATGCCGCGCTATGCCGAACTGATCTATAACGGCTTCTGGTTCTCGCCGGAGCGCGTCATGCTGCAGGCGATGATCGACAAGAGCCAGGAAGACGTCGAGGGCACGGTGCGGCTGAAGCTCTACAAGGGCAATGTCATCGTTTCCGGCCGCAAGTCGCCAAAATCGCTCTACCGCAACGACCTCGTCACCTTCGAGGACGACCGTGGCGCCTACGACCAGAAGGACGCAGAAGGCTTCATCCGCCTCAACGCGCTGCGCCTGCGCACGCTGGCCGCCCGCAATCGCGGCAAGTAGGCTTCGGCCAGCGGGCGCTGCTCGCGGGTACAAATCGACATAAAAAAACCCGGCGCGAGGCCGGGTTTTTCATTTTTGAGGCGAAAAAGAATCAGAACGGAGAATCCGGGAAGTAGAAGCTTTCCGCATTGTCCTTGGTCACCAGCGTGGCGTCGAGGATGAAGGTGCCGCGAACCGGAACCTGATCGTAGAAGTTGCTGGCGGTGAGTTCCATCGCCGTGCCGATCATTGCCGGCGGATACAGCACGTCCACCGGGACCATCTTGTCGCCGTCCATGACCTTCTTGATCATGTCCTTGGAACCCGCGCCGGCGATGACATACTGGATGTCGGTGCGCTTCGCCTGCTCGATGGCCTGCAGCACGCCGACGGCCATGTCGTCATCCTGGCACCAGACCGCGTCGATCTTGGGGTACTTGGTCAGATAGTCCTGCATCACCTTGAAGGCGTCGTCGCGGTTCCAGTTGCCGAACTGCTTTTCCAGCACCTTCACGCCCGAGCCTTCGATCGCCTTGTCGAAGCCGTCCTGGCGCTGCTGGTCAATCGGAATTGGCAGGCCGCGAATGACGACGACCTGGGCATCCGGGGTGGTGTCCTTGATGTATTTGCCAGCGACAGCGCCAAGGGCGGTGTTGTTGCCGGCGACATAGAGGTCACGCACCGAATCGTCGTTGTTCGACGGCGCACGGTCGACCAGCGTCACGAAGGTGCCCGTGTCCTTGACTTCCTTGATGGCATTGACCAGCGGGTCCGGATCGGACGGCAGGATGACCAGCGCGTCGATGCCCTGCACGGCCAGATCCTGGACCGCGTTGGCCTGCGACGCCGCATCCGCTGAGGTCTTGACGATGACGTTCAACCCCGGATGTTCTGCCATCAGAAGCTTGGCCACGCGCTCTGCGTGGTACACGATGCCGGCGGTCCAGCCATGGTCGGCCGCAGGTATCGAAACGCCGATCGTCACTTTCTTGTCTTCGGCGTGAGCCACGCCCATTAGGGCCGCCATGGCGACGGCCAAGCCCAACATTCGCTTACGCATAGTTACCTCCCAAGAGCTTCAGGTCAGTTGATCGACGACCGGGCGACCCGACAATCCGGCCATTCACGATTTCCGCACCAGCGAACGCTGGACGAGCATCGCAATGATGATGATCGCGCCCTGTATGGCGCCGATCAGATATTCGCTGACGAAGTTCGACAAAAGCATGATGTTGCCGACGATTTCGAGGATGAACGCGCCGCACACCGTGCCCCAGATGCGGCCGACTCCACCGCGTAGCGCGGTGCCGCCGACCACCACGGCGGTGATCGCCTGCAACTCCCACATCAGGCCGGTGGTGGCCGAGGTGGAGCCGAGGCGGGGCACGTAGAGCAGGCAAGCCACGGCGACGCACAGGCCCTGGATGATGTAGGTGACGGTGCGCACGCGGTCGACCGGAATGGCCGAATAGCGCGCCACGTCCTCATTGGAGCCGACGGCCAGCACATGGCGTCCGTAGCGGGTCCGATGCAGCACGAACGCGCCGATGAGTGCCACCGCCACGATGATGATGATCGGCACAGGAACGCCCAGCACCGAGCCGAAATAAGCCGGACGGTAGAGCGTCTGGATTTCGGGCGAACGCACGGTGATCGCGCCGCCCTGCGACAGCCAAGTGGTAAGGCCGCGATAGATGCCCATGGTGCCGAGCGTCGCGATGAACGGCTCGATGCGCCCGACCGTGGTGACGAGGCCGTTGGCAAGCCCGCAAGCCAGGCCGACAACGATGGCCACGCCCATGGCGGCAACCAGCATGAGGGCCGGGTCGGCGATCACGCCGCTGTTCATGAACAGGATCATCAGGCTGGCAACGAACGCCACCATGGAGCCGACCGACAGATCGAGGCCGCCGGCGGCGATCACGAAGGTGGCGCCGACCGCGATGATGGCGATGAAGGCGCTGCGGGTGATGACGTTGAGGAGGTTGTCGACGCCCAGGAAATTCGGGTTGGCGAAAGTGCCAAGCACCAGAAGCAAAGCCAGCGCGACGAAGGGCGCGACCGCCCTCAGGTCGATGTCCTTCCACGATTTCCGGACTTTTTGATTGCTCGCTGCGAGGTCGGTCATTGTCGATCCGCTATGCGGCCTCCCCGGATTTGACGCCCGTCGCCATGACGACGATCTCGTTTTCGTTCATGTGTTCGCCCGACACTTCGCCGACGAGGCGGCCGCCGCGCATGACGACGATGCGGTCGCAGATGCCGATCAGTTCCGGCATCTCGGACGAGACGACGATGATCGAACGCCCTTGCGCGGAAAGCTCGGCGATGAATTTGTAGATCTGTTCCTTGGTGCCGATATCGATGCCGCGCGTCGGCTCGTCGATGATGATGATGCCGGGATCGGTCATCATCATCTTGGCCAGCAGCAGCTTCTGCTGGTTGCCGCCCGACAGTTGCCCGGCAAGCATGTCCTTGCGGCCGGCGCGAATGTCGAACTCGCCGATGGCCTTGTCGAGGGCGACGCGTTCCTTGGCGCGGTCGACCTGCAGGCCGCGCTGGAACCTGTCCAGCGAGGCAAGCGTCAGGTTGATGCGCAAATCCTCGGCCAGGAGCAGGCCCTTGCCCTTCCGATCCTCACTCAGATAGGCGATACCGGCCTTCAGGCTGGCGTCGACATTCTGGAAATGAGCCGTCTTGCCGTTGATGCGCAGCGCGCCACGACCGGGCCGGAGGCCAACGATGCCTTCCATCAGTTCGGTGCGCCCCGCGCCGACAAGGCCGGCAAAGCCCAAAATCTCACCCTTGCGCAGCTGGAACGAGGCGTGCTGGGCGTAGCCGGGAACCGAAAAGTCCTCGACTTCCAGCACCGTTTCCCGAACGGCTTCCGTGTGGCGGTCGGGGTAGAGTTTTGCCACGTCGCGGCCGACCATCAGCCGCGCCATGTCGACCGGCTCCAGTTCGCGGGCCGGATGGCTGGCGACCAGCTTTCCGTCGCGCAGCACCGTCACCTTGTCGGCGATTTCCTTCACTTCCGGCAGCCGGTGCGAAATGTAGAAGACGCCGACACCCTTGGCGCGAATGGCGGCAATCACCTTGAGCAGGGCGTCCGTCTCTACCGGGGTCAGCGAGGCGGTCGGCTCGTCGAAGATCACGACGCGGTGCGGCACCAGAAGCACGCGCGCGATCTGGATGAGTTGACGCTGCGCGATGGAAAGGCGGCCGACCACCACGTCGGGATCGATGTCGGCGCCAAGGTCGCGCACGGCCTGATGCGCTCCGGCGTTCATGGCGCGGTCATCGACAACGATGCTCCCGACGAGGCCCCGCTTGTGCAGTTCGCGGCCGAGATAGACGTTCTGGGCCACAGTCAGATCGGGCGCGAGCAGGATTTCCTGATGCACCAAAACGATGCCGCGCCGTTCGGCGTCGACCGGCCCCGTCAGCGTCACGGTCTCGCCGCCGATATGCAGTTCTCCCCGCGTCGGCTGAAGGTGCCCGGACAGAAGCTTCATCAGCGTCGATTTGCCGGCCCCGTTCTCGCCGATGATGGCATGGACCTCGCCCGGATTGACGCCAAGGCTGACGTCCTTCAACACCTCGACCGGGCCGAAGGATTTCGACAGGCCGACCGCTTCCAGTAGCGGCACGCCGGGATTGAGAGGAGCGAGGTCGGCGAAAGGGCTCATCCCACTTTCGTCCACACATTGCCGGCTTTCGATGAGGCGACCGCCGCGTCGATGAAGCGCATGCCGTCAAGCCCGTCCTGCACGGTCGGATAAAGCACGTCGGCGTCCAGTGCCGTCCCGCTGCTTGCGGCGCGAATGGCGCGCGCGGCCTCGGCATAGATCGTGGCAAAGCCTTCCAGATAACCCTCCGGATGGCCGCCCGGCACGCGGCTGACGCGCGCGGCCTGCGGCCACACACCGGCCCCGCCGCGGGTCAACAATTGCTTTGGCTCGCCTAAGCGAGTGAACCACAGATAGTTAGGGTCGGCCTGCGTCCATTCCAGCCCGCCCTTGCTGCCATAGACGCGCAGCTTCAACCCGTTTTCATGGCCGACCGCGACCTGGCTGGCCCACAGCATGCCGCGCGCGCCGCCCTTGTACCGGAGCAATATCTGCACGTCGTCGTCGAGCAGCCTTCCCGGCACGAAGGTCGTCAGCTGCGCCAGAAGATCATCCGTCTCGAGCCCGCTGACGAAGGCCGCCAGATTGTAGGCGTGGGTGCCGATATCGCCGATGGAGCCGCCAGCGCCCGAGCGCTTCGGATCGGCGCGCCATTCGGCCTGCTTGGAGCCGGCAAGCTCGGCCCGCTCGGTCAGCCAGTCCTGCGGGTATTCCGCCTGCACCAGCCGAAGCTCGCCCAGTTCGCCGGCAGCGACCATGGCGCGCGCCTGCCGCATCATCGGATAGCCGGTATAATTGTGGGTCAGAACGAAGACCTTGCCGGTCTGCTTCACCAGATCGACCAGAGCTTCGGCTTCGGCAACGGTGGTCGTCATCGGCTTGTCACAGATGACATGGATGCCGGCTTCCAGAAAGGCGCGGGCGGCCGGCGCATGGACATTGTTGGGGGTGACGATGGACACGGCTTCGATGCCGTCGGGCCTTGCCGCTTCCGCCTTGGCCATTTCCTCGTAGGAGCCATAGGAGCGGTCGGGCGCGATGCCGATTTCCGCCGCCGAAGCCATGGCGCGAGCCGGGTCCGAAGACAGTGCGCCGGCCACCAGCTCGAACTGGTCGTCGAGGCGCGCCGCGATGCGGTGTACCGCGCCGATGAAAGCGCCCTGCCCGCCGCCGACCATGCCAAGCCGGATGCGCCCCGCCTGTACTTCCTGCCTGCTGCCCTTGATCGTCATGTCCGTCTCCCTATGCCAGGCCAAGCATCTTGCGATTGGCCGCATCGTCGGTGCCGGCCCCGGCAAAATCGTCGAATGCCTTTTCCGTGACGCGGATGATGTGATGCTGGATGAAGGGCGCGCCCTCAGCCGCGCCGTCTTCCGGATGCTTCAGGCAGCACTCCCATTCCAGCACGGCCCAGCTATCGTAGCCATATTGCGTCAGCTTGGAGAAGATGGAGCCGAAATCGACCTGCCCGTCGCCGAGCGAGCGGAAACGGCCGGCGCGATCCACCCAGTTCTGGAAGCCGCCATAGACGCCTTGCCGCCCCGTCGGGTTGAACTCGGCGTCCTTGACGTGAAACGCCTTGATGCGCTCGTGATAGATGTCGATGTAGTCGAGATAGTCGAGCTGCTGCAGGACGAAATGCGAGGGATCGTAGAGCAGGTTCGCCCGCGCATGGTTGTTTACCCGCTGCAAGAACATCTCGTAGCTGATGCCGTCATGCAGATCTTCGCCGGGATGGATTTCATAGCAGACATCGACGCCGTTTTCCTCGGCACAGTCGAGCAGCGGCGTCCAGCGCTTGGCCAGCTCGTCGAAGGCGGCCTCGACCAGACCCGCCGGGCGCTGCGGCCACGGATAGATATAGGGCCAGGCCAGCGCGCCGGAAAACGTCGCATGCGCCTTGAGGCCGAAATGCTTTGAAGCGCGAAGCGCGCGCCGGACCTGATCGTTTGCCCATTCGGTGCGCGCGGCCGGGTTGCCGCGCACTTCGGGCGCTGCAAAGCCGTCAAAGGCGGCGTCATAGGCCGGATGCACCGCGACCAGCTGGCCCTGAAGATGCGTGGACAGTTCGGTGATCTCCAGCCCGTGGCTGGCGGCAACGCCCTTGATCTCGTCGCAATAGGTTTTGGAATCCGACGCCTTCTTCAGGTCGAACAGCCGCGCATCCCAGGTCGGGATCTGCACGCCCTTGTAGCCGAGGCCAGCGGCCCATTCGCAGATCGAATCGAATGAATTGAAGGGCGCGGCATCTCCCGCGAATTGCGCCAGGAAAATGGCTGGGCCTTTAATCGTCTTCATTCAGTCCTCCTGCGGAGTGACACCCGCTCTTCCGTTTCAGCGCGCCGGCAAAGCCGATCCTCCGCGCTTGTCATCCATGAAATTATAGGATGTAATCGATTACACCAACCATTACCGAAGCGCCGATGACAGTCAAGAGCGGCCAGTTTGAAACGTTCGGCCGCGATTTGATCCGCGCGGGAAAATCGCGCACAAGGCGCAAGCCCGGCCTCGGGTATTGTGGGTCGCGCACCGGTTCGGAGTAAAAATGGACGACGCCTTGACCAGAACCAATCCCCGCATCGGCGATGTCGCGCGGGCGGCCGGCGTATCGACGGCCACGGTCAGCCGTACGTTGTCGCATCCCGACCTGGTTTCGGCTAAGACGCGCGACGCGGTGCTGGCCGCCGTCGCGCAGACCGGCTACCGCATCAACCACGCGGCCCGGAACCTGCGCCGCCAGCAGACCGGCGGCATTGTCGTTCTGGTGCCGCATCTGTCCAATCCGTTCTTCTCGCTGATCCTGTCGGCCATCGCCCATGTCGCTTCGGCGGCCGGCCTCAACGTGCTCGTCGCCGACACACAGGAACCGAAGGGCGCGGACCGCCAGATCGCCGAATATCTCCACAACAATCGGGCCGACGGCCTGATCGTGCTGGATGGCACGCTGCCGGAAAACACGTTTAGCGGGCGTGGCCGCATGGCGCAGCCTCCGGTGATCTTCGCCTGCGAGTGGGTGGACGACCAGCCGAGCGTCACCATTGACAACCATCACGGCGCGATGCTTGCCGTCGATCATCTGGTTTCGCTTGGCCACCGCCGGATCGGCCATGTCATGGGGCCGCCCGACAATGTCTTGACGCAGCAACGCGCGGTGGGCGTGCGTGCAGCCCTTGCCCGTGCCGGGCTTGCGAGCGATGAACGCTGGTTTTTCGACGGCGATTTCACGCTGGCTTCCGGAATTGTAGCCGCCCGCCAGTGGCTGGCGCTGGAGCAGCGACCGACGGGGGTGTTCCTGTCCAGCGACGCCATGGCTTGTGGCTTCATGTCGGAACTGAACCGGCACGGCATCCACGCGCCCGCGGACGTGTCCGTCGTCGGGTTCGACGATCTCGAAATGTCCGAGCATTTGATCCCGTCGCTGACCACCATCCGCCAGCCACGCGCCGCGATCGGCGAGACGGCGGCCAAGATCCTGCTGAGGTTGATCGAGGGCGAGCGCAAGGGGGACACAGCCGGCGCGCACGGCAGCGAAAGCCAGGTTCTGCCGGTCGAGCTGATCGTGCGCGACAGTACGGCAACACCCTCCCTTGCCTGACATTCTTTTTCTCCTCCCGGCTCCTGACCCGTTTCAGACGTAGCGGTTGACGATGTTCTCCAGATATTCCTGCCGGCCGGAACGCGGCTGCGGCTCGATTTTTTCGTCAATAACGCGCCCGGCGATGTCCTCCAGCGTGCGTTTGCCGGATAGCATTGCCTTTGCCTCCGCCGAGTTCCAGCCGGCATAGCGTTCAGCTAGCGGCCCGGACAAAGCCTTGCCCTCGACCATTTTCGCGGCTGCCTTGAGACCGCGCGCGCAGCAATCCATCGCACCGATATGGCCGATCAGCAGGTCCTGCGGATCGAGCGACTGGCGGCGAAGCTTGGCGTCGAAATTGGTGCCGCCTGTGGTGAAGCCGCCTGCCTGCAGCACCTGATAATAGGCTAGCGCCATTTCCGGCACGTTGTTGGGAAACTGGTCGGTGTCCCAACCGGACTGGTAGTCGTTGCGGTTCATGTCGATGGAACCGAAAATGCCGAGCGCATCGGCCAGCGCCAGTTCGTGTTCGAAGGAATGGCCAGCGAGGATGGCATGACCCTGCTCGATATTGACTTTCACCTCGTTCTCCAGCCCGAACTCCTTGAGGAAGCCGTAAACGGTGGCGACGTCATAATCGTACTGGTGTTTTGTCGGCTCCTGCGGCTTCGGCTCGATCAGGATCGCGCCCTTGAAGCCGATGCGGTGCTTGTAATCGACCACCATGGACAGGAAGCGCCCGGCCTGTTCGCGCTCGCGCTTGAGGTCGGTGTTGAGCAGCGTCTCATAGCCTTCGCGACCGCCCCACAGCACATAGTTCTCGCCCTTGAGGCGCTGGGTGACGTCCATGCAGGCCTTCACCGTCGCCGCCGAATAGGCGAACACGTCAGGGTCCGGATTGGTCGCGGCGCCCGCCATGAAGCGGCGGTTGGAAAACAGATTAGCCGTGCCCCAAAGCAGCTTGGTGCCGGCCGTTTCCATCTTGCCGCCGATATAGTCGGCGATCTCGTCGAGACGCGCCGCACTTTCGGAAAAACTGTCGCCCTCCGGCCGCACGTCGGCGTCGTGGAAGCAGAAATAGGGCGCATCGAGCGCGGTAAACATCTCGAAGGCAATGTCGGCCTTGAGCTTGGCCAGTTGCATCGTGTCGATGCCGCCCGCCTTGGGGAACCATGGGCGATCAAAGGTCTGGCCGCCGAACGGATCGCCGCCCGGCCAGGCAAAGGAATGCCAATAGGCGACGGCGAAACGCAGATGGTCTTCCATCCGCTTGCCGGCGACGACCTCGTCCTTGTTGTAGTGGCGATAGGCGAGGGGATTGGTCGAATCCGGGCCCTCGTAACTGGCGGTCTTGATGTCGCCGAAAAATCCGGTGGTCATTCTGGTGCAGTCCTTAGCAAGCTGGTCGAAAGATCGCCCGTGGCGGGCAAGTCGAGTTGATTTAGATTTACGTACCTCAAAACTAGCACAGCTTCATCGCTCATGGCAGGTTGTCGCGAAGATAAATTTCGATGCGGATGTTTTCCTGCCCTTCGACGATCCTGCTTCCATCGATTGCGGCTTTCAGCAACCGCACCGCGCTGCGTATCTCATGGCCCGCATCCTGGTTGATGACGGCGTCGAACAGGCCGTCACGCAGCGCCTTGCGGGAATGGTCCGTCAGTTCGTGCGCCACGACCACCAGATCGCGATAGGTGGGCTTGCTCTGAAGCACGTCGATGACGCCGCGATTGCCCGCGCCGATGCTGTAGATGCCGACGACGCCCGGCTCGTGTTCCAGACAATCGCCCAGCAGCTTGCGGGTGATGTCGGCGTCGTCGCGCCCCTCCAGCACCGGCAGGCATTCGAGGCCGGGAAATTCGGCCCGTATCACCTGATCGAAGCCCATGCGGCGCTCGACATGGTCGCGGACCAGCATCGAGCCAGCGACGAGCGCGATCTTGCCCGTTTTTGGCCCGATAAAACGCCCGATGAGGCTTGCGGCGGAACGACCGGCGGCCACGTTGTCGATGCCTACATAATGGTCGCGCCGCGAGGCGGGCATGTCGGAAACCATGGTCACGACCGGAATGTTCGCCTGCCGCAGCCGCGCCAATGCTTCGCCGGCGGCGGGCGATTCCGTCGCCACCAGCGCGACGCCTGAAACGGTAGCGGTGTCGAACTTTTCGATTGCGCCGGCAAGGGCGGCACCGTCGAAAGCCGGAACCTTGACGATGTCGATGATCGTGCGATCCAGCGCCGAACGCGACGCGATCTGCTCCAGTTCCCGCTCCATCCCGCGCATAAAGCTGTTTGGCCCTTCGGGGATGATGAAGGCGAGATGGTAGATGCGCTGCTTGGCGAGGTTGGCGGCCGAAATGTCGCGCACGAAACCCAGTCTCGCGACGGCGGTCTCGACCCGTGCCACGGTCACCGCCTTGACGCCGGGCCGCTTGTTGAGCACGCGGTCCACCGTCGCCAGGCTGACGCCGGCCTCTTCCGCTACATCGTGAACCGTCGGACGCACCTGAAACCCTCCCACCAGGATGAACCTAGCGGGAATTTTGAGGTACGTAAAGCAGATTTGCTTCGAGAACAAAAACGCCCGGCCGGGTCATTCCGGTCGGGCGTGATGGGGCGGAATGGGCAGCCGGTTATCAGTTGGCGATACGACGCGCGAACTCGGCCAGCGCCTTCTGGTAGATCGTGGCGCGGTTCCAGTCGTTCCAGACGCCGTAATTGGCCTGTCCCGGCCCGTAGCCGCCGCCGGCGCTCCAGCCATGGCCGCGCAGGAAATTGGCCGTCGAAGCCAGCACGTCGGCGCGCGAGTGGATCAGGTCGCGGCGGCCGTCGCCGTCGAAATCGACCGCGAATTGCAGGTATTTGGACGGCAGGAACTGCGTCTGGCCGAGTTCGCCAAAGCCGGCTCCCTTCATCTGGGAGGCGGCGATGTAACCCTTCTGGGCGATCTCGAGGGCCGAATTCAGTTCATTGGTGAAAAAGGCCGAGCGGCGGCAATCATAGGCCAGCGTCGCCAGCGGGCCGAATACGGCCTTGTTGCCGGAATTGGCGCCGAAGCCGGTTTCCATGCCCCAGATGGCCAACAATACTTCGGGTTGAACGCCGTAGCGCTTCTCGATCTTGTTCAGCAGCGGGCCTTGCGATTTCATGTAGCCCTTGGCCTTCTTGACGTAGGAGGCGGGTGCGCGGCGCGCCAGGAACTGCTCTACCGTGCCCTTGAAGGCGGCATGCTGGTTGCGGTCGATCTTGATGACACCGCGGTCATATTTGACGCCGGCCATTGGACCGGTATCGATGCCGCGCGCCCTGGCGTCCGCCTTGTAGGCTTCGACCCATGCGGCAAAGCCGCTCGAATCCTTGCCGCATTTGCCGGCAGCTTCAGCCCCTGCCGTCGCCGCGAATACCGCCGCAATCGCAGCCGCAACAATCTTTCCCTTGGCAAGAAATGCCATGTTTTTCTCCTGGTTGCCTGAATCACGTCCCGAAGCGAACTTGCCAGCGAAACGCCGGCTTGTCACCGTCGTTTCGGCAACCCGGCGGTCAATGACGACCGGCGCACTCGCTTACGATCAAGGGATAATTGTGGCGGAGGGGCAATGTGAGGCGATTTTTCCGGTTCGCATCGGGACGATTCCAGCGCCAGAGAACCCGAAAACCGGTGCCTTTTCTCGAGTCTGCATCATACATGCACTTCGCCGAAATCACCCTCGCCGGCATCATCGGGCGTGCGCAGCGAGGCAAACAGCAGCCACAGGAAGAAGATCGCGACGCCGGCAACCATCAACCAGCCGGGGATGGGTCCGAAGCCGGCATTCGCCAGCACCTCCTGCAGCGAATGGGCCAAACCGGAGCCGGCATTCTCTTCCTGAAGGCGCGGCGTCGAGATCTTCAATATCCACGCCAGCAGCAGGATCAGGAACATCCAGATATAGTTGCGGCGCAGCCGACGCGAAAAAGCGTCGCCGTAGGAAATGAAGAATTTGGGCTGGCGCAGGCTCTGGCCGAGGATTTGCGTCCAGTTTGCCGAAAAGTCTTCCGCCGGTGAAAACAACTGCGCGAAATAATGCCGCTCCATCTGCCGCACCCGGAAGCGATAGACGTCGAAGAAACGATAACGCCGCGCCTCGATCATCAAAAGCAGATAGACCAGCAGCATGGCGAACAACAGCACGCCGTGATGGGCCGACGCCGTCGACAGCGAAACCGACAAAAGGGCCGCGACCACGGTGATCGCCCAATTGGTGGTGCGGTCGATGCGGTCGCGCCAGCCGGCCATGCGCGCCAGTTCGGCGCGGTAATAATGGACGGCGGCGGTAACGGTCTCCGAATGGTTTTCGGGCAGCGGCGAAGGCTGGATCTTTTTGCTGGTGTCCGCCATCGCCATGCCTCCCTGACTGCTTTCCGTCTGCTACGATATAGGGCGCTGTCGAACCCCGTCGCTCGTCTTTCTTGACTCTTCGGCGTTTTTCCTGTTTACACCGCGCGAATTCCGCGACGAGTTTTTCTCCGAGCAAGCCGACCGGGACGCCAAAACCTTTCGAGGCTAGGCCGTAAATCGATCCTGGAGGCCAACACCCGGCAGCGCTGTGCGCCCCCGGGTGCTTTTGGCTTTGGGTTTTTTGCCCAAGGGTTTACTTGGAAGCCTGGCGCGGACGCATTACCTCTCCGGCATCATCCGGGTGCCTGGGAAAAGGAAAAAGCATGTTCGAGAGCCTGCAAGAGCGCTCAAGAGGCGTGGAGGCCCGACGGGCCGACAGGGATCAAAAGGGAACCGAGGCGTTCAAGCGCTGCGGCATAGTCGATGTTTGAGTCCCTCCAGGAACGCCTTGGTTCCATCCTGGACGGCCTGACCGGCCGTGGCGCGCTGTCGGAAGCCGACGTCACGGCGGCCCTGCGCGAGGTGCGCCGCGCGCTGCTGGAAGCCGACGTTGCGCTGGAAGTGGTGCGCTCGTTCACCGACAAGGTGCGCGAAAAGGCCGTGGGCGCGGCCGTCGTCAAGTCGATCAAGCCCGGCCAGATGGTCGTCAAGATCGTCCATGACGAGCTGATCGCCATGCTCGGCGACGAAGGCGTCCCGATCGATCTCAACGCGCCCGCCCCGGTCGTCATCATGATGGTCGGCCTGCAGGGCTCCGGCAAGACCACCACCAGCGCCAAGATCGCCAAGCGCCTGACCGAGCGCCAGAACAAGAAGGTTCTGATGGCCTCGCTCGATACGCGCCGTCCGGCCGCGCAGGAGCAGTTGCGTCAGTTGGGCGAGCAGGTGAACGTCGCGACGCTGCCGATCGTCGCCGGCCAGACACCGGTCGATATCGCAAAGCGTGCCGTGCAGGCGGCCAGGCTCGGCGGCCACGACGTCGTCATTCTCGACACTGCCGGCCGCACCCATATCGACGAGCCACTGATGCTCGAAATGGCCGACATCAAGAAGATGGCGGCCCCGCACGAAATCCTGCTGGTCGCGGATTCGCTGACTGGTCAGGACGCCGTCAATCTGGCGAAAAGCTTTGACGAACGCGTCGGCATTACCGGCCTGGTGCTGACCCGCATGGACGGCGACGGCCGCGGCGGTGCCGCCCTGTCGATGCGCGCCGTCACCGGCAAGCCGATCAAGCTGATCGGTACCGGCGAAAAGATGGACGCGCTGGAGGAGTTTTATCCCAAGCGCATCGCTGACCGCATCCTTGGCATGGGCGACATCGTTTCGCTCGTGGAAAAAGCCGCCGAAAACATCGACGCCGAACAAGCGGCCGCGATGGCGAAAAAGATGCAGTCGGGCAAGTTCGACCTCAACGACCTTGCCGGGCAATTGCAGCAGATGTCGAAGATGGGCGGCATGGGCGGCATCATGGGCATGATGCCCGGCATGGGCAAGATGAAGGACCAGATGGCCGCTGCCGGTCTGGACGACAAGATGTTCGGCCGTCAGATCGCCATCATCTCGTCGATGACCAGGGCCGAGCGCGCCAATCCCGACCTTCTCAAGCACAGCCGCAAGAAGCGCATCGCCGCCGGCTCCGGCACGAATGCGGCCGAGATCAACAAGCTTTTGAAAATGCATCGCGGCATGGCCGACATGATGAAGGCCATGGGCGGCAAGGGCAAAGGCGGCGGCATGATGCGGTCCATGATGGGCGGGCTGGCCTCCAAGATGGGCCTTGGCGGGGGCATGGGCGGGATGCCCGGCGGCGGCATGCCGGACCTGTCGAAGATGGACCCGAAGCAGCTTGAGGCGCTGCAGAAGCAGGCCGAAGCGGCAGGCCTCGGCGGCGGACTGCCCAAGGGCCTGCCCGGCATGGGCGCCGGCGGCTTGCCGGGCCTTCCCGGCGGCATGAAGCTTCCCGGCTTGGGCGGCGGATTCCCGGGATCGGGCAAGAAGAAGTGAGGGTGCTGTGAACGAAGAAAAAGCCATCGCGGAAGCACGGAAAATCCTCGCGGATTACCGCGCTTCCATCGACAATATCGACGCAGCCCTCATCCACATGCTGGCCGAGCGCTTTCGCTGCACCCAGGCGGTCGGCGTTCTCAAAGCGACGCATGGCTTGCCGCCCGCCGATCCGAGCCGCGAGGCCGATCAGATCGCCCGTCTGCGCCGGCTGGCTGACGACGCGCATCTCGACCCGGATTTTGCGGAAAAATTCCTCAATTTCGTCGTGCGCGAAGTCATCCGCCACCACGAGCAGATCGCCGCTTCGAACAGCGGTGGTGATAAAAATGCCGCCTCAAACGGCGTGTCCGAAACCGGCTGACAACCAGCCGTCATCCAACAAACAGAGCTTTAGGAGAAAAAGAATGTCACTGAAAATCAGGCTGGCCCGTGCGGGTTCGAAGAAGCGCCCTTACTACCACGTCGTCATCGCCGATGCGCGCAGCCCGCGCGACGGCCGTTTCATCGAGCAGATCGGCTCATGGAACCCGCTGCTGCCCAAGGACGGCGACCGCGTCAAGGTTGACGCCGACCGCGTCAAGCATTGGCTCTCGCACGGCGCGCAGCCGACCGACCGCGTGATGCGCTTCCTCGACGAAGCCGGTATCGTCAAGCGCGAAGTCCGCTCCAACCCGACCAAGGGCGAGCCGGGCAAGAAGGCGCAGGAACGCGCCGCCCTGTTGCAGAAGGCGCAGGAAGACGCCGCTGCAGCCGTTGCCGCTGCAACGGCCGCTCCGGCGGAAGCCCCAGCGGAAGCCAGCGCCGAGTAAGCCTTCTTCCATCGCAAAAAATAAAAGCTGCGCGAGCCATCCGGTTCGCGCAGCTTTTTTTGTCAGGCCGAAACGCGGGCTACGCGTTTCGGATCGTCATGGTCCATGACCGATGCGATCAATAGCCGTTGTTGTAGTGCCGGCGCCTGTAATCGCGGCGGTCATAATCCCGGCTCTCGTAGCGATCACCGGACGGGCAGCGATCCACATAGACGCGGCCGCGACGGTCGCGGTAGCGACATTGGCCGCGCTCGCTGGCGTTGCCGATCAGCGCGCCGCCGACAGCACCGATGGCGCCGCCGATGATCGCGCCCTCAACCGGATCGCCGGCTACGGCGCTGCCGATGGCCGCTCCGCCGAGGCCACCAATCGCGGCTCCCCGTTCCGTCTGGGAACAGGCAGCAATCGGCAGCAACAACGCCACCATCACCAGAATCTTTTTCATCGTATCTCTCCGAAAATGTTGTCCCAGCCCTCAATGGCATCAGTAACGCACGAAAACACGATTCGATCCGAACAAGGCGGATAAAGGGCGGGGACGTTCGCCGCCCGCACTTTGTCTAACAGGGTGACTCGGGAGTTTACCACGATTACGGGCGCTCCAGCGTGTCCCGCCGCCCATCTTTCGGTGCTTCAGGAGCAGTCGTCAGGCCGATTGCATGGCGGATTTCGGCGGATGGCGATTGCCCAACTGTATCCGGAAATTCTCCGCCGGGGTCGGCCAGCCGATATGGTAGCCTTGCGCCTGGTCGATGCCCAGTTCCCGGATCAGGGCCATCTGATCCTCGCGCTCGACGCCTTCAGCCAGGATTCGGGGGCCGCGATTGCGGACCAGGCCGACAATATCCTGAAGCATCGTGCGACCTTTCGCGTCGCTGCTGCCGTTGATAAACGACCGGTCGATCTTCACCACGTCGAAATCGATCAGGCGAAGCCATGACAGCCCGGCGAAACCCGTGCCGAAGTCATCCAGCCATATCCGGATGCCCAGCAGCTTCAGGTCGCCGATGCAGCGAAGGACGTTCGAGCGCATGTCCATCTCGATGCCTTCGGTGATCTCGAAGGCCAGCCTGTTCCCGGAAGCGCCCGTTTCGCCGAGGATGGCGGCGACGGAAGACGCGAACCCCGCCGAGGCCAGCTGGATCGGCGAGACATTGACGCTGACGACGCCGATGTCGTTGTCCGCCAGCAGTTCCCGGCACGCCGTTCTGAGCGCCCAGCGGCCCAGTTCCAGGATAGCGCCGGTCCGCTCGGCCACGGGAATGAACTGGCTCGGCGGAACCACCGTCCCGTCGAAGGTCGTCAGGCGCATCAGGGCTTCCGCCGCCTCCACGCGCCCCGAGGCGACGTCCAGGATCGGTTGGTAGACGAGGGAAACAAGGCGCTGGTCGACCGCGATCTTGAGCAAGGCGGCGATGTTTTCGCTTTCGTCGCTGCTTTCAGGATCGTCAGGATCGAACAGCCGGGCACAGTTTCTGCCACTTGCCTTGGCCAGATAGAGCGCGCGGTCAGCCTCGTGAATGATCTTCTCCAGTTTCGCGCCGGCGCCCTGCCGGGTCAGGGACGCGCCGACGCTTACCGTGACGATGGCGGTGCCGTCGCGCCGGTGCTCATGCGTGACAGTCAGTTCCTCTACCGCCCGTCGGATCTCCTCCACCAGTGCGGCGACCTCTTTCTTTTTCCGCAGATGGGCCAAAACGATGAACTCTTCACCGCCGTAGCGGCCGATAGAGCCGTCATATCTGGCTATCGTGGCGCTAAGCGCGTTCGCGACGACGACGAGGCAGCGGTCGCCTTCCTGATGCCCGTAATAATCGTTGAACCGTTTGAAAAAATCGACATCGATCAGGACCGCGACAAAGCTTTTGCCGTCATGCTGCCAGTCGTTCCAGTATTCCTGCAGCTTTTCATCGACCGCCCGGCGATTTTGAAGGTTGGTCAGCGGGTCCGTTCGCGACAGCCGCAGCAGCGCCTTCCCGCGCTCCGTCGCCTCCCTGTGCTGGGCCTTGGCCTCCAGCGCGTTCAGGAACACCTTGTAGCGCTCCTTGTTCAGCTTCCAGTTCACGAAGGACGTGAACATGAAACAGGAAAGATAAAAGGTTCCAAGCGTGACCGTGTACGGCACGCTCGAAGAGAAAAAGGAAAGCGCGACAAAGAATATGACGAAGATGGTGCTGGACGATATGATGGAAATGGCGAAGCGAAAGCTGAAAAATAAATTGGCGCCCATCATGAAGATGGCGCCGAAAATCATGTAATAGGATAGGTTTTGCGTGTACGCCGTAGCCAAAGCCGGAATCAGCCAGCCGACATAGCCTGAAATGATCGCGGCAGCGCAGGTTATGTCGAGCCATTCCGTATGGACGGCTGCACGAACCTGCATTTCGATAGCGGCCAGAACAAGCACAGCGACGACAAGGCGAGCCGCGACAGTGACGACGGCGACGTCCGGGATGAGCAGGATATCGGTCCCCGCAAACAGCAGATAGACCGCGACCGCGAGCCACAGTCCCTTCCTGGCGTCGGCTCTCCGAACGCTATCGCCTTCCTGCCGGTAGAGCGCACGAAGCTCCTCTTCGCTCAGCTCCAGCTGCTTGCGAAGACCGCTGTCCACCAGGGCAGTCCATCCTTGGGTCATCGGCCGGTTCGTTCCGTTACGCCCGGCGGAGCGAGGAGTTTTTGCGCATCTTTGTGGAAATCGCTGTACTGCTCCGTCATTGCAATCGCCTAATCCCGCAGGCTGATAGTAACGGCTGCCTCTTACGGAATGTTACGCGATATTCCGTCAATTTTTCATAAACTGACGGCGGCCCATTGGCACAAGCCAAATCCGGAGCCGTCATAGATTTACGAAGCGGCTGGTCAAGTCTCTCGTCTCCCGATAAATTAGTTAAAATGCTAATGATTTGGGACTGACCACATGAACGAACTCGTCCTCGACGGTGAAAGTCTTATCACGCCCGAAGCGATCGCCGCCGAGGCGGTTTCCGCGAGAACCGGTTCCAGCCCCAACCTGTTTACGGGGGCAAGAGATCAGCTTGCACTTGTTCTCGGTATCGCGAAGCAGCAGTTCGAACAGGGAAAAGAACCCGCAGCCATCGTCGAGCGGACCGCTGCGGAACTCCACAAGATACGCGCCAGGATTGGCCCGGAAACCTGGCGCGAACTGATACCGGTCGCGCAGGACCATCCGGTATCCGATTTCTTTCTCCAGGACCCGTTTACGCGGTGGTCGTTCGAGAAGCCCAGGGGCTATTCCGGCGACGCGCAATTGCTCGACTTCATCTACGGGCATGCGAGCGTCGCAGCCGAGATCGCGAACGCCTCCGCGCTCGGCCAGGCCCTCTACGGCTACACGAAGGATGTCTCGTCATCGGTCGCCGTGCGGGAACGGCGCGATATCCTGACCCGGCATGTCGACGAGATCGCCGCCGCACGTGGCAAGGAAACGGAAATCCTGACCATTGCCGCCGGGCATCTGCGTGAGGCTGACCGGTCGGAGGCCCTGCACCAGGGAAATATCCGGCGCTGGGTAGCACTCGACCAGGATCCGCAGAGCGTCGGTTCCATCATCCGGGACTTTCGCGGAACGGCGGTCGAGGCGATCGACGGTTCGGTACGAGGCCTGCTGACCGACGCCTACGGGCTAAGCCGGTTCGACTTCGTCTACGCGGCGGGCCTCTACGACTATCTTTCCCACAAGGTGGCGGTAAAACTTACCCAGTGCTGCATGCGGATGCTGAAGCCGAACGGGGTCTTCCTCTTCGCTAATTTCGCCCAGGATATCGGCGTCGACGGCTATATGGAAACCTTCATGAACTGGGAGTTGCTGCTGCGCTCCGAAACCGAGATGTGGGACATCGTCAACGCCAGCGTCGACCGCAACGCCGTCGATGCCAAGGTGTTTTTCGGAGAGAACAAAAACATCCTCTACGGCGTCCTGACCAAGCGGGACTGAGCACCGCACCGAAAAATGGAATCGGTTTCGGGAGACATGCGAGAAAAAAGAGATCTAAAGCTCGGCAAGCGAATCTGAAAGATCGCGACGTGCTTTAGTCGCGTGAGAGAGACCGGGCTTTCAGGTAAGCGGCTTCGAGCCCGGCCCGCACGGCGGGGCCGAAGCCCAGTTCTCGCATCTTCGAGATCGCGGCAGCCGTCGTGCCACCATAGTCAACGAAGGCCTTGACGGTTTCTGCCGGCGTGGCGTCCTGCGTCTCAAAGATACGTGCGGCCCCGATCAATGTCTGGACGGCTGCCCGGCGCGCCACCTCGGAAGGGATCCCCCGATCGAGCGCGTCGGCAATCATGGCCTCGGCGAGCAGCGCGGGAAAGGCCGGCCCGGAACCCGTCATTCCCGTGAAATAGTCGATCAGGCCTTCGTCGGTTACGAGATCGACGCTGCCGCAGGCTTCAAAGAGAGAACAGACCGTTGCGCTATCGTCGGCCATGTCGGAGTGCATGAAGATCGGCGTATAGGAGGCCCGGACCGTCGCGGCAGCGTTCGGCAGCGCGCGGGCCAGGCGCGTTGCGCCGGTGCGCTGGCGCAGGCTTGCCATCCTGATACCGGCCATGACTGAAATCACCAGCTTTTCGGGGGCCCGGAAGGAAAGCGAGGGCCAGTCGCCCGGCTGGACCGAAACGATGATGATGTCGGACCCGGCGACAAGTTCGACATTGTCCCGTGTCCAGCGCCAGTCGCTCGGCCGGGCTGGCCTGGTTGACCGGTATGAGCAAGTGAGTTTTGCCGGGTCGACGGTCCCTGACGCGACGAGCGATTGAGCAATGGCTGAACCCAGCCACCCGGCTCCACCGATGATTCCGACCCGCTCAACGATCATGATGTCTTGCTCCCGTTTGAACAGCTGGCGCTTTGCCCGGTTTGATACAGACATTTGCATCGCCCGGAATCGCCACGCCGCTAGCGGTCGATTCGTGTCGAGAGAATGATCGAGGAGAGCGTGCGTTCCACTCCCTCCATCGCGCCGATGCGGTCGATCAACGCATCGAGATCGCCGATCGACGGCGACTCCACGATGACGATCATGTCGAAATTGCCGCTCACCGAGTGCAGCGTCTCGACCGACGGCAACGCCCGTAAGCCCGCAACCACCCGGTCGGCGAGCTTTGGCGTCACCGTCAAAAGCACATGCGCCCGCACCAGACCCTGCTCGTAGTCGCGCGACAGCCGCACGCCATAGCCGGCAATGACGCCGCGCGCCTCCAGCCGCTCGATGCGGCTTTGCACGGTGGTGCGCGACACGCCAAGCCGGCGCGCCAGTTCTGCCGTCGAAGCGCGCGCGTCTTCGCGCAAAAGCGCGAGCAGGGCTTGTTCGGCATTTGTCAGCATTATGACGATCCTGATCGGCGTAATGTCTAAAAGAGGGCGTTATATCGACGGATCGCACGCTTCCTTTCGTCTGGCAAGCTGCGATGCTGGACGAAACACACCATTCGGAGGGCATCATGAAGGAAATCGTCATCGTCGGAGCAGGCAAGATCGGCTCCACCATCGCCGCAATGCTGGCGGAAACGGGCGACTACGCCGTCACCATCGTCGATCGCGCCGCCGCCCAGCTCGAGGCGCTCGACCTGCCCAAGGGCGTGACGACGCTGGAATTGGATATCGCCGCCGAAGGCGCGCTCGAAAAAGCGCTGGCTGGCAAGTTCGCCGTCATGAGCGCCGCCCCCTATCACCTGACCACGCGCATCGCCGAAGCGGCCGCAAATGCCGGCGTGCACTATCTCGACCTGACCGAGGACGTCGCCTCGACGCGCCGCGTCAAGGAACTGGCGCGTGACGCCAAGACCGCGTTCATTCCGCAGTGCGGGCTGGCGCCAGGCTTCATCTCCATAGTCGCCAACGATCTCGCCAGCCGCTTCGACACGTTGGAAAGCGTGCGCATGCGCGTCGGCGCGCTGCCGCAATATCCGTCGAACGCGCTGAACTACAATCTGACCTGGAGCACGGACGGCGTCATCAACGAATATTGCGAGCCCTGCGAGGCCATCGTCGAGGGCGAACTGGTCGAAGTGCCGCCGCTGGAAGAGCGTGAGGAATTCTCGCTCGACGGCGTCACCTATGAGGCGTTCAACACCTCAGGCGGCCTCGGCACGCTGGCCGAGACGCTGAAAGGCAAGGTGCGCACGCTGAACTACCGCACCATCCGCTATCCCGGCCACGCGGCGATCATGAAGGCGCTCTTGAACGATCTCGGCCTGCGCCACCGCCGCGAGCTGATCAAGGACATCTTTGAAAATGCCTTGCCGGCAACGACGCAGGACGTGGTCATCGTCTTCGTCACCGTTTCGGGCCGCAGACAAGGCCGGCTCATGCAGGAAACCTACGCCAACAAGGTCTATAGCCAGCGCGCTGGCAAGACCGTCCGCAGCGCCATCCAGATCACCACGGCCTCCGGCATCTGCGCCGTGCTCGACATGCTGGCCGACGGCAGCCTGCCGGCAACCGGCTTCGTCCGCCAGGAAGACATTTCGCTCGACGCCTTCCTCGCCAACCGGTTCGGGCAGGCCTACGCCCAGCACGAAGCGGTGACACGGCTGGCCAGCTGATTTTTTCTCGACACGCATCGGCGCGGTCAAAAACCGCGCCGTCGCCGACAAGCGGCATAACCACCCCACCTCGTCATCCCGGAAGCCAGCGCCAGAGCGTCAGCGACGGCGTGGCTATCCGGGATCCATACCGTGACGATGGCGGTTGGCTGCTGGCTGCTGACACGTTCGCGTCCGACCCGGCTGTCGTCACGGCATGGGTCCCGGGTCTCACGGAGCTATGCTCCGATCGCCCGGGAGGACGCCGAGACAGTGTTCGGCACCTCAGATATGCAGCGCATGCCCAAGCGCCTTGAGCGCCGCTTCCTGAAACCCTTCGCCCTGCGTCGGGTGTGCGTGGATCGTTCCGGCGATGTCTTCCAGCCGCGCGCCCATTTCCAGCGCCAAGCCGAAGGCGGCCGACAATTCCGAAACACCCTGCCCGACCGCCTGGATGCCCAGCACCAGATGGTTGTCGGCCCGCGCCACCACACGCACGAACCCGTCCTCTCCTTGTCTGGTCATGGCGCGGCCATTGGCGGCGAACGGAAAGTTTCCAACCTTGACCTCCAGCCCCAGCTTTTTCGCTTCTTCCGGCGACAGGCCGGCGGTGACGAGTTCGGGATCGGTGAAGCACACGGCGGGAATCGCCCGCTTGTCCCAGCTTCGCTTGTGGCCGGCGACGATCTCCGCCACCATTTCGCCCTGCGCCATGGCCCGGTGCGCCAGCATCGGCTCCCCGGTGACGTCGCCAATGGCAAAGACGCCGCGCATCGAGCTGCGGCACTGGTCGTCGATGCGGACGAATTTTCCAGTCATCGCCAGGTCGATTTCCTCGAGGCCCCAACCGCCAGTCACCGGCCTGCGCCCGACCGTGACGAGCACCCTGTCCGCCCCGATCTTCTGATCCGCGCCGTCCGCCGCCTCGACCAGCAGCGCATCGCCCTTGGCCGAAAGTCCTTTCGCCTTGGTGCCGGTCAAAACCTTGATGCCGAGTTCTGCAAGCCGCTTTGTCACCGGCCGCGTCAGTTCGGCGTCGTATTGCGCGAGAATGCGCGGCAAAGCTTCGACCACCGTCACCTTGGAGCCGAGTTTGGCCAAGGCGGTGCCGAGTTCAAGCCCGATATAACCGCCGCCAACCACGGCCAGCCTTTTGGGTACTTCCGTCAAGGCCAAAGCGTCCGTGGATGAGATAACCGGCCCGCCGAATGGCAAAAACGGCAATTCGACCGGGGCCGACCCGGTGGCGATCACCACCGTCTCCGCGCGAATTATCTGCATGCCGGTCTCGGTCTCGACCTCGACCGTCTTGCCGTCGCGAAACCTTGCGCGGCCCGGAACCGTCTTGACTCCAGCCTTTTTGAGCAGGCTTGCAACGCCGCCGTTAAGCCGACTAACGATAGAATCTTTCCAGGCTATGGTTTTGGCCAGATCGAGCGTCGGGGCGCTCGTGGAAATGCCGAGCGGGCTGTTTCCCGCAGCCAGGTGCGAAACCTTGTCGAACTCTTCCGCCGCATGGATCAAGGCCTTTGAAGGGATGCAGCCCACATTGAGGCAGGTGCCGCCCGGCTTGCCCGCCTCGACGATCACCGTATCGATGCCGAGTTGGCCGGCGCGGATAGCGCAGACATAGCCGCCGGGACCCGCGCCGATGACAAGAAGCTTACAGGCGATGTCCTTCATGCCTCACCCCTCCACGAAAATCAGCGCCGGCGTTTCCATCAGCGTCTTGATGCGCTGGATGAAGACGGCGGCGTCCCAGCCATCGATGATCCGGTGATCGAAACTGGACGACAGGTTCATCATCTTGCGCGGGATGAACTGCGTGCCGTCCCACACCGGGCGAACCATCATCTTGTTGACGCCGATGATCGCCACTTCCGGGTGGTTGATGACCGGCGTCGTCACCACGCCGCCCATCGCGCCAAGCGAAGTAATGGTGATAGTCGAGCCGGAAAGTTCCTCGCGCGTCGCCGTGCCCGATTTCGCGGCCTCGGCAAGCCGGGAAACTTCGGCCCCGCAATCGAAAATGTCGCGCGCTTCGGCATGGCGCACCACCGGCACCATCAGGCCGGACGGCGTTTGCGCGGCAATGCCGATATGCACGCCGCCATATTGGCGCACGATGCCGGCCTCGTCGTCGAACAGCGCATTGACCTGCGGCTGCTCGGCAGTCGCCCTGACCATCGCCCGCATCAGGAAGGGCAGCAGCGTCAGCTTCACCCGGTCCGCGCGCTTCTCCTTGTTGAGCACTGCGCGCAATTCCTCGAGCGCCGTGACATCGACCTCCTCGACATAAGTGATGTGCGGAATGCGCGACGCCGACAGCGCCATTTTTTCCGCGATTTTTCTTCGCAGGCCGACGATCTTTATCTCTTCGACGGCATCGTTGCGCATGAGCCCCGAGGGTTTGGAGGCTTGAGGTCCGCGCGCCAGAAAAGCCTCGATGTCCTCGTGGCTTATGCGGCCGGCCGGGCCGCCGCCCGGAACTTGACGAAGATCGATGCCGGCTTCCTTGGCACGCAGCCGCACGGCGGGCGACGCAAGCGGTTTTTCGCCTTCGGGGCGAGGTGCGCCTGAGGCGAGAGAGCTTCCCACGGATTTCGCGGCGGGATCGCCATTACCCCCACCCCTAACCCCTCCCCACAAGGAGGAGGGGGATTCTGTTGCGGCCGGTCGCTTTGTTGTCGAAGCAATGTCAAATGGAGTCGCAGCCGGATTGTCTGAGGGGGTGACGTATTCCCCTCCCCCTTGTGGGGGTCCGAAGGATGGGCGAGACCCGTGGCTCGCCCCAGCAGGGATGGGGGTGTCCTGCGCGACCGGAATTGCACTTGCCGCACCCGCCGCGACATTCCCCTCGCCTGCCACCTTCAGCCGAACGATGGGCGAGCCGACCGCGACCGTGTCGCCGATCTCGGCGCCAAGCCAGAGAATCTCGCCTTCGACCGGGGAAGGAATCTCGACGGTCGCCTTATCGGTCATCACGGCGGCCAGCAACGCATCCTCGCGCACCAGGTCGCCTATCTTGACATGCCATTCGACCAGTTCGGCCTCGGCGACGCCTTCACCCACGTCCGGCAGCTTGATGACATGTTCGCCCATCTAAGCCTCCATCGTCTCGACAAGCGCTCGGCCAACGCGGGCCGGCCCCGGAAAATAGTCCCACTCCTGCGCATGCGGATAGGGCGTATCCCAGCCGGCAACCCGCACGACAGGCGCTTCCAGATGGTAGAAACAATGCTCCTGCACCAGCGCGCACAGTTCCGCGCCAAAGCCGGAGGTCAATGTCGCTTCATGCACGACCACGCAGCGCCCGGTCTTTTTCACCGACGTCACGATTGCATCGAGATCGAGCGGCAGCAGCGTGCGCAGGTCGATGATCTCGGCGTCGATGCCGGTTTCCTCGGCCGCCGCCTGCGCCACGTAGACCATGGTTCCATAGGCCAGCACGGTAACGGCGGAGCCGGCCCGGCGGATCGCGGCCTTGCCGAGCGGTACGGTGTAATGCCCGTCCGGCACCTCGCCCAACTCATGCTTGGACCAAGCCGTTACCGGGCGCTCATGATGTCCGTCAAAGGGCCCATTATAGAGCCGTTTAGGTTCCAGGAAGATGACCGGATCCGGGTCTTCGATCGCCGCGATCAGCATGCCCTTGGCGTCATGCGGATTGGACGGCACCACCGTTTTCAGACCGGAGACGTGCGTAAACAAAGCTTCCGGGCTCTGGCTGTGGGTCTGGCCGCCGAAAATGCCGCCGCCGGTCGGCATCCGCACCACGATCGGGCAGGTGAAATCGCCGTTCGAGCGATAGCGCAGCCGAGCCGCTTCCTGGCTAAGCTGGTCGTAGGCAGGAAACATGTAGTCGGCAAACTGGATTTCCACGCAAGGGCGCAGCCCGTAGGCCGCCATGCCGATGGCAGCGCCGACGATACCGGATTCGTTGATCGGCGCATCGAAACAGCGGCTCTTGCCGTATTTCGCCTGCAGCCCCTGCGTACAGCGGAAGACGCCGCCGAAGAAACCGACATCTTCGCCGAACACGACGACTTTCTCGTCTCGCTCCATCGTCACGTCCATGGCGTCGCGGATCGCCTCGATCATGGTCTTGCGCGGCATGGTCAGACCCCCGCCTGCTGGCGCTGGCGTCGCAGATGCGGCGGCATCTCGGCATAAAGCCCCTCGAACATGTCGCGTGTCGACGGCTTGCCGCCAGAGTGCAGCGTGCCATGGTTCTCGGCTTCCTTTTGCGCGGCGATCACCGTATCGAGAATTTCCGCCTCGGCTTGGGCATGACGCTCATCGGACCAGACACCGCGCAGAAGCAGATGGTTTTTCAGGCGCATGATCGGATCGCCAAGCGGCCAGGCGTCGGATTCAGTCTTCGGCCGATAGGCGGACGGGTCGTCGGAACTGGAATGCGCGCCGGCGCGGTAGGTGACATATTCGATCAGCGTCGGGCCGAAATTGCGGCGCGCCCGCTCAGCGGCCCATTTGGCGACTGCGTGAACCGCGAGATAGTCATTGCCGTCGACGCGCAAGGCGGGAATGCCGAAGCCGAGCCCCCGCGCCGCAAACGTGCCGGCCCCGCCACGCGCGATGCCCTGGAAGGTGGAGATCGCCCACTGGTTATTGACGACGTTCAAGATCACCGGCGCCTTGTAGGTGGACGCGAACACGAGTGCCGAATGGAAGTCAGACTCCGCGGTGGAGCCGTCGCCGATCCAACCTGCCGCAATCTTCGTGTCGCCGCTGATTGCCGAGGCCATCGCCCAACCGACCGCCTGTATATATTGGGTCGCCAGATTGCCGGAAATCGAAAAGAAACCGTGCTCCTTCGACGAATACATGATCGGAAGCTGGCGGCCCTTCAACGGATCCTTCTCGTTGGAGTAGATCTGGTTCATCATCGTGACCATCGGATAGCCGTCGGCGAGGAGCAGGCCGGCCTGCCGGTAGGTCGGGAAATTCATGTCGCCGGGCGAGAGCGCCTTGCGAAACGCCGTGCTGACCGCCTCCTCGCCCAGATGCTGCATGTAAAACGAGGTCTTGCCCTGGCGCTGCGCCATCTGCATGCGCGTATCGAAGGTCCGCAACGTCATCATGTTGCGCAGGCCTTCGAGCAATTCATCGTCGGTGAGCAGCCCAGCCCACGGCCCGACCGCTTCGCCGGAACGATTGAGCACGCGGATGATGGAAAAGGCGAGGTCGCGGATATCGCGCGGATCGACATCGATCTCCGGACGCGGCACCGATCCGGCTTTGGGGATCGGCACGTTGGAAAAATCCGGCGTACCGCCCGGCCTGACCTCCGGCTCGGGAACATGGAAATGCAGAATTCCAGCGTCGGCCATGGCTGTCACTCCGTTATCACCAGACAGATTGTTGCATATTTGGGCTGCAAGGCCAGCACAAAGCGGAGTCAGTGCCTGTTATGCGTACTGCCTCCCGTCGCGGGCCATTGTGGCAGTAACGGCACGCAATTTCCGGTTTTTCGTAGCAGTCCGCCCGCAACAAACGGCATGCCGGACGCTCCGTTGCGGATCGATTGCTGCGCAAGCGCGCGCTCGCCGGCATGGCAAACCCGTTCACGCTTTCTGCAGAGCGTGATAGGGAGAAAAAATGGCACAGAAGAAAGCGTACGAAGTCGATTCCTGGCTGGCGCGCCCGGACCCGCGCATCTCCATCGTGTTGCTCTACGGTCCAGATCGCGGGCTGGTGGCGGAGCGTGCCCGCATCTTTGCCGGCAAGACCGGCCTGCCGCTCGACGATCCGTTTTCCGTCGTGCGGCTCGACGCCGGCGAAATCGACCGCGACGAAGGCCGCTTGCTGGACGAGGCGCGCACCGTGTCGATGTTTTCGGATCGCCGACTGCTCTGGTTGCGCAATGCGGGTGCCCACAAGCGCCTCGCCGACGATATCAAGCTGCTGGTGGCCGAGCCGCCGCGTGACGCCGTCATTCTGATCGAGGCGGGCGAGCTGAAGAAGGGCGTCGGGTTGCGGGCCGTGGTCGAAGGAGCGGCAAGTGCCATGGCGCTACCGTGCTACGCCGACGAGGACAGGGACATCGATGCGGTTATCGACGACGAGCTGGGCAAGGCCGGCATGACGATAACCATGGAGGCGCGCCAGGCGCTGCGCCGCAATCTCGGCGGCGACCGCCTCGCCTCGCGCGGAGAGATTGAAAAGCTTCTGCTCTATGCCCACGGGGCGCGTGAAATTACGCTGGGCGATGTCAGGGCGATGACCGGGGACATTTCCGGCCAGTCCTTTGACGATGCCGTCGACGCGCTGCTCGAGGGCAGGATAAGCGATTTCGACTCGGCCTTCACCCAGCATTGCCAAAGCGGCAACGGGCAGGCCTTTCTGGTGCTTTCGGCGGCCATGCGCCAGATGCAGGCCATCCAGATTATGCGCGGCGCTGTCGATACAGGCCGGCAGAATGCCGCCGGCGCCGTCGCGGCCCAGAAGCCACCGATTTTCTTTGCCCGGCGCAAGCTGATGGAAAAAGCGGTGGAGCGGTGGAGTGCGGATGCGCTGGCCCGCGCGCTGGCGCGACTTCAGAACGCCGTGCTCCAGACCCGCCAGCGCCAGAACCTGGCCACGGCGCTGGCTCGGCAGGCGCTGCTCGGCATTGCGGTTGAAAGTGCCCGGCTACAACGCCGCTGACGCAGCTTTGATCGGACGGACCGAAGCCCGTCTTCTGCTTGCGGCAAAATAACTAGTCGGCTAAATATATGAAAAATTGGCAGGCAAAACGTGCTCCCAACCGCACCCATCCCGAAATGCGACGGCAGCCCCTATCGTTCCTGCTTCAGCCGGCGGCAGAGATCGTCCAGTTGTTCGAGCGTACGGTAGGTGACGCGGACCTCGCCACCGCCATCCTTGTGCGCTATCGCGACTTTCATGCCGATGGCGTCCGATAAAAGCTTCTCCAGCGCCAGCGTATCGGCATCCTTATGCGTCGGTTCACTTGGCCGCTTCTGCGATGGCGCACCTGCTGGTTGCTGCGCCAATGCCTCGGCCTGCCGCACAGATAGCCCGCCCTCGACGATCCGCCTGGCGAGGCCTGCCGGGTCTTCGGCCGTAACCAGCGTGCGCGCATGCCCGGCCGACAGAGCACCATCGACCACCATGTCACGGATGACATCCGGCAGCTTCAGGAGCCGTAGCGTGTTGGCGACATGGCTGCGGCTCTTGCCGATAACCTGCCCGAGGTCGGCCTGCGTGTAACCGTGGTCGTCGATGAGGTTCTGGTAGCCCAGCGCCTCCTCCACCGCGTTGAGATCCGTGCGCTGGACGTTCTCGATAATCGCCAGTTCCAGCGCCGTGCGATCGTTGACGTCGCGGATAATTACCGGAATGTCGGTCAGGCCGGCCCGCTGCGCCGCCCGCCAGCGGCGCTCGCCGGCAATGATCTCATAGCGGCCCGCCTGCGTCGGCGAGGGCCGGGCTATCACGGGCTGCATAACGCCATGCTCTCGGATGGATTGCGCCAGATCGGTCAGATCGGCATCGCCGAACTGGCGGCGTGGGTTTTTGGGGTTTGGCGACAGGAACTCGATCGGCACGCGCCCGTCTGCCGGCGCCGACTGCCTGTCCGGCTCCGCCGGGCGGTCGATTTCTCCGATCAATGCCGCCAAGCCGCGGCCGAGTCGCTTTCTGGAAGGGTCTTCGTTCATGTCCCGCTCGAATCGTTTCGTAGCCGAATGGATTTCATGCCGCGCGCAGCCTGCGCTCGCGCCGGATCACTTCGGAAGCGAGTTGCAGATAGGCCTGGCTGCCGGTGCATTTGAGGTCATAGAGGATTGCCGGCTTGCCATAGGAAGGAGCCTCGGAAACCCGCACATTGCGCGGGATCACCGTTTCATAGACCTTGTCACCCATATGGGTGCGCACATCCTGCACTACCTGATTGGCAAGATTGTTGCGGCCGTCATACATGGTCAGCACGATGCCCTGGATCGTCAAATCGGGGTTGATGGTGCGCCGAACCTGCTCGACCGTTTCCAGCAACTGGCTCAGCCCCTCCAGCGCGAAGAATTCGCACTGCAGCGGCACCAGCACGGAATCGGCGGCGGCCATCGAATTGAGCGTCAGCAGATTGAGAGACGGCGGGCAGTCGATCAGCACATAAGTGAAATTAGCGGCGCGCTCGAAGGATGCGCGAATGGCGTTGCGCAGGCGCAAGACGCGATCCGGCGCCGTCGACAATTCCATCTCGACCCCGAGCAAATCGAGCGTCGAGGGCACGATCGACAGGCCGGGTACCGCCGTCGGCATCGCCGCTTCCTCGATGCCCAGCGCACCCGTCAGCACATCATAAGACGATACGGAGCGATCGCGGCGTTCGATGCCGAGACCGGTGCTGGCGTTTCCCTGCGGATCGAGGTCGATAATCAACACCTGCTCGCCGATGGCGGCCAGCGCGGTTGCCAGATTGATGGCAGTCGTGGTCTTGCCGACGCCGCCCTTCTGGTTCGCAACTGTGATGATACGGGGTGCGATCATGTTTTTGCCGAAGAATTTGCGTCCATTGCGAGGCTACTGCCCATCATAGCGACCGCAGGTTCCGAATTTCGAGAATGGCGCCTTGCGGGTCGATCATGCTTGCATGTTCTATCAGATCGAAAGACCAGCGTTGAGTGCTTTCTTCCACCTCGCTCCGGTAATCCCGGCCTTTGTGAAAGAGCGCAATTGCCCCACCGGTCAGCCATGGCGCAGCCAGGCCGAGCAGTAACGGCAGCGGCGCGAGCGCTCGAGCGGTGACGATTTGCGGTTCGATAACAAGAGGATAGCTGTCCTCGATACGCCGTGCGTGGACACGCGCCGGCAGATTAAACTGGCCCGTCACCGTCTGCAGGAAGGACGCTTTCTTGCGATTGCTCTCAATCAAGTGAACAACAGCCCCTTGCCGCTCGGCGAGCAGAAAGCCAAGGATCAAGCCCGGAAACCCGCCGCCGGAGCCCAAATCGACCCAGCGATTCGCCGTCGGCGCCAGCCGAAGAAGCTGGGCACTGTCGAGGATATGGCGCTCCCACACGTCCGCCGCCGTAGATCCGGCCACCAGATTGATGCTCCTGTTCCATTTCTGGAACATTTGCTCGAACGTTTGGAGCCGTTCAAATGTTTCACGTGAAACCGGCCCTGCGATGTCGGAAACGGATCGATGAAGCGCGCTCATGCCGCACCCCGGCGCGCCGAGGCTTCCGCGTTGGCCACATGCGCAACGACAAGGGCGAGCGCGGCCGGAGTCATGCCCTCCATACGCTGCGCATCCGCCACAGACCGCGGCAGGCGTTCCATCAGCTTTTGCTTCAGCTCGTTCGATAGGCCGGATATGCCGCCGAAATCGAAATCGGCAGGAATCAAACGGCCTTCCTCGAACCGGATCTGTTCGACACCAGCCTTCTGCCGGTCCAGGTAAACCGCATATTTCGCCTCAGTCTCCAAATGTTCCGCCGTCTTGCTGTCAATCTGCGCGAAGGCCGGATCAAGGCGAGCAAGCCAGGCGACATCGACTCCGGGATAATTCAACAGATCATAGGCGGATCGGCGCACCCCATCCCTGTTGACTTCGAGCCCATGCTTGCCGGCTTCGGTTGGGGTTACGCTGACGGAAACCGCCAATTTACGAGCCATATCCAACCGTTCCCGGCCTTGCTTGAAGCGTCGGCTTCGCTCGTTTGAAACAATGCCCAGGTCTTCAGCCATAGATGTGAGACGCTCGTCTGCATTGTCGGCGCGCAACGAAAGCCTGAACTCGGCGCGCGACGTGAACATCCGGTAAGGCTCGGCGATGCCGCGGCTGGTCAGATCGTCGATCATCACCCCGATATACGCCTCCGTCCGGCTGAGCATGATAGGCGCGCCATCGGCTGCTAGCCGCGCCGCATTAAGGCCAGCGACCAGCCCTTGGGCCGCGGCCTCTTCATAGCCCGTCGTCCCGTTGATCTGGCCCGCGAGAAACAGTCCGCCCACACGCTTTGCCTCCAACGTCGGTTCCAGTTCGCGCGGGTCGATATGATCGTATTCGATGGCATAACCCGGTTGCAGCATGGCGGCCCGTTCAAGACCGGGGATGGTCTTGAGCAGGTCGAGCTGAACGTCTTCGGGCAGCGACGTGGAAATTCCGTTCGGATAGACGGTGTGATCGTCCAGCCCCTCCGGTTCCAGGAATATCTGATGCCCATCCCGGTCGCCGAACTTGACGATCTTGTCTTCGATCGAAGGACAATACCGTGGCCCGATACCCTGGATCGAGCCGGAATACATGGCCGACCGCCCGAGATTTGCGCGGACAAGGTCATGAGTCGCCGGTGTAGTACGGGTAATTCCGCAATCGATCTGCGGGTTCCGGATCGCATCCGTCATGAGTGAGAAGGGAACTGGATCTTCGTCTGCCGCCTGGCTTGCCAGAGATGCCCAATCGATCGTTCGCCCGTCGAGGCGAGGCGGCGTCCCTGTCTTGAGCCTGCCCAGCGTAAACCCTATCCGCGCCATGGTCGCCGACAGCCCGAGTGAGGCCTGCTCGTTCATGCGCCCAGCCACGATCTTGCGCTCGCCGATATGAATCAGCCCCCGCAAGAACGTCCCGGTGGTCAAGACAACAGCGCCGCACGTAAGACGGCGACCATCACTGAGAATGACCGCCCCAATTCTGCCGTCCACGATCTCGAAATCGAGGACTTCGCCCTCGACAACCTCAAGCCGGGATTGCTCGCGTATCGCTGCCTGCATGGCCAGGCGATACAGTTTTCGGTCCGCCTGCGCCCGTGGGCCGCGAACGGCCGGCCCCTTGCGCCGATTCAGCATACGAAACTGTATGCCGGCCGCGTCGGCAACCCGCGCCATCAACCCGTCCATCGCGTCGACCTCACGCACGAGATGTCCCTTACCGAGGCCACCGATAGCCGGGTTACAGGACATGACGCCGATCGTGTCAAAGCGCAACGTAACCAACGCCGTATGCGCGCCGGCTCGAGCAGCCGCGCTGGCGGCCTCGCATCCAGCGTGGCCGCCACCGACAACAATGACATCGTAGTTTTCGCGCATGGCGGGCTCCGGGGTTTATCGCGGTGTAATCGGGAACGGCACCGTGTCAAGACGATGGCGGGAAAAGTTTCACGTGAAACACCCACCACGGCATTTCACCCCTGGTTGTTTCACGTGAGTCACGCCAGGTCCTGCTCAATGTCTCACGTGAATCATTTGCCGATGCAAAACTGCGAAAATATGACGTCAAGCAGGTCTTCAACGTCGACCGTACCCACGATCCGGCCCAGTGTATGGCCTGCAAGCCGTAGCGATTCACAACGAAGTTCCGGCGCGAGGTCGGTCGAATGAACCGCTTCCTGCATATAGCACACCGTCTCCCTAAGCAGTTCGACATGGCGCGCGCGTGACGGCAGGACGTCACCGGCGCTTCCTACCGCTTCTGCTGCGCGCGCACCGATCTTCGCAAGAAGCTCACCGAGACCTTGCCCATCTCTTGTCGAGACAGCCAGATCAAACTGCTCTGCTGCCGGTCGTGCTACGAGATCAGATTTGGTACCGATCCTCAACGTCGCAATACCTCCGAAATCCAGGTCAACCGGTACCGGTGCGTTAATGTCCAGCAGGACCAGGACCAGATCGGCCGAATGTGCCCGCTCACGTGCCCGCTCGATGCCGATGGCCTCGACAGAACCGGCACCGGCGCGGATACCTGCCGTGTCCGTCACCCGAACACGCAGCCCGCCTATATCCAGCGCTACCTCGATCAGATCGCGCGTCGTGCCCGCTTCCTCCGTAACGATGGCCGCGTCCCGGCGCGCCAATGCGTTGAGAAGACTGGACTTGCCGGCGTTCGGTGCGCCAACGATTACTACATCATAGCCGTCACGCATGATTTCCGCCGCATGGAAGCCTTCGATATGCGTCTCCATCTCGCTCTGCAGCGCGTCGACGTCCCTCCACACCGAATCCGCAACCGAGCCCGGCACATCTTCCTCATCGGCAAAGTCGATATCGGCTTCCACCATGGCGCGGGCATGAATCAGGCGCTTTCGCCATGCGCCATAGAGTTCGCTTTGGGCGCCGGAAGCATTGAACATGGCGAAACGCCGCTGTGCTTCCGTTTCAGCGTTGAGCAGGTCGGCCAACGCTTCAGTCTCGGTCAGGTCCAGCTTGCCATTAAGAAATGCGCGCCGCGTGAACTCGCCGGGTTCGGCATGGCGAACCCCCGGAAAGGAAACGAGGCAATCAAGCAGCGCCGCGACGACAGCACGACTTCCATGAACGTGAAATTCCGCACTATCTTCGCCAGTGAAGCTTCCCGGTCCGGGGAAAAAGAGCACAAGGCCACGGTCAAGCACCCCACCGTCACCGTTCCTCAAGGTCCGATAGCTCGCCTGGCGTGGAGGAGGAATCGGGCCGGAAATCGTTTCGGCTACGAATCGGCTTTGTGAGCCGGATATACGGACCACCGCGACACCCGCCGGCAGCCGTCCGCTGGAAAGCGCTACAATCGTATCCGTGAATATCATTGCCGGCCTCACCGAACCCTTCTACGCTTGGTAACAAAAGCCCTATCGCAGATTGAACACGCCGTGCCCATGCCCCCGCAAAACCTGCTCGCCGCCGAAACCAGCCCCTACCTTCGGCAGCATAGCCACAATCCGGTCCATTGGCGCGGGTGGTCGCCGGCCGCACTCGCAGAAGCTCAGGCGCTGGATCGCCCAATCCTGCTTTCCATCGGCTATGCCGCCTGCCATTGGTGCCATGTGATGGCCCATGAAAGCTTCGAGAACGAGGCGGTCGCGGCTCTCATGAACCGGCATTTCATCAATATCAAGGTCGATCGCGAGGAGCGGCCCGACATCGACCAGATCTATATGGCGGCTCTGAGTGCGATGGGAGAGCAGGGCGGTTGGCCGCTGACCATGTTTTTGACGCCGCAAGGCAAGCCTTTCTGGGGCGGGACCTATTTTCCGCCGGAGCCGCGCTACGGGCGGCCGGGTTTCGTGCAGATATTGGAGGCCGTAGCCAAGGCATGGGAGGAAAAGAAGGTTGATCTCGCAGAAAGCGCCGACGGGCTCATCCGGCATGTCGAGGCGCGGCTGGCCGGCACGCACCCAAAAGGCACGCTCGATCCGAGCGCCCTGGCGTCCCTTGCCGAAGGCGTTTACGGCATGATCGACATGCAGGCCGGCGGGTTTCGCGGCGCACCGAAATTCCCCAACGCCCCGTTCATGCAGACATTGTGGCTTTCCTGGCTCAAGCACGGGAACCCCGCGCATCGCGATGGCGTGCTCGTCAGCCTCGAAAAAATGCTTGGCGGCGGCATCTACGACCACATCGGCGGTGGCCTCAGCCGCTATTCCACCGATGCAGCCTGGCTTGTCCCGCATTTCGAGAAGATGCTCTACGACAATGCCCAGCTTCTCCGGCTTTGCAGCTGGGCCTACGCCCAGACCGGCAATGATTTGTTCCGTATCCGAATCGAAGAGACCGTCGATTGGCTGTTTCGAGAAATGCGCGCCGAAGGCGGGGCTTTTGCTTCCAGCCTGGACGCGGACAGCGACGGCGAGGAGGGGCTCTTCTATACCTGGACGCGGAGCGGAATCGACGCCGCGCTGGGAGACGATTCCAGCGCGCTGTTCAAATATCTGACGCTTTCCGCGCCGGCCGGATGGGAAGGCGAACCTATCCTCCACCAGACCGACCCGCAACGCAGCGAGAGCACACACGCCCAGGCCGAACTGGCGCCCCTCAAGGCAAGGCTGCTGGCCGTCCGCGAGGGCCGGGTAAGGCCGGCGCGAGACGACAAGGTGCTGACGGACTGGAACGGGTTGATGATAGCGGCCCTTGCCGAGACCGGTCGCGCCCTTGGCTGGACCGACTGGATCGCAGCCGCCGAGACAGCCTTCGCCTCCATCGCGGGTGCGAGCGAGGCCGGCAGACTGCCGCACTCCATGCTTAGCGGCCAGAAGCTGTTTCCCGCCCTTTCGAGCGACTACGCCGCCATGATCCGTGCTGCCGTGGCACTCTTCGAGGCAACGACCAACCGGCAGTACATTGCCCATGCTCAGCAATTCCTGAGCCAACTCGACCGCTGGCATGCCGACGCCGAACAGACAGGCTACTATCTGACCGCATCCGACAGCGCCGATGTTCCGATGCGTATAAGAGGCGATGTGGACGAAGCCATTGCGTCGGCAACAAGCCAGATCATCGAGGCGCTATCGCTTCTATCGTCTCTGACGGGCGATGAGCAACTGGAGAGGCACGCCGGTCTGGTGGCTGAACACGCAGCCGGACGGGCCGCGAAGCAGACTTACGGGCAGGCCGGCATCGTTAATGCATGTGCGCTGGTGATCGAACCGTTGAAGCTCGTGGTGGTGGAAAACCCCACAGAGCCCCAGCTCGTTACGGTTGCGAATCGGAATCCCGACCCCCGCCGGGTCGATGTGTTCATCCCAATCGGAACGGCTCCGAATCTACCCGTACTGCCGGGCGGCGCTTTGCCACCCACGGACCGCGCCGGTGCGTATTTGTGCTCCGGTCAGATGTGCCTGCCTGCAATAGCGGACCCGCTCGAACTGGAAGCCAAATTGCGCCGCAACTGACGACCACAGCATCGAACCGAAAAACGTCACCGGTTTTTGGCAAAATCCGATGCCCACATAATAGAGCACCAGCCCGGATAAATCCGGGTGCAGTTCATTGACAAAGACATCTGTTCACACGCCGTCATCAGCGGCACAAGACCGAGAATGACGGCGTGGATTCGCCAACGGTTTGTCAGCAGGCTGAGCCCGGATTACTCCGGGCGTCCCCCGCTCCAGTCGGGCGTTCCCGATCAGGTATTCATCGAATCGAAGAAATCGGCGTTGGATTTCGTCTGCTTCAGCTTGTCGATCAGGAACTCGATGGCGTCGGTAGTGCCCATCGGGGCGAGGATACGGCGCAGCACGAAGATCTTCTGCAGATCGGATTTCTGGACCAGCAGGTCCTCCTTGCGGGTACCCGACTTGAGGATGTCCATGGCCGGATAAATGCGCTTGTCCGCGACCTTGCGGTCGAGCACGATTTCCGAGTTGCCGGTACCCTTGAACTCTTCGAAGATAACTTCGTCCATGCGGCTGCCGGTGTCGATCAACGCGGTGGCGATGATGGTCAGTGAGCCGCCTTCCTCGATGTTGCGCGCAGCGCCGAAGAAGCGCTTGGGGCGCTGCAGGGCGTTGGCGTCGACGCCGCCGGTCAGCACCTTGCCGGATGACGGCACGACGGTGTTGTAGGCGCGCCCAAGACGCGTGATCGAATCGAGCAGGATGACGACGTCGCGGCCATGCTCGACCAGGCGCTTGGCCTTTTCGATGACCATCTCTGCGACCTGAACGTGGCGCACCGCCGGTTCGTCGAAGGTCGAGGAAACGACCTCGCCCTTCACCGAACGCTGCATGTCGGTGACTTCTTCCGGCCGCTCGTCGATCAGAAGCACGATCAGATAGCATTCCGGGTGGTTGGTGGTGATCGAATGCGCGATGTTCTGCAACAGAACCGTCTTGCCGGTACGCGGCTGCGCCACGATCAGCGCGCGCTGGCCCTTGCCGAGCGGCGCGACCAGGTCGATGACGCGCGGTGAAATATCCTTGGAGGTCGGAACCTCCAATTCCATTTTCAGCCGCTGCGTCGGATATAGCGGCGTCAGATTGTCGAAGTGAATCTTGTGCCGGATCTTCTCCGGGTCGTCGAAATTGATCGTATTGACCTTGAGCAGCGCGAAATAGCGTTCGCCTTCCTTCGGGCTGCGGATCGGCCCTTCGACTGTATCGCCGGTTTTCAGCGAAAAGCGCCTTATCTGCGACGGCGAGATATAGATATCGTCCGGACCTGGAAGATAGTTGGCATTGGCCGAGCGCAGGAAGCCGAAACCGTCCTGCAGCACCTCGACGACGCCGTCGCCGATGATCTCGACATCCTGGGCGGCCAGCTTTTTCAGGATCGCGAACATCAGTTCCTGCTTGCGCATGACGCTGGCGTTCTCGACCTCGAGCGATTCGGCGTAAGCGATCAGCTCCGGCGGCTTCTTGTTCTTGAACTCGGTGAGTTTCATTTCCTGCATAGACGGACTCTGAATGAGCGAGGGGAAATTTATCGGCGGAATGCGATGAGTGCCGGCGCGGCCGCAAACAGACAAGGGCGGCGCATGGCGGGAAGGAAGACCCGCCTTTTATCGCCGGATCGGCGAAAGAGCAAGCGGGCTTTTACGCATCGTAAGAACCTCAGAAAGGCTTCACGATCACCAGGATCACGATGAGGACCATCAGCAATGTAGGGACTTCGTTGACGATGCGCCAGTGCCCGGCCGATTTCGTGTTCCGATCCTGCGCGAATTTCCGCACCGCCCCGGACAGATAGCCATGCACCGCCGACATCGCCACCACCAGCGCGATCTTCGTATGCAGCCAACCGCCCTGGAAGCCGAAGCCCGTCCAGGCCAGCCAGAGGCCGAACGCCCAGGTGGCCAGCATCGCCGGATTGATGATGCCGCGCAACAGGCGCCGCTCCATGACCTTGAACGTCTCGGACTGCACGGAGCCCGTTTCGGCATCGACGTGATAGACGAAAAGCCGGGGCAGATAGAGCATGCCGGCCATCCACGCGATGACGGCGACGACATGAATGGCTTTCGCCCAAGGGTAGAACGACAGCGGCAGCAGCCAGAAAAGCAGGCCGATCAGCACGGCAAACACGATGCCTGAGACGATAACCCGCTTCATCGCGTGCGCACCGTTGGTTTCGGAAGGGTTAACCGTCATCGCGCAGCGCCCCGTACCATTTTCACCATCTGCTCGACATGAGCGACGGGCGTTTGCGGCGTAATGCCGTGCCCCAGATTGAAGATCAACGGTCCACCGCCCAGCGCCTTCAAGATGGCGCTGACGCCGTCGGTCAGCGCCGCACCTCCAGCCGTCAGGCGCAGCGGGTCGAGATTGCCTTGTACCGCGCCCTGCTTCTGAAGCTCCCGTGCTGCCGACAGGGGCATCGTCCAGTCGATGCCAAGCCCCGTCACCCCGGTCTTCTGGCGATAGGTCGCATAATGCGCACCGGCCCCCTTGGGAAAGCCGATGATCGGCACGTCCGGATAGACGGCGCGCACCTGCCTCACGATTTCTGTAACGGGCGCAACGCAAAAGGCTTCGAAGGAGGGCTCGTCCAGTATGCCGGACCACGAATCGAAGATTTGCACGGCATCCACACCCGCCTCTATCTGGCGAATGAGATAGGCGGCCGAATAGTCGGCAAGAATGGAAATCAGGCGGGCAAACGCCGCCGGTTCGCGGTAGGCGAACAACCGCGTCGGCGCCTGGTCGGGCGTTCCATGCCCGGCGACCATATAGGTCGCGACGGTCCATGGCGCACCGCAAAAACCGATCAGCGTGGTCTTGTCCGGTAGTTTTCGGCGCAAGCGCCGCACCGTTTCATAAACCGGTTCGAGATTCACGTGAAACGCTTCGCCGTCCAGCACCGCGATTTCAGCGGCCGTGATCGGCGTCATCATCGGCCCGCGTCCCTCCTCGAAACGCAGGTCACGGCCCAGCGCATGCGGCACGACCAGAATATCGGAAAACAGGATCGATGCGTCGAAGTCGAAGCGCTCGATCGGCTGCAGGGTCACCTCGACGGCGAAATCGGGATTGTAGCAGAGGTCGAGAAAGGAACCCGCCCGTTTGCGCGCTTCCCTGTATTCCGGCAGATAGCGCCCGGCCTGGCGCATCATCCAGAGCGGCGGCGGAAACACCGTCTCGCCCTTCAGCACGTCCAGAACGATCCGGTTCGCAGGCATCAAGCCTCCTATTCCCTAATCTATCTATAATTAAAGATTCTATCGAAAAGAGTCTTCTGATTCTAAGAGTCTGTTGGTTGTGGTGGTTGGCTCTTGTCCAGAAAAGGCGGCAAAAAGGCCAGACAGCATATTGTCGCGTATTGTTTTTCGGGGGCTTGAGAACAACGGGGAAAACATGGAATTATCCTTTTTAATCAGGGTTGTAAAAGATCAGTCCGGCCAGACCGATGGGGATAAGGCAGAGCCAGTCCTGTCGATCCCCACAACTGTCCCCAGCCGCCGAAAAATCTCTCGCCGCATCGAATTGTGGACAACTGGGCATCTGATACAGTCCGGTCTTTCCTAACCGTCCCGGGTACCGACCTTGTCCACATCAACCCACAACCCATCCAGAGACCCTGTGAACAAACCGCATAGCTTCTTTCACCTGCACCTGATTTCCGACGCCACCGGCGAAACGCTGCTGGCGGCAGGCCGTGCCGCCTCGGCGCAATACAAGGACGCGCGCGCCATCGAGCACATCTATCCGCTCATCCGCACGGAAAAGCAGGTGATGAAGGTGTTCGACGATATCGAGGAAGAACCCGGCATCATTCTCTATACGCTGGTCGACCAGAATCTGGCGCGCGTCATCGACGAACGCTGTGCGGCCATGGGTCTTCCATGCGTCTCGGTGCTGGAGCCGGTGCTGAGCGTGTTCCAGTCCTATCTCGGTGCACCGGCGGGTCGCCGCGTCGGCGCGCAGCATGTGCTCGACGCGGAATATTTCCAGCGCATCGATGCGCTCAACTTCACCCTGGAACATGATGACGGCCAATTGCCGCTCAACATGGAAGACGCGGACATCGTGCTGATCGGCATCTCGCGCACGTCGAAAACGCCAACCAGCATCTATCTCGCCAACCGTGGCATCAAGACCGCCAATATCCCGATTGTCTTGGGCGTGCCGGTGCCTGAAAGCCTGATCGAGGCGAAAACGCCGCTGGTCGTCGGGCTGATCGCGACGGCGGAGCGCATCTCTCATGTCCGCCAGAGCCGCACGCTTGGCACGACCGCGGGCTATGAGCCGAACGAATATGTCGACCGGGCGACAATCACCGAGGAACTCGCTTACGCCCGCAAAATTTGCACCCGTCATGGCTGGCCGATGATCGATGTCAGCCGCCGCTCCATCGAGGAAACCGCGGCCGCGATCATGGGCTTGCGCGGCAAGCGATAGCCGCATCGAGCCGAGACGATAACCGGGAAAGAACATGACCGAAAAAATCATCCTCGCTTCTTCAAGCCCGTTCCGCAAGGCGTTGCTGGTCAATGCCGGCATTGCGGTGGAGGCGATTGCCGCCGGCGTCGACGAGCGCGCGCTCGAAGCGCCGTTGCAGGATAGCGGCGTTTCTCCCGAGGATGTCGCGCTGGTATTGGCCGAAGCCAAGGCCGTCGATGTGAGCGAGAAAAAGCCAGGCAGCCTGGTGCTCGGCTGCGACCAGACGCTGTCTCTGGGCGACGAAGTGTTTCACAAGCCGGCCGACATGGAAGGCGCGCGCCGGCATCTTCTGGCGCTGTCGGGAAAGACGCATCAGTTGAACAGCGCGGCCGTTCTGGTGCGCGACGGCGTCGTTTTATGGCGGCATGGCGGCATTGCCAATCTCACCATGCGCAAGCTCGACCCGGCCTTCATCGGCCGCCATCTGGCGCGCGTCGGCGAAAAGGCGCTGGGCAGCGTCGGCGCCTACCAGATCGAGGGCGAAGGCATCCAGCTGTTCGAGACTATCGAGGGCGATTATTTCACCATTGTCGGCCTGCCGCTGCTCGCTGTGCTGGCCGAACTGCGCAAGCTGGGAGCCATTGATGGCTGAGCGCATGAAGAAGGCATTTGTGACTGGCCACCCCATTGGCCATTCCCGTTCGCCTAAAATCCACGGTTTCTGGCTGAAACAGTACAGCATCAACGGCAGCTACGAGGCCATCGACGTGGCTCCGGAAAATTTCGATGCATTTCTGGCCGGGTTGCAAGGGCAGGGTTTCCGCGGCGGCAACGTCACCATCCCGCACAAGGAAGCGGCTTTCGCCTCGGTTGAGCGTCGAGACGAGGCGGCGGAAGAAATCGGCGCGGTCAACACGCTGTGGTTTGAAGACGGTATCTTTTGCGGCGGCAATACCGACGCGCATGGCTTTGCCGCCAACCTCGATGAATATGCTCCCGGCTGGGCGCAGAACGGCCCTGCAGTGGTGCTGGGTGCCGGCGGGGCTGCTCGCGCCGTGATCCATGCGCTGAAAAAGCGCGGCGTGAAAGACATCCGCATCGTCAATCGCACGCTTTCGCGGGCGCAGGAACTGGCGCATCGCTTTGGCGTCGGCGTTTCTGCGCATGAGATGGCAGCGACCGACGAGCTGCTGGCGGATGCCGGTCTGCTCATCAACACGACGGCGCTGGGCATGCATGGCAATGAGGGGCTTGCGGCCGATCCGGCGCGGCTGCCCGGCCACGCCATCGTTACCGACATCGTCTATGTGCCGCTGGAAACGCCCATGCTCGCCGCTGCGCGGCAGCGCGGATTGAAAACGGTCGATGGGCTGGGCATGCTGCTGCATCAGGCCGTGCCCGGTTTCGAGCACTGGTTCGGCGTCCGCCCTGAGGTGACTTCGGAACTGCGCGGGCTGATCGTCGCCGATCTTGGAGGCGAGAAGATATGATCGTGCTGGGCCTCACCGGCTCGATCGGCATGGGCAAGTCGACCGCCGCGAAAATGTTCGCTGAAGCCGGCGTGCCGGTGCACGATTCCGACGAGGCGGTGCATCGTCTCTACGCCGGCCGCGCCGCGCCGCTGGTCGAGGCGGCTTTTCCGGGAACAGTTGTCGACGGTGTGGTTGACCGCTCAAGGCTGGCCGGGCGCGTCCTCGGCGACAAGGCGGCGCTGAAAAGGCTGGAAGCCATCGTCCACCCGCTGGTGCGCGCCGATGCCGATGCCTTTGTCGCGCGCCACCGCGCCGCCAATGTCCCGCTGGTCGTTCTCGACATTCCGCTGCTGTTCGAGACGGGCGGGCGCGACCGTGTCGACAAGGTCGTGGTCGTCAGCGCTGCGGCAGACACCCAGCGCGAGCGCGTGCTGGCACGGCCGGGCATGAGCGAGGAAAAGCTGGCGTCGATCCTGGCGCGGCAGGTGCCCGATGCCGAAAAGCGCCGGCAGGCGGATTTCATCATCGATACGGGCGGAAGTTTCGATACCACCCGCGCGGCGGTGCAAAGGATTGTCGTCGAACTCGCGGGGGATAAGGCCGCGCCGCCCGCCTCGTGATCTTGCCCCGCATGGCGCGAATCGCCATTTTGGGGCAAAACCCTCGCTTGGCGGAGTTTGCTGATTTGCGTGAAATCATTTTCGACACGGAAACCACCGGCCTCGATTCGCGGGAAGACCGCGTCATCGAACTGGGCGGGATCGAACTGGTCAACCGGTTCCCGACCGGCCGCGTCTTCCATAAATTCATCAATCCGCAGGGCCGCGCCATTCACCCGGACGCGCAGGCCGTGCATGGCATCAGCGCCGCCGACCTGGCCAACGAGCCTGGCTTTCACAAAATCGCGGAAGAGTTTCTCAGCTTCATCGACGGGGCCAAGCTGGTCGCGCACAATGCCGGCTTCGATATCGGCTTTCTCAATGTCGAGTTCGGGCGGCTTGGCCACCCGGTGATCGATCCGCTTCGGGTCATCGATACGCTGGCGCTGGCGCGCCGGAAGCATCCGATGGGACCGAATTCGCTCGACGCGCTGTGCCGCCGCTACGGCATCGACAACACGCATCGCACCAAGCATGGCGCGCTGCTCGATTCGGAACTGCTGGCCGAGGTCTATATCGAGCTGATCGGCGGCAAGCAGGCAGCCCTTGGCCTCGACAGCATGGCCCCGGCCGCCGACCGCCGGGAGATAGGCCAAATTACCGTCGCCATTCGCGCGCGGCCAGTGCCGTTGCCACCACGGCTGACGGAGGAAGACCGTGCGGCCCATGCCGGCATGGTCGAGACGCTGGGCGAAAAGGCGCTCTGGCTCAAAGTCGCCAGTCGTTAAAAGAAAACCCGGCGCCAGGCCGGGTTTTTCGCATGAAGGGCAGGGGTCTGGTTGGTCTTAGCTGACCTGGACCTTGGAAGCGGCCTGATCCTCGGCCATTTTCTGCTGGAACATCTGCGCGAAATCGATCGGGTCGAGCATCAGCGGCGGGAAGCCGCCATTGCGCGTTGCTTCGGCGATGATCTGCCGGGCAAACGGGAACAACAGCCGCGGGCATTCGATGAACAGGATCGGCAGCATGTGTTCCTGCGGAAAGCCGCTGACTGAGAAGACGCCGCCATAGACCAGTTCCACGTTGAACAGCACTTCCTTGTCGAAGGAGGCCTTGGCGTTCAGCGTCAGATTGACGTCGAACTGGTTGTCCGACAGCGGGTTGGCGTTGACGTTGACGTTGATGGCGATGCCGGGAGCCTTGTCGCGGCCGCGCAGCGAATTCGGCGCGCCGGGGCTTTCGAACGACAGATCCTTGACATACTGGGCAAGCACGTTGAGCGAAGGCTGCGCGCCGGTTCCGTTGGTTGCAGCGCCGGCCGGCGCGTCGTTGTTCTCGGCCATAAGCCCTATCCTCTTGCCTGGGCCGTCTGGGCCCGAATTAAAATCGGGCGTTGGCTACCATGGGCGGCATGACAAGACAAGGTTTTCCACTGTTCCGGGCTTGCCGTGACCGGCGGCTCACTCGTCCTTGAGCCGGCGCCATGGCGAGTTGGGGTCGGGCTTTGCGCCATCGCGGGAAAAGTCGTCATTGTCGAGATCGATGGTCTTGTTTTCGTCACGGCGGCGAAAACCGCCCCCGAATCCGGGCATGCCGAAATTGCCGGCAACGACGACACGGCTTTTCAGCGCGCGCCAGGCAAAATCGCGCACCGGCGGCAAAAGCAGCAGCAGCGCGAACAGATCGGTGATGAAGCCGGGAACGATGAGCAGCACGGACGCCAGCACCATGATGGCGCCGTGAACAAGCTGGCGGCTGGGGTCGCGCTTGGCCTCAATTTCGGCTTGCACGCGGCGCATGACGCCAAAACCCTGGTGGCGCAGCAGCATAGATCCCGCCACGGTGGAGGCGAGAACCAGCCCGACCGTCGCTAGGGCGCCGATGTGACGGCCGACGACGACAAATCCGGCGATTTCCAGGAAAGGAAGCGCTAAAAACAGCAAAGGAAGGGTCGAGATACGCAATTCTTGCCCGATCGGTTCGTGTTGGGCCATGCGCACGCAATCGCCGCTGGCACTCCCGACCCTAGATAGGTATGCGTGCCTTTGATTTGAATGATTGCAAGGCACGTTCTATATGCTTTGATGATCGAACGCCATGCGCTGGCATGGATGGCCGTTACCGGCCGCAACAGGGATTGATGGCGCAAGACATGGGATTCTTCGACTTCGGCACGATTTTCTTTCTGGTCGCGGCAGTGGTGATCTTCTTCCAGCTGCGCAACGTGCTCGGCCGGCGCACCGGTAGCGAGCGGCCGCCCTTCGATCCCTATACCGCGAGCCGGACGACGGCCAAGGATGCAACCAGCGCGGCGGAGAACGTCATTTCGCTGCCGCGCAAGCGCGCGCCCGGCGAGCCGCCCGTGGATGCCTATGCGTCCATCGACGCATTCGCCAAGCCCGATACCGATCTCAACAAGGGCTTGCGCACCATCAAGGACAACGACCCGACGTTTGAACCCAAGACCTTCGTCGACGGCGCCAAGATGGCCTACGAGATGATCGTCATGGCCTATGCCGATGGCGACCGGAAGACGCTGAAGAACCTTTTGTCGCGCGAAGTCTATGACGGCTTCGTCGCCGCGATCGGCGAACGCGAAGCGAAGTCGGAAAAAATCCAGTCGTCCTTCGTCGGCATCGACAAGGCCGACATCGTCTCGGCCGAGATGAAGGGCGGCGAGGCGCACATCACGCTGCGCATCGTCAGCGAGCTTATTTCCGCCACCCTCGACCAGGCGGGCACGGTTGTCGACGGCGATCCGGAAACCGTCGCCGAGGTCAAGGATGTCTGGACATTCGCCCGCGATAGCCGCTCGCGCGATCCGAACTGGAAGCTGGTCGCGACCGAAGAAGAAGATTGATTTTTCGGGCGGCAGCGAGGCCTTCATGTCGCTCTCTGCGCTTTTTCTCCCCACGCCGTTCTTGGCGTTGCCCGGCTGGGTGCGGGACGATCATTTGCCCGCCTTCGAGGCATTCCGCCGCTCTGCCATCCATGTCCTGACCAAGCCCTACCGCTCGGGCTCGCTTGGCGTGGATTTTGGCGCTTTCGCTGACAGCTATGAAGCGGCACGAAACGTTTCGCTGGCGAATCGAGATGAGGCCAGGGCCTTTTTCGAACGGTTTTTCGCACCGGCCCTGATCGTGCCGGAAGCGGGCGAGGCGGGTCTCGTCACCGGCTTTTACGAGCCAGAAGTCGCCGCATCCCCGGTCCGCACCGACGCTTTCTCCGTCCCGTTGCTGGCACGACCCGTCGATCTGGTCGATGTCGACGATGCCAACCGCCCGGACGGAATGGACCCCTATCTCGCTTTTGCCCGCGAAACGCCCGCTGGGTCGGTAGAATATTTCGGACGCGAATCGATCGAACGCGGCGCGCTGGCCGGCAAGGGGCTGGAAATCGCCTGGCTGGCCGACAAGGTCGACGCCTTCTTCATCCATGTGCAAGGCGCCGCCCGGCTTGTCATGCCCGATGGCCGCATAACCTGCGTCACCTATGCCGCAAAATCCGGCCAGCGTTTCTCGGGTCCGGGCAAAATCCTCGCGGAAATGGGCGAAATTCCGCTCGAAAAAGTGACGATGCAGTCGATTCGCGCCTGGTTCAAGGCCAATCCCGGCCGAATCGACGAGATTCTCTGGCAAAATCATTCCTATATTTTCTTCCGGGAGGCGGCGGTGGACGATCCAGCGCTTGGTCCCATTGCTGCAGCAAAGGTGCCGCTGACGCCGGGCCGTTCGGTTGCCGTCGACCGCCTGCTGCACACCTTCGGCACGCCGTTCTACATCGACGCGTCGACGCTGACAGCGTTCGGCGGCGAAAAGTTCCGCCGCCTGATGATCGCGCAGGATACCGGCTCGGCCATTACCGGCCCGGCGCGCGGCGACCTGTTTGCCGGGTCAGGTGATGCGGCGGGCGAGATCGCCGGCGTGGTCCGCAACCCAGCGGATTTCTACGCGCTGATTCCCCGCAGCCTCGTTTCGGGGCCGAATCGATGAAGCGGCTTCCCGAAAGCGGGCTGAAGGAGGAAGACCGGGTCCTGTGGAGCCTCGTGGCGCGAACGGCAAAGCCATTGAAGGGGACGATTGCAGTCACGGTTCCTGCCGCGATCCTCGACCCGAAGGCGATGCCGGTCGAGCAGCCCAAAGCCATTTCAGTCCCTGCCGCCGCGCCCAAGGCCAAGACAATGCGGGTTTCGCATGTCCTCGACGAGCCGACGCTGGACAAACTGTCCAAGGGCCGCCTGCCGATCGAGGGCCGGGTCGATCTGCACGGCCTGACGCAGGACGAAGCCTACATGCTTTTGTTCTCCTTCCTGCAGCGCGCGCATGCCGGCGGCATCCGCTATGTGCTCGTCATCACCGGCAAGGGTTCTTCTTCCGGCGGCGACGGGGTGCTGCGTCGTTCGGTGCCGGCATGGCTTTCCACGCCGGCTTTCCGCATGCTGGTTTCCAGCCACGACCACGCGGCGCGCCAGCACGGCGGCGCGGGCGCGCTTTACGTGCGGCTGCGGCGGACCAGACCATGACCCCGCTCGGCGAGAAGATGCGCGCCTTGCGGCACGAGCGCGGCGTCAGCCAGAAGGCGATGGCGGCCGCCATCGGCGTCAGCCCGGCCTATCTTTCGGCGCTGGAGCATGGTCGCCGCAGCGCGCCGAGCTGGACGCTGATCCAGAAGATCATCGGCTATTTCAACGTCATCTGGGATGACGCGGAAGAACTGGCGCGGCTGGCCGAGCTGTCGCAACCGCGCGTAATCCTCGACACGTCGGGGTTGACGCCGGCGGCCACCGAGCTTGCCAATCTGCTGGCGGAAGGGATCGGGCGGCTGGATGAAGCCGATTTGCGCGCGCTTGCCGTATCGGTTCGCGAAGCGCTTGCGCGGCAAAAATAACCGGCGCAGCGGCCGTCCTGTTTGCTGCCCTTCGAACCGGAATTTGACTTTAGGCCGGAACAGGCCTACCTATGCCTTGTCGATATTTGCTTGAACGACTTTTGTTATGCGCGCGTACAGCGCGCTCCTGACGAACTTCCCATCAAAAATCGGGACGAAAAACCGCAACGCATCCGCGCGGCGGTGAACGAGTATTGCCATGGAAAGGGTTCGTTATGGCCACAGGCACAGTTAAATGGTTCAACGCCACCAAGGGTTTCGGTTTCATCCAGCCTGACGACGGTTCGGCCGACGTCTTCGTCCACATCTCCGCTGTCGAGCGCGCCGGAATGCGCGATCTCGCCGAAGGCCAGAAGCTTGGCTACGAGATGGTCCGTGACAACAAGTCCGGCAAGATGTCCGCCGACCAGTTGAAGGCGGGCTGACACGAATTCAACGCGCCGGCGACCACGGATGTACTGGCGCCGGCGGCGTGGAATTTTACGGGAGGTCAGGCGAAGGCCTGGCCTCTTTCAGTTTTCGCCCCGCGTGAGGGGCGCCCCGAAGCGACCGGGTCGATTTCTGGTACTGCAATGGTTTTTGCTCTATCAGGGGCACTCTAGGTCAGGAGCAAGAATGTGAGCGAACCGTCCAAGCGATCCCGCGACCAGGCCGAATCCATGTTCAGCAAGACGCAAACCCAGGCCATGTCGCTTAATCGGATCGTTTCGGAGCAGGAAGCGGCCAGCCATGCGCGGGAAGTGAAGACCGCGCGGTTGCGGGAGTTGCGGCTGGAAAAGGAAGCGGAAGAACTGGCGGCGGCCACCAAGGCTGCGCCGAAACGGACGGGACGACGCTAATGGCTAAACGTGCGGTACAGGACGGCATCGCCGCCGATTCGACCATTGCAGATGTCGTCGAACGGCTGACCAAGCCGGTCGAATATGTTCGACGCGTCCTTGAAAAGCTGGAGCATTGCCGGCGCGTTCATGGCGACGCACAGGTGCGGCTGGGCGTGCTCAGCCGCTCGGAATGCCCGAACTACCTGATCGAATATGCGCTCGAGGACAAGAAGACCCACCAGGTGACCGTGCATGCGGAGGCCGCCTATAGCGGCAGCACGCATCGCGAGCTTGCCCCACGTCATATCGAGGACGCGAAAAACTGGTCGCCCGAGGAAATGAACATCACCGCCGTCGCGGCGCTGATCGGCCGGTTGCGCAACCCACGCGCAGTGTCGTCCCGCTTTTCGGATGAGGATTGATCCATGGCGATAAAGTTTTCGACCAAGGATCAGTCAAAGACGCCGCCGGCAAAGGCCGGCAAGCCCGCTCCGGCCATCGATGAAAAGACATCGACAGCGGATGCAGCGGGCAGCGACGCCGATCTGTTCGAGGCGGAAACCGTAAAGCCGGCCGCCAGGGGCCGAAAGAAAAAGTAACGCCTTTGGCGACTGCTTTGCCGCTTATCCCGGAATTCGACTGCCAAAGCTGCGGCGCGTGCTGCTCTTACTCATCCGAGTGGCCCCGTTTCTCTATGGAAGACGACGCGCAGCTTGAGCGGATTCCAGCCAAGCTCGTGGCTGTCAACGAAACCGGCATGCGCTGCGAAGGCGCGCGCTGTTCGGCGCTGGCCGGCAAGGTCGGCCAAGCCACTTCCTGCACGATTTACGAAATCCGTCCCGATGTCTGCCGCGCCTGCATGCCGGGCGACGGCGACTGCCTGATTGCCCGAAAGGCTTTTGGTCTGCCGGTGTGATCGGGCTCTAAGCGTCGCGCACCTGATAGTCCTTCACGTCCGCGAAGCGGATCGCCTTCCAACGCTCGGCTTCGTAGTTGAGCGAAAAGGCGTGCTGCGCCAGAAACACCGGGTCCTCGTCGAGATCGCGGGCGATATCGCCGCGATGCGCCTCGATGAAGCGGTCGACTTCGGCCTTGTCGTCGGCCGAAATCCAGCGGCAGACGGAAAAGCGCGCAATCTCGAAATCCACCGGCAGCATGTATTCGACGCTGAGCCGCTCCTTCAGCACGTCGAGTTGCAGCGCGCCGACGACGCCGACGATGGCCGGCGAGCCGTCCTCCGGCGAAAACAACTGCACCACGCCTTCCTCGGCCATCTGGTGCAACGCTTCCTTCAGTTTCTTGGCCTTCATGGCGTCGCCAAGGCGCACGCGGCGCAGGATTTCCGGCGCGAAGTTGGGCACGCCTCGGAACAGCAGTTCCTCGCCCTCGGTTAGCGTATCGCCGATGCGCAACGTGCCGTGGTTGGGAATGCCGACCACGTCGCCGGCATAGGCTTCGTCGGCGGTGACGCGGGTGCGGGCGAAGAAGAACTGCGGCGCCGACAGGCTCATCGGCTTGCCGGTGCGCACCAGCTTGGCCTTCATGCCGCGCTCCAGCCGGCCCGAGCAGACGCGCACGAAGGCGATGCGGTCGCGGTGGTTCGGGTCCATATTGGCCTGGATCTTGAACACGAAGGAGGTCATCTTCTCCTCGGTCGCCTCGACCGTGCGGATGTCGGCTTCCTGCGCGCGCGGCGGCGGCCCGTAGGCGCCCAGCGCCTCGATCAGGTCGCGCACGCCGAAATTGCGCAGCGCCGAGCCGAAATAGACCGGCGTCAGGTGCCCCTCGCGGAACGCTTCGAGGTCGAAGGGGCGGCATGCAACGCGCGCCAGCTCCAGTTCCTCGATGAAGGCCTCGCGCTGGTTTTCCGGCAAAAGGCCGGCGACGCGGTTGGAATCCGGGCCGCTGACCGGCGTGCGCTCTTTTTCGGCATCGCCCCGGCGCACGGCATTATCGGCCAGATGGTAGGTGCCGGAAAAAGTCTTGCCCTGCCCGATCGGCCATGTGATCGGCGCGGTATCCAGCGCCAGCTTCTGTTCGATCTCGTCGAGGATTTCGAATGTGTCGCGAGCCTCGCGGTCCATCTTGTTGACGAAGGTGATGATTGGAATATTGCGCAGCCGGCACACCTCGAACAGCTTTAGCGTGCGTGGCTCGATGCCGCGCGCGGCGTCGATGACCATCACGGCGCTGTCGACTGCCGATAGGGTGCGGTAGGTATCGTCGGCAAAGTCCTCGTGGCCGGGCGTGTCGAGCAGGTTGAAGACGTTGTCGCCATATTCGAAGGTCATCACCGAGGTGACGACCGAGATGCCACGCTCGCGTTCGATCTTCATCCAGTCGGAACGCGTCTGGATGCGGTCCTTCTTGGCCTTGACCTCACCGGCAAGCTGGATCGCGCCGCCGAATAGCAAAAGCTTTTCGGTCAGCGTCGTCTTGCCGGCGTCGGGGTGGGCGATGATCGCGAAGGTCCGGCGGCGCGGCACGGCGTCTTTAATCGTCTCGGTCATTTCGGGAATCCGTTGATGCGCCGGCTTTTACCAGCCCGCTGCTGCCATGTCGAACGGAAATGAAAGCGCCCGAACTGGCTCAGCCGGCCAGCGACAATTGGGCGGCTTCGGCCGGCGCGAAGGGCCGCACCGTGATGCCGGAACGGGTCATGGTGACGAAGCTCGACGGCGGGATCGCCTGCCACTGTTCGCCCTCGCGGTCCAAGGGTTCGGAGACCAGCGACCGCCCGATGCCGTCGCGGAACGGGCCGGTATAAAGCGTCGGCGCCTCGCCGTAGCTGGCATAGCGCACGGCATGCAGCGTCTCGCCATCGGAAAAGGCGGCGGTTAGCTTCAGCGCTGGTTCGATGCCGGCGTTGCGTGCCGCGTCGAAGACGCGCGCCGTGGCGCGAGACACCGCCGCCTGCGCATCTACGGCCAACCCCTCGTCTATCATCAGGAGAAAGAAAAGCTCGGAATCGGTGCCGCCTTCGAGCTGGTCGTAGAGCGCTTCCGGCAGGCTCGCCTCCAACGCCCGCCTTATCCTGTCGAAGCCGAGGATCTGGCCGTTGTGCATGAACGACCAGCGCCCGCTGACGAAAGGATGGCAATTGGCGCGGTTGGTGGCGCCGCCGGTAGAGGCGCGGACATGGGCGAGGAACAGGCCCGATTTGATCTGCCCGCACAGGCTTTTCAGATTGGCGTCGGCCCAGGCCGGCAGGATATCGCGATAAAGCCCGGGCTGCGGCCGCTCGCCGTACCAGGCGAGGCCGAAGCCGTCGGCATTGGTCGATGTCTTGGCCTGCTCCGCGCAATGGCTCTGCGCCACCAGCGAATGGCAGGGAGCCGACACGATGTCTTCGAGGAAAACCGGTTCGCCGAGATAGGCCGCCCATCGGCACATTGTGGTGATCTTTCTGGCAGGCTGCGATGCCGCCACAATCGCTCATCATGGGTAACAAACCGTAAATGCCCGACCCGACCCCCCTCGCAACGGGTAAGAAATCCGTTGATAGAGGTGTTCGGCAATTGACGGTGCCGATCCACCGCCCGATAGGTTCACCATGTCCGCATCATCCCCGAAATCATTCGTCGTCGGCCCCGCCGTCGGTTTCGTTCGCCTGCCGCATGGCGCGGGTCTTCCGTTGCCCGCCTATGAGAGCGTCGGCGCTGCCGGCATGGATTTGCGCGCCGCCGTCGACGACGACAGGCCGCTTCTGATCCTGCCCGGAAAACGCGCATTGGTGCCGACCGGTTTCACCATGGAAATTCCGCTGGGCATGGAAGGGCAGGTCCGGCCGCGCTCGGGTCTTGCCTTCAAGCACGGCATCACCTGCCTGAACACGCCGGGCACCATCGACAGCGACTATCGCGGCGAGGTCAAGGTGCTGCTGGTCAATCTCGGCGACGAGGATTTTGTGGTGACGCGCGGCATGCGCATCGCCCAGATCGTCTTCGCGCAGGTCACGCAAGCGACCGTCGAGGAACGCGATGCCGCCGGCCAGACGGTGCGCGGTGCGGGCGGTTTCGGCTCGACCGGTACCGCCTGAATGGCGGCGCCGAAGCTGGTCATCTTCGATTGCGACGGGGTGCTCGTCGATACCGAGACGCTTGCCAACCGGCGGCTCGCGCAATGGATCACCGAGGCCGGCTATCCAGTCACCTATGAGCAATCGCGAAAAGAGTTTTGCGGCCGCAGCCTGTCTTCGGTCCATGCCGAGTTGAAGGCTGCCGGCACCGATCTCGGCGACGATTTCGTCGAGCGTTGGTATCGCGGGCTGCCCGATCTGTTCGGCGCGGGCGTTGAGGCGATCCCGCATGTTGAAACCTTCATTGCAGCGGTGCAGGCCGCCGGCATCGCCCATTGCGTCGCGTCCTCGGCCCGGATTGACAAGATGCTGCTGACGCTCGGCCAGACCGGGTTGCTGCCGCATTTTTCCGACGTGCTGTTCAGCGCCACCATGGTCGCGCACGGCAAGCCAGCACCTGATCTGTTCCTTCATGCCGCGAAGACGATGGGGTCCGCACCGGCCGACTGCATCGTCATCGAGGACAGCGTGGCCGGAACGCAAGCCGGCATCGCGGCGGGCATGCGTGTTTTCTCCTACCATGGCGACCCGCATTCCGACCGTGAAGGACTGGCCGGCGCCGGCGGCATCCTGTTCGACGACATGCGCGAACTGGCGGCGCTCGTGCCCCTCGCATAAGCTGCCGGCAGCGCTTTCTGAGCCAATCACATCTGTTTGCCCACCACGCAGCGAGGGGGTAGGCTCAGTTCCTGTTTCCGCTCGGACAAGGGTGATGCTTCCATGGACAAGGGCACGATTTTTCGCGATCTTCATGCTTCGACCTTCATTATTCCCAACCCGTGGGACATCGGCACGGCAAAGCTTCTGGCTTCCTTCGGCTTCAAGGCGCTCGCCACCACCAGCGCGGGTTTTGCCTTTTCGCGCGGCCTGCCCGACGGCGGCATAAGCTTCGAGGCGATGATCGCGCATTGCAAGGAACTGGTCAGCGCCACTCATCTGCCGGTTTCCGCCGATCTCGAACGCGGCAAGGGCGACAGCGCCGAACGCGCCGCCGAAACCATCTTCGCCGCCGAGGCCGCCGGGCTAGCCGGCTGCTCGCTGGAGGATTTCTCCGGCGACGACGGCAAGCCGATCTACGATTTTTCGCATGCGGTCGAGCGTGTCGCCGCCGCCGTCGAGGCCGCGCGGGCGCTGAAACGCGATTTCGTCTTTACCGCGCGGGCGGAGAATTTCCTTCATGGCCGCCCCGATCTCGACGATACGATCAAGCGCCTGCAGGCTTTCGAAAAAGCCGGCGCCGACGTTTTGTATGCGCCGGGCATCACCGACGTTGAGACCGTGCGCGCCATCTGTTCGGCGGTCTCGAAACCGGTCAATGTGCTGGCGGTGCCGGGTTTCACGATGGCCGAACTGGAGCAAGCCGGGGCAAAGCGAATTTCGCTCGGTTCGAAGCTGACCAATTTCACCTTCGGCATGCTGGAGCGCGCTTCCAAGGAAATGCTGGAGAAAGGCACCTTCGCCTTCAGCAACGACGCCATGGCGTTCGCGCGGCTGCAGAAGATGTTTTCGACGGACGGCGCATGACGTCTGTCCTGACCGTGACCGACATGCACACCGGCGGCGAGCCGGTGCGCATCGTCACCAGCGGATATCCGGCGATCCCCGCCGGCACCATCCTCGAAAAGCGCGCCTATGTGCGCGCCAGTCTCGACCATCTGCGCAAAATGCTGATGTTCGAGCCCCGCGGCCATTACGATATGTATGGCGTGCTGCCGGTCGCGCCCGATCTGCCGGGCGCCGACCTTGCCGTGCTGTTCATGCACAATGAAGGCTATTCCACCATGTGCGGCCATGCCGTCGTCGCGCTCGGGCGCTACGCGGTCGATCAGGGCATCGTCGCGAAAAAAGAGCCGGTGACGGTCGTCAACATCGAGGCGCCGTGCGGGCTGGTCGTCGCCTCGGTCGAGGTGCGCGATGGCAAGGCCGGCGCGGTGTCGTTCGAAAGCGTGCCGGCCTTTCTCTTCGCCCGCGACCGGGAAATCGACCTGCCCGGCATCGGCAGGGTCCGTTTCGACGTCGCCTATGGCGGCGCATTCTATGCCTTGGCCGACTGCCGGCAGTTCGGGCTGGAATTCGGCACAAGCCGCGCCCGCGATTTTGTCGATGCCGCGACCGCGCTGACGCAGGCGCTGCAGGCCGGTTTCCCTCTCGCGCATCCCGACCATGCCGATCTCGGCTTTCTCTACGGCACCATCCTGACCGATGGAAAGGACGCGTTTTCAGCCGAGCCGACCAAAAATGTCTGCGTCTTCGCCGATGCCGAGGTCGACCGCTCGCCGACCGGCTCGGGCGTCACCGCGCGCCTTGCCGCGATGCACGCCAAGGGCCAGATCGGCATTGGCCAGACCAGGGAGTTCGAAAGCATCGTCGGTTCGCGCTTTTCCGGCTCTGTCGCGAGGACGACCACGGCCGGCGAGCACGACGCCATCGTTGCGCGCGTCGGCGGCCGCGCCTTCTACAGCGGAAAAGCGGAGTTCGCGCTGGAGCCGGACGATGAACTGGGGCGCGGCTTTCTGCTGCGGTAATCGCCTCGAAAGCGACAAGCGGCTGGACAGGCGTGCCCCCCGCATGGCAAGCCGCCTGCAGATTTCAGGGTTTTGGCGGAGACATGAATGCCCGACTATGACGTGCTTTGCATCGGCAATGCCATCGTGGACATCATCGCACAGTGCGACGACGCCTTCCTCGAAACCAACGGCATCGTCAAGGGCGCGATGAACCTGATCGATGCGCGCCGCGCCGAACTTCTCTACAGCCGCATGGGACCGGCGATCGAGGCGTCGGGCGGAAGTGCGGGCAACACCGCCGCCGGCATCGCTTCCTTCGGCAGCCGTTCGGCCTATTTCGGCAAGGTGGCGCAGGATCATCTGGGCGGCATCTTCACCCACGACATCCGCGCCCATGGCGTCGCCTTCGACACGAAACCGCTCGAAAAAGACCCGCCCACCGCGCGCTCGATGATTTTCGTGACGCCGGATGGCGAGCGTTCGATGAACACCTATCTCGGCGCCTGCGTCGAGCTTGGCCCCAACGACGTCGAGGGCGACAAGGCGAGCAACGCCAAGGTCACCTATTTCGAGGGCTATCTGTGGGACCCGCCGCTGGCCAAGGAGGCGATCCGCCAGACCGCGAAGCTGGCACATGCCGCTGGCCGCGAAGTGGCAATGACGCTGTCGGACTCGTTTTGTGTCGACCGCTACCGCGACGAGTTCCTGGACCTGATGCGTTCGGGCACCGTCGACATCGTCTTCGCCAACAGCAACGAGATAAAATCGCTCTACCAGACGGATTCCTTTGACGACGCCGTGGCGCTGATCCGAAAAGACTGCAAGCTCGCCGCCGTCACCCGCTCCGAGCACGGCTCGGTCATCGTGCGCGGCGACGAGACGGTGACGGTCGAGGCGGCCCGCATCGGCGAACTGGTGGACACCACGGGCGCTGGCGATCTCTACGCCGCCGGCTTCCTGCACGGCTATACGCAAGGGCGCGACCTGAAGGCCTGCGGCGATCTCGGCTCGCTGGCCGCCGGCCTGGTGATCCAGCAGATCGGCCCGCGCCCGCGCCAGAACCTTCGCGACGAAGCCAAAAAGGCCGGGCTACTTTAAAGGATGCTGCCCAAAAACCGGTTTCGGCTTTTCGATCCGATGCCGCGGCGTGAATTCGCATCAAGTCAGGTTCAGGTCAGGTTGAATTCAGGAAGCGATCAGCTTTGTGCCGTTTACTCCGCCATCTGGACCGGGTGGGAGGAGCTGATCCGGATGGTTTGACTGTAGGTGGTGCGCTGTGCGTGCCGGCCTGCGGTCATCAGGATATTCCTCCCCGCGAAGGAACTGGCGCCTGCACGACGTGCAGGGCGAAAATTCTAGGGAGGAAACCAAATGTCTGATAATATTAAACGCCCCGCTGTCTGGACACGCCGCCAGACGCTGCTGACCGGCATGGGTCTTGCCGGCGGCGCCATGCTGCCTATGGGCTTGACGCGCGCCGCTTTCGGCCAGGACAAGCCCGCCATCGGGACCTGGCCTGCCGGCTCGGAAGGGGATTCGGTTTTCGTCGGCGCTTCCGTGCCGCGCACCGGCACTTATGCGGTGCAGGGCGAGGACGAACTCAAGGGCTACCAACTCGCCGTCGAGCACATGAATTCCGGCCACGAGCTGATGAAGGCGATCTCGCCCAAGACCACCAAGGGCGTGCTCGGCAAGGAAGTGAAGCTCGGCGTCGCAGATTCGGGCGCCAAGCCCAACGAGGCCGTGCAGGCGCAGCAGCGTTTCATCAGTGAGAACAAGGCGGTGATGATCACTGGCGGCACGTCGAGCGCCGTCGCGGTCGCGCTGAACAAGCTGGCGCAGCGCGAAAAGGTTCTTTTCGTGTGCGGCATCTCCGGTTCGAACGACACCACCGGCAAGGACTGCGTGCGCTACGGCTTCCGCCAGAACTTCTTTGGCCAGACGGCCGCCGCCGCGATCGCGCCGGTTATCACCAAGGAGTTCGGCAAGGACCTCAAGGTCGCCTACATGACGCCGGACTATACCTATGGCCATACCGTCACCAAATCGATGCAGGACATGACGGCGGAAGCCGGCTGGACGACCGTTACCAACCAGGTGTCGCCGCTCGGCGCGCCGGACTTCTCGTCCTATCTGCTCAACATCGTCAACTCCGGCGCCGACGTCCTCGTCAACGTCAATTGGGGTCACGACGCGGTGCTGTCGATCCAGCAGGCCAAGCAGTTCGGCGTGCTCGACAAGATGAAGCTCGTCGTGCCTTACCAGATACCGTTCCTGGCGCGAGAAACCGGTGGTCTCATGCAGGGCGTCTATGCGGCCACCGAATACTGGTGGACGATGGAGAACGAGTATCCGCTCGCCAAGATGTTCAACGACACGTTCGAGGCGAAGTACGGCTACAAGCCGGAATGGGGCGCTGAAAACGCCTATATCAGCTTCGCCCACTGGGCGCGGATGGTGGAAGAAGCCGGCAGCTTCTATCCGCCGGACGTCATCAAGTCGTACGAAAAGGGCGAGACCATCCCCTCGCTTACCGGCGACGTGCACTATCGTCCCGAAGACCATCAGTGCGTCCGCTCCGTCACCATCGTGAAGGGCAAGATGGAAGCCGACATGAAGAACAAGGAAGACTATTACGACATCATCGAAACGGTGCCCGGTGAAGGGATCATGCAGGCGACCGACGCCTTCGGCTGCAAGCTCGGCGACTACACCTGACACGACGGGTTCGACGTGGCGCGGACGGCACAAGCCGCCCGCGCCACACACCCGCCGCATCGATATGGCGGCGGGTTTCTCAGAGGAAGGGGATGCGGTAATCCGCCATGGTCAATTGGGCTAATTTTGTCTCGCAACTGTTCAACGGGCTGGCGCTCGGCGCGCTTCTGGCGCTGATCTCGTCGGGCCTGACGATCATTTACGGCACGCTGGGCGTGCTCAACCTGGCGCATGGCGCCATGTTCATGCTCGGCGGCTATGCCGGCTATGTCGCTTTCACCTATACCGATTCCTTTGTCGTCGCGGTGATTGCCGGATCGCTGTTCGTGATGATCGTCGGCATCCTGATGGAACGCATCGTCATCCGTCATTTCTACGACCGCCCGCACGAGGACCAGCTTCTGGTCACGTTCGGCATCGGCATTGTTTTTGTTGAGCTCGTGCGCTTGTTCTTTTCGAGCGACTCCAAGCTGGTGCCGCCGCCGCCGGCGCTGCAGGGCATCACCCCGCTTGGCTTCATGTTCTATCCGACCTATCGGCTGGCGGTTGTCGGCATCGTCGCAGTGGCGCTGCTCGCGCTGTTCTTCGTGCTGTATCGCAGCCGCCTCGGCATGATCGTGCGCGCCGGCATCGAGGATTCGGTGATGGTTTCCTCGCTCGGCATCAACGTCCATCGCGTGTTCATGATCGTGTTCGGCATCGGCGCCATGGCGGCGGGGTTTGCCGGCATCGTCAATGCACCGATCGTCTCGCTGACGCCGGGCATCGGCGACGATATATTGGTCGAAACTTTCGTGGTGGTGGTGATCGGCGGTGTCGGGTCGTTCCCCGGTGCCGTGCTGGGCGGGTTGATCGCCGGCGAAATCATCAGCATCACCTCCATGTTCAACCCGGGTTACGCCTATGTCATGCTGTTCGCGGTGATGACGCTGGTGCTTGTGCTGCGCCCTCACGGGTTGCTTGGCGCCCAAGGCAGAGAGTGAGCGCGGTAGCCCAATGTTGAAAGCACGTCCCTATCTTATCGAGGCGCTCACCGCGATCGGCCTGATCGCCGCGCCGTTCATCCTGCCTTATCTCGGCTTTGCGCCGAACACGGTCAACCGCATCGTCGTATGGGGTCTGTTCGGCATCGGCTTCGACATATTGTTCGGCTTCACCGGCCTGTTGTCGTTCGGCCAGTCGGCCTTCTACGGCACCGGCGGTTTCTTTGCCGCCTATCTCCTGACCCGCGCCGGCTTCCCCTATGTGATACCGGCGCTGGTCCTCGGCATGATCGTGGCGGCGGCGGTCGGCTACCTCGTCGGCCTGATTGCGCTCAGGCGCACCGGCATCTATTTCGCCATGATTACGGTGGCGATCGCGGAGGTGTTCTACTTCGTTGAGTTCAATCCGCTGGCCCACTGGACCGGCGGCGAAAACGGCCTGCCCGGCGTGCCGACGCCAAGCCTCTATCTCGGCTTCACGACGCTGCATTTCACCACCGGCTGGTCGCTCTACCAGTTCCTGGCGGTGTGCTACTTCATCGGCATCGTTCTGGCCTTGCGCATCGTGCGTTCGCCGGTCGGCGCCATCTTCCGCGCCATCCGCGAAAACCCGCTGCGCGCCACCGCCATCGGCCACAACATCCACAGCTACAAGCTGACGGCTTTCGTCATCGCCGCCGCCTATGCCGGTTTCGCCGGCGGCTGCCTTGGCGTGATGCAGGCGTTCATGCCGCCGGACGCCTTCATGTTCGAAACGTCGGGCCAGCTCATCATGCAGTCCGCCATCGGCGGCATCGGCACGCTGTTCGGTCCGCTTCTCGGCGCCGCCGTCTGGCTGTTCCTGCAGGACTTTTTGCAGTCTGCCCTTGGCCTCGGCGCTGCGTGGAAGCTCGTGCTCGGCCTCGTCTTCGTGCTTCTGGTGTGCTTCCTGCGCCGCGGCCTGATCGGCGGCATCGCCGATCTCTACGCCTATGCTACCGGCCAGCGGACGAAAGCGGAGCCGGAGGCGGAGACGCTTGAACCAGTCGCCGGCCCGGCGGCGGAAGCGAAGGCGGCGCGCGTACCGGCAACTGCGGCTCCGGTCCGTCATCGCGCCGGTGCGGTTTCCTCGGGACCGATCTTGCAGGCAACCGGCCTGACTCGGCGCTTTGGCGGCCTCGTCGCCAACAACAATATCGACTTCACCGTCGATCACGGTGCGCTGCAAGGCATCATCGGCCCCAACGGCGCCGGCAAGTCGACCTTCTTCAAGATGCTGACCTGCGAGCTTGCGCCTTCTTCCGGCAAGATCGTCTTCGAGGGCCGCGACATTACCGGCATGTCGGTCACCGACGTGTGCCAACTCGGCCTGACCAAGAGCTACCAGGTCAACCAGTTGTTCAACCGGCTGACGGTGCGCGAAAACGTCACCGTTGCGGCACTGGCCGAATTGCGCGGCCCCTTCAAGCTCGACCTGTTCCGCAACATGAACAACATGCCGGAGCTTGACGAGCAGGTCGAGCAGACGCTGGAACTGATCAACCTGACCGGCCGCGTCGATACGCCGGTGTCGGACCTGGCCTATGGCGAAAAGCGTCGGCTGGAAATCGGCCTGGCGCTGGCGTCCTCGCCGAGCCTGCTTTTGCTGGACGAGCCGCTTGCCGGCATGAGCCCGCGCGAGCGCGTCGAGACGGTGGCGCTGTTGAAGGCGATCAGCGCGGGACGTACCATGGTCGTCATCGACCATGACATGGATTCGCTGTTCGAACTGGTCGACAAGGTCACCGTGCTTCAGGAAGGCGAGGTGCTGGTGGAAGGCACGCCGGACGAAATCAAGAGCAATGAAAAGGTGCAGGAAGCCTATCTCGGCGGCATGCGCGGGGTGTTCGAATGAGTCTTCTAGAGGTCGCAGGGCTCAACAGCTATTACGGCGACAGCCATATCCTGTTCGACGTGTCGATGCATGTCGAGCGCAATGAGGTGGTGGCGCTGCTGGGGCGCAACGGCGCCGGCAAAAGCACCACGCTGAAAAGCCTGATGGGCGTGCTGACGCCGAAATCCGGCTCGGTGAAATTCGACGGCGCGGAGATTGCCGGCAAGAAAAGCCATGTCATCGCGCTGGCGGGCATGCAGCTTGTGCATGAGGACCGCCGCATCTTCGGCAGCCTCAATGTCGAGGACAACCTGACGCTGGCCGGGTTGACCGCCAAGACCAGATGGCCGCTGGAGCGCATCTACGAAATGCTCCCGCGCCTCAAGGAGCGCCGCACCAGCCGCGGCACCGACCTTTCCGGCGGCGAGCAGCAGATGCTGGCCATCGCCCGCGCCTTGATCCGCGACCCGAAGGTAATTCTCCTCGACGAGCCGTTCGAAGGGCTGGCGCCGATCATCGTTCGCGACCTTCTGGCCGTTTGCAAGAAGCTGGCGGCGGAGGGGCAGACGATCGTCATCGTCGAGCAGAACATCGCGGCAGCACTCTCCATCGCCAACCGCGCCTACATCCTCAACAACGGCCACATCGTCTTCGACGGCACCCCGCAGGACCTCAAGGCGACGCCGGCCATCCTCAGCCGCTATCTCGGCGTGTGAGCGCCCCGGCTCCGCCCGGTCGCAGCCACCGCTTCGGCAACCGAACCGCGAGCGCCTAAAGCATGTCTCCCGAAAGTGGGAACCGGTTTCGGGGCAAAGACATGCGAGAAAACAACGATCTAAAGCACGACAAGCGAATCTGAAAGATCGCGACGCGCTTTAGGGATTGGCCAAACCCGCGTCCAGTTCGCGCAGGAGCGATCCGATTGCGCGGGCGATGGCGGCGCGCCGGCGCGCCGGCTTCCTGCCGGGTGGCGGGTCGACGATCGTGTCTTCCAGCGCGAGCGCCGCACCGCCGATCGCGCCAAAACCGAAGGTGCCCGCCGAGCCGCCGAGCCGGTGGGCAAGCGTGGCGATCTGCTTCAGCCGCGTTTCTAGCGCTTCAGCCTCCAGATCCCACAGGTCGCGCGCATGGTTGAAAAGCGTCGCCCGGTCGCCTTCCAGCCGGGCGGGGAAGGTTCCGTCCGGGTCCAGCGCCGCGAGGTCGATGCGCGCGGCATCCGCCGGGTGCGCCATCAGGCCATGTCCGGCTTCGTTTCCACCAGCCGGTAGCCGATCCCCCGGCGCGTCTCGATGGTCGCTTCAGCACCTGCCGCGCGAAGCGCCTGCCGCAGCTTGTAGACCTGCGCCTCGATCGTGTTGGTCGAAACCTCGTCGTTGAAGCCGTACAGCGTTTCCTCGATCATCCGCTTCGGGGTGACATGGTTCTTGCGGCGCACCAGAAGCTCCAGCAACTGGAATTGCTTGAGCGCCAGCGGCAGGCTGTCGCCGTCGATGACGGCTTCCAGCGAATCGCGGTCCACGACGATATTGGCGACCGACAAATGGTTTCCCTTCATCCGCGAGGGGCGGCGCAAAAGGGCCGTGACCCTGGCCCGCAACTCCGGCACGGCGAAGGGTTTGACCAGGTAGTCGTCGGCGCCGCGCGACAGGCCGCTGACCCGGTCCTCGACGCGGTTGCGGGCGGTCAGCACCAGGATCGGCGTCTCGATCAGGCGGCTGCGCAGGTCGCGCACCAGCTCCAGCCCGTCGCGGTCCGGCAGGCCCAGATCCACGATCATAAGCGCATAGGCGGTGTTGCGGGCGGCAAGCAGCGCATCGCCCGCAAGTTCCACCACGTCGACCGTAAAGCCGAGCGCGATCAACTCGCGCCGCACAAGGCCGGTCAGGTCGCGATCGTCGTCGACAACCAGTATCCGTGCCTGCGACAGGCCGGACAGATCATTGTTCTCGTCAGGCGTCGCGCCGTTGGTCAGCTTGCCGGCCCCATTCATCATGTCGCTGCGCGCCCCGGATGCAGTGATCGACATTTGTGCTAGTCTTGCCGGCCAAACACAAGAGGGCTACTAACTTTGCAGTCTATTCGGGAGGACAGCAACGCATGTCGGCCTCGGTCCTGATCGCCGACGACGACCCCAACATCCTGCTTGCCTTGAGTTATCTCATGCGGCGGGAAGGCCATGACGTACGCACGGCAACCGATGGCCAGGAGACGCTGGACGCCATCGCGCTGGCGGTCCCCGATCTCTTGTTGCTCGACCTGATGATGCCCAAGGCCAATGGCTACGATGTCTGCCGCACGCTGCGGGCAAGCCGCGCCTATGACGGCGTGCGCATCATCATGCTGACGGCCAAGGGGCGCGAAGCCGACCAGATCGCCGGTCTGGCGCTGGGGGCGGACGCCTATATCAGCAAGCCTTTCGCGATCGGCGACGTGGTTGCCTGCGTGGCGGACGTGCTTTGCGCCAGTCCGCGGCGGGTAGCCGCCGCCACTCCTTCCGAAGCATAGGGCGCGCGAAAATGCTTCGCCGGACAGCAAAGCGCGACCGGCTGGTCGGCCTGTTCATCGTCGCCTTCGTGCTGTTCAACCCGCCCATCCTCAATCTGGTCGGCGGAACGCTGTTCGGATGGCCCGCGCTCTATCTCTATCTCTTCGGCGTCTGGGCCGCGCTGATCGCGTTGACCGCCCTGGTCGTCGAGCGCGGCGGCGGATCGCCGCCGGGACGCGACAGGGACGGCGGCCGGCCATGAGCCAGCAATTCATCATCGCGGCCGCCGTCGTCTATCTGATGCTGCTGTTCGCGGTCGCCTATCTGGTCGAGCACAGCACCGGCCGCGTGTCGCGGCTGACCGGTTCCAGCCTCGTCTACACGCTTTCGCTGGCGGTTTATTGCAGCTCCTGGACCTTCAACGGCGGCGTCGGCCGCGCCTCGCAGTCGGGCCTGGACTTCCTGCCGATCTATCTCGGGCCGACGCTGGCCTTCCTGCTCGGCCCGGTGCTGATCCGGAAAATCCTGCGGGTCAGCCAGGCCAACCGCATCACCTCGATCGCCGATCTCATCGGCGCGCGCTTCAACAGCGGTGGGCTGGCGGCCCTTGTCACCATCATTGCCGTGATCGGGCTGGTGCCCTATATCGCGCTGCAGCTCAAATCCATATCGAGCGGCTTTGCGGCACTCAGCCAGAGCGGCGAGGCGGCGCACCCGATGATGCAGCCGCTTTTGGCCGACGGCGCACTGTGGGCGGCCATCGTGCTGACCGTCTTCGCCATGCTGTTCGGCAGCCGCAGCATCCATCCGGGCGAACACCATCCCGGCATGATGGTCGCCATCGCGCTCGAATCCATCCTGAAGTTCGTCTGCCTGACCGCCATCGGTCTGTTCGTCGGCTATGGCCTGTTCAACGGTTTCGGCGATCTCTTTGATCAGGCGCTGGCGCGGCCGGAGATCAGCGCCATCTTCGAATACACGCCCGACCGCTATGGCTACAACTGGATCGCCATGACGCTGCTGGCGATGCTGGCGGTGTTCTGCCTGCCGCGCCAGTTTCAGGTGATGGTGGTCGAGAATGTGGATGAGCGCCACCTCAACCGCGCACTCTGGCTATTCCCGCTCTATCTGCTGGCCATCAACCTGTTCGTGCTGCCCATCGCCATTGCCGGGCGCATGCTTTTGCCCATCGATACCGATCCGGACAATCTGGTGCTGGCGCTGCCGCTGGCGACGGGCCAGCCTTTCCTGGCGCTGATCGCGTTCCTCGGCGGGCTTTCAGCCTCGGCCAGCATGGTGGTGGTTGAAACCACGGCGCTCAGCCTGATGGTGTGCAACGACGTGGTGATGCCGGCGCTGCTGCGCGTCAAGGCGCTCGGCCTGGCGCAGAAAGCCGATCTGACGCGCCTGCTGTTATGGGTGCGCCGCATCGTCATGATCGCGGTGATGGCGCTCGGCTATTTCTACATGCGCCACGACAGCGCCCAGTTCGCGCTGGTTTCCATCGGCCTGATGTCGTTCGTGGCGGTGGCGCAGTTCGCGCCCGCCATCGTCGGCGGCCTGTTCTGGCGCGGGGCCAGCAAGGCCGGCGCGTTCGCCGGCATTTCGGCCGGTGTGCTGGTCTGGTTCTATACGCTGCTGTTGCCGTCCTTTGCCCGCTCCGGCGCGCTCGAAATCAATTTCATCGCCGACGGTCCGTTCGGCGCGGTGTTGCTGAAGCCCTATGCGTTGTTCGGCCTCGCCGGGCTGGATCCCGTCACGCACAGCGCGTTCTGGTCGCTGCTGGCCAATATCGGCGCTTTCCTCGTCGTTTCGATGATGGGCCGCCAGAGCCCGATGGAGCAGGCGCGCGCCGCCCTTTTCGTGGATACGGAGCATGTCGAAGGGGTGGCGCAAATCTGGCGGCGCACGGCGCGCGTTCCCGACCTGATGTCGCTGGTATCGCGCTTCCTTGGCCGCGAGAAGGCGGCGGCGGCCTTTGCCAGCTGGGCGCATGCGCGTGGCCTCGATCCGGCCACCGCCGTGCTGGCCGACGCCGAAACCGTGCTGTTTTACGAGCGGCTGCTGGCCGGCGTCATCGGCGCGGCTTCGGCGCGCGTCCTGGTCAGCGCGATCGTCGAGGAAGAGCAACTCGGCGTCGACGAGATGATGCGCATCCTGGACGAGACGTCGCGCATCATCGAGGCCAACAGGCAGTTGGAGGACAAGTCCCGCGCGCTGGAGGCGGCCACCGACGAACTGACGGAGGCCAACGCCCAGCTTCAGGTTCTGGACCGGCTGAAGGACGATTTCGTCGCCACCGTGAACCATGAACTGCGCACGCCGCTCGCCTCGATCCGCGCCTTTTCCGAAATCTTGCGCGACCATCCCGGCCTGCCGGACGAGGAGCGGAACGAGTTCCTGCGCATCGTCGTCACTGAATCCGAGCGCCTGACCCGGCTCATCAACCAGTTGCTCGATCTGTCCAAGATCGAAGCGACGGGGGCCATTCCGGCGCAAAGAACGGTCGTCGACCTAGCCGGCGTCATCCGCGAATCGACGGCCGCCATGTATCAGGTATTCGCGACGAGCAATGTCGAACTGGCGCTGCGCATCGAGGCCGATCCGGCGCTGGTTATGGGTGACCGCGACCGGCTCGTTCAGGTGGTCATCAACCTGCTCGGCAATGCGGCGAAGTTTTCGCCGGCCGACGGCGGGCTGGCGACGCTGCGGCTTCACCGCGCCGGCCGGGAATTCGAAATCTCGGTCAGCGACAACGGCCCCGGCATCCGCGCCGCCGATCGCGAGATCGTTTTCGAACGCTTCCGCCAGCTCGGCGACACGATGAGCGAAAAGCCGCATGGCGCCGGCCTCGGGCTGGCCATCTCGCAACGTATCATCACCCAGCATGGCGGGCGCATCTGGGTCGAGGACGCCAAGGGCGGCGGTGCTGCTTTCCGCGTGCGGCTGCCGGCCGCGCCGGCTTCCGCCACCGCCGAGGGCAAGCTCGAAAGCACGCCCTGAGCCGGCTTCCGGCTCGCCTGCCGTTTCCTGCGGAAATGCACCGACGGGCTTGCGAGGCGGTGCCGCATGACCGAGAACCGTCGCGGTTCCGCCATTAAGGATCGAAGGGCGAGCGATGGCATTGACGGCTTTCTTTTCCCGGCCGGCGCTTACCGTAGCCAAGGACCTTGTCGGCGCAGTGCTGCTTGTCAATGGAGCGGGCGGCGTAATCGTCGAAACCGAAGCCTATGAGCCGGACGATCCGGCCTCGCATGCCTTTCGCGGGCCGACGAAGCGAAACCGGGCGATGTTCGGGCCGCCGGCTCACGCCTATGTCTACCGTTCCTACGGCATCCATTGGTGCCTGAACTTCGTCTGCCTGCAAGGCCATGCCGTTCTCATTCGCGCGGTTGAGCCGACCGCCGGCCTCGACGCCATGGCCTTGCGCCGCAACACCGATAGGCCGCGCCTGTTGTGCTCGGGACCGGGGCGCTTGTGCCAGGCGCTCGCCGTCGACGCCTCGCTGGATGGACTTCCGCTGGACCAGCCGCCCTTCACGCTGAAACTAGCGACGGAGCCGGCAAGCGTCGCTGTCGGCCCGCGCATCGGCATCACCCGCGCCGCCGAATTGCCATGGCGCTTCGGGCTGGCCGGCTCGCCTTTCGTCAGCCGGCGGTTTTGAGCAGCCATGCGTGAAGCCCGGTTGTGCATCGCCCGTCGCCCCTGATATGCGCAAGCCTATGATTTTGAGCGCTGCCCAACCATGCGAGGCAAGGTGATATCCCCGGAGTTGCCCGACCTGCCGGTTACGGCTGCGCTACCGGCGCTGGGCGAAGCTCTTGCCGCCGGCAACGCCGCCGTGCTGGTCGCGCCGCCCGGTGCTGGCAAGACCACGCTGGTGCCGCTCGCGCTGCTCGATGCGTCGTGGCGCGGCGACGGCAAGATAATCCTGCTCGAACCCCGCCGTCTTGCCGCGCGCGCTGCCGCACGGCGCATGGCGTCGCTGCTCGGCGAGGAGCCCGGCGAAACGGTCGGCTACGCCATGCGCATGGAAAACCGCACTTCGGCGCGCACGAAAATCCTCGTCGTCACGGAAGGCGTGTTTTCGCGCATGATCCTCGACGATCCCGAATTGCCGGGCATCGCCGCCGTGCTGTTCGACGAATTCCACGAACGCTCGCTGGACGGCGATTTCGGGCTGGCGCTGGCGCTCGACGTGCAGGGCGCGCTGCGGCCGGATTTGCGCCTGCTGGTAATGTCGGCGACGCTAGACGGCGCGCGCGTGGCGAGGCTGCTTTCGGATGCGCCGGTGATCGAAAGCCAGGGCCGCGCCTTTCCGGTCGACATCCGCTACGAGGAGCGCCCGGCGGGCATGCCGGTCGAGGACGCCATGGCGAGGGCGATCCGGGCCGCCCTGGCCGATGAAACCGGCAGCATTCTCGCTTTCCTGCCCGGCCAGCGCGAAATTTTGCGCACGGCCGAGCGGCTGGAAGGAAGGCTCGCAGCCGATACCGTCATCGTGCCGCTCTACGGCCTGCTCGACGGCAAGGCGCAGGACGCCGCCATCAAGCCGTCGCCGGCCGGCCAGCGCAAGGTGGTGCTGGCGACCTCGATTGCCGAAACCTCCATCACCATCGACGGCGTGCGCGTCGTCATCGACAGCGGCCTGTCGCGGCTGCCGCGCTTCGAGCCGGCAAGCGGCTTGACCCGGCTGGAAACGGTGCGCGCAAGCCGGGCTTCCGCCGACCAGCGCGCCGGGCGCGCGGGGCGCACGCAGCCGGGTGTGGCGATCCGCCTGTGGCGGGCCGAGCAGACGGCGGCGTTGCCGGCTTTCACGCCGCCCGAAATCCTGGAAGCAGACCTTTCCGGCCTGGTGCTGGACTGCGCCGCCTTCGGCGTCGCCGATCCGGCCTCGCTTTCCTTCCTCGATCCGCCGCCGGCGCCAGCTCTTGCCGAGGCCAGAACGCTGCTGGGGGCGCTGCATGCCGTTGACGAAGCCGGACGGTTGACCAAACAGGGCGAGGCCATGCGCAAGCTGGCGCTGCCGGTGCGGCTGGCGCATATGGTGGCGGAGGCGGCGAAGAATGACCGCGCACAGGACGCCGTCCAGCTTGCCGTGCTGTTGACCGAGCGCGGTCTTGGCGGCGACGGCGTCGATCTCGAACGGCGGCTGATGCGGTTTCGCAACGAGAAATCGCCCCGCGCCAATGCGGCAAGGCAGTTGGCCGAAAAGCTGGCGCGCAGCATTTCGCCCCGCGTCGATCCTCACCGCACGGGAGAGAAAAACAGCGGCGCGCTGCTTCTGCATGCGTGGCCGGACCGCATCGCCAAGGCGCGGGGGATGCGCGGGCGCTTCGTGCTGGCCAATGGCTCGGGTGCTGCGCTCGACCCGGCCGATCCGCTGGCGGGCGAAGCGTTTCTGGTGGTGGCGGACCTGACCGGCAAGGCGCAGAACGCCCGTATCACGGCGGCGGCCGCCATCGACGAAGCCGATATCCGCGCCGCCTTGGGCGACAGGATCGAGACGCGCCGCGAAACGCTATTCGATCCTGACCGTCGCGCCGTGCGCGTGCGCGAAACCGTCCGGCTGGGTGCGATCACGCTTTCCGAACGCATGCTGCCGGCTCCTTCGGGCGCGGATGCGGACCGCGCCATCCTCGACGCGCTGCGCGAACACGGACTGGATCTGCTGCCGTGGAACGGGCAAGCGGAGACCTTGCGGCGGCGTCTTTCCTGGCTCAATCGCGGGCTTGGCGCGCCGTGGCCTGACGTTTCGGACGCAGCCCTGTTCCAAAACCTCGAAGAATGGCTCGCACCATTCCTGACCGGTGCCGCCGCCTTTGCCACCATCGACGCGAGCGTGATTTCCGCAGGGCTTGTCTCGCTGGTACCGCACGATCTGCAACGCAAGATCGAGGCGCTCGCGCCGACCCATTTCGACGCTCCCTCGGGCAGCCGCGTCCCCATCCGTTACGACGAGGAAGGCCCGGTGCTGGCGATCCGGGTGCAGGAACTGTTCGGGCTGGACCGCCACCCCTCGATTGCCGGCGGCACCGTGCCGCTGACGGTGGAGCTTTTGTCGCCGGCGCATCGGCCGATCCAGACGACGCGCGACCTGCCCGGCTTCTGGCGCGGCTCTTGGGCGGATGTGCGCGCCGACATGCGCGGCCGCTATCCCAGGCATGTCTGGCCCGAAAACCCGCTCCTTGCGCCGCCGACCAGCCGCGCCAAGCCGCGTGGCAGCTAGAATTTTTCGCCGTGCGCCTGTAAAGGCAGCAGATGAACGCTTTCCAGCACGCGCCCGATTTCCGGCAGAGCCAGCGGCTGCGCCTCAATACGCTGATCCGGCTGCGCTGGCTTGCCATTGTCGGCCAGAGCGTCACCGTCATCATCGTCGCCTATGGCTTGCAGTTTCCGCTGCCGGTCGGCCTGTGCTTCGCCTTCATCGCCTCGTCGGCCTGGCTCAACGTCATCCTCGCGCTGCGCTTTCCGGCCGCCCACCGGCTCAAGCCGCTGGCCGCGCTGGCGATCCTGGTTTTCGACAGTCTTCAGCTCGCCGGCCTGCTCTACATGACCGGCGGCCTCACCAACCCGTTCTCGCTGCTGATGACGGTACCTGTGGTCATTTCGGCGGCCTCCCTGCCGCTGCGCCTCACCGCGCTGCTTTGCGTGCTGGCGATGGGGACGGCGACGCTGCTGGTGTTCTTTCATCAGCCGCTGCCCTGGACCTCGGGCGCGCAGCTTGCCCTGCCGTTCGTCTATGTCGCGGGCATGTGGATGGCGCTGTTCTCGTCGATCTCGTTCACTGCCATCTACGCTTTTCGCGTTGCCGAGGAAGCCCGCCTGCTCGCCAATGCGCTGGCGGCCACCGAACTGGTGCTGCAGCGCGAACAGCATCTGTCAGCGCTCGACGGGCTGGCGGCGGCGGCGGCGCATGAACTGGGCACGCCGCTCGCCACCATCGCGCTCGTCGCCAAGGAGATGGAAAAGGCGCTCGGCACGGACTCGAAATACCGCGAGGACGTCACCTTGCTGCGTTCGCAAAGCGAGCGCTGCCGCGAGATCCTCAAGCGGTTGACCAGCCTGTCGTCAGAAGGCGAGCCGCAGCTTTCGAAACTGCCGTTGACCTCTCTGGTCGAGGAGGTGATCGCGCCGCATCGCGACTTCGGCATCTCGATCACCCTGCTGCCGGGCGAACGGATCGGGCCGGAGCCGGTCGGGCGACGCAACCCCGGCGTGCTCTACGGCCTCGGCAATCTGGTCGAGAACGCGGTGGATTTCGCCAGCACGAAGGTCACCATCCGCTGGAACTGGAACGACACAAGCGTCAACTTCTCCATCACCGACGACGGACCGGGCATTCCCGCCGAAATCATCGACCGCATCGGCGAGCCCTATATGTCGACGCGGCAGGGCGCGGAGCCCGGCGGCGGCCTCGGCCTTGGCCTGTTCATCGCCAAGACCCTGCTAGAACGCTCGGGCGCGACCTTGACATTCAACAATTCGAACGGGCCGGGCGAAGGCGCGGTCGTCTCCGTCGGCTGGCCGCGCGCCAGTTTCCTGCATTCGCCATCCGCCGAAACCGGCATGTTCGACACCGCGTGACGGCGGCGGCAGGACACTGGAATTGGACAAGCGCATGCAACAACGGTATTTGCTGAAGAGCGAGTAAAAAGGACGAACGACAATGAACGGCGAAGATGCCGCTGACGGCATGGTAACGGGCGACGACACCTCCCTTCTGATCGTCGAGGACGACAAGCCTTTCCTGACCCGGCTGGCGCGCGCCATGGAAACTAGGGGTTTCGTGGTCGACACCGCCGAAAGCGTCGAGGAAGCAGTCGCCAAGGCGCGGGCCAATCCGCCCGCCTACGCCGTGGTCGACATGCGGCTTGGCGACGGCAACGGGCTGGACGTGGTAGAAGCCATCCGCGAAAAGCGCGCAGACGCCCGCACCGTCATTCTCACCGGCTATGGCAATATCGCCACGGCGGTAACGGCGGTAAAGCTCGGCGCGGTCGACTATCTGTCGAAGCCGGCCGACGCCGACGACGTGTTCGCCGCCCTTACCCGCACCGCTGGCGAGCGCGCGGCACCGCCGGAAAACCCGATGTCGGCCGACCGCGTGCGTTGGGAACACATCCAGCGTGTCTATGAAATGTGCGAGCGCAACGTCTCCGAAACCGCCCGCCGCCTCAACATGCATCGCCGCACGCTGCAGCGCATCCTGGCCAAGCGCGCGCCGAGGTAGGAAAAGAGCGAATAGGGAATAGGGTATTTTCTACTCCCTACTATTCACTCTCTCCCTCCACTGCCGGGACCGAGACGCCGGCCAGTTCGGCCGCCAGCAGGCGGGCCGCGCCGGCGCGGGCGATCCGTAGCATCAGCGCCTTGCGCGTCGCTGCAGCCATCCGATGTTCCGGCGCGTCGCGCATGATTTCCGCGCCATAGCCGTCCGAGAGAATAAATCCGCATTCGGGCGGGAAGATTTCCGCCGGCACGCCCGGATGGGTGGCGAAGAAGAACCGATCCGAATGCAGCCGGTAATCCGGCCATTTGCGATCGACCCGATAATCCTCGACCGAGGACTTTATCTCGATGATCCAGATGTCGCCCGACCGCGTCAGCGCGACGAGGTCGGCGCGCCGCCCCGTGGCCAGCGACAGTTCGGGCAGCACATGCGCGCCCATCTGCACAAGCAGGCGCTGCACCCCGCGCCGCACCAGCATGGCGCGCTCCGACTGGCGGCCGTCGATGAGGGGATTGGATAGAATCGGGGATACGATGGGCATGGGCCGATCATGCCTGATTCTGTTCACGGTTTGAACCCGTGCAAGGCGGGTGCTGACGCTTTTCCGATTCCGCTCGCCGATCTCGGCGTGGCATTGGCCTTCACGTCGTAGAAGCCGCGCCAGCCATTTCTTCCAAAATCGGGCAGTCGGGGCGGGCGTCGCCATGGCAGGCGTGGATGAGCGTCTGCAGCGTGGCGCGCATCGACTGAAGCTCGCGCACCTTTTCCTCGATCGCCGCGACATGGGCGGAAGCGATCCGGCGGACGTCGGCACTGGCGCGCTCGCGATCGTGGTAGAGCGCCATCAACTGCCGGCAATCCTCTATCGAAAAGCCGAGCGTGCGGGCGCGCTTCAGGAAGGCGAGCCGATGGACGTCGCTGCCCGAATAGGCGCGATAGCCGTTGTCGGCGCGCTCGGGCAAGATGAGGCCGATCTCCTCGTAATAGCGGATGGTCTTGGCTGGAAGCCCGGCACGCCGGGCGGCTTCACCGACATTCATGGTCTTGTCCTCGTCTGGCTCTACACTTCGATTGAGCATCGGAATAATCCGAAAACCGGTACCCACTTTCGGTCCGATGCTCCAGGCGCAGTCACGCCGTTGAATCTGCTTCACATTCCCGTGACCACTGTTGTGAAAATGCCACAGCGCGGCGCTTTATGGCAGCGCTCCGTAGCGCATATAGGCACCGCCTGCTTGGCAGGCAAAGCAAATGCCCGCATGAATGAAGGCGGAACCATGGCGCGAATCGGGTCATGCGTGGTTGGGCGGGGCATCGTTTTCATGCGCATCAAATCTCTTTTCATCGCTGCATCGCTGGCTGTCGCCCTATCGGGTTGCAGCACGGTTGGCCCGATGCAGGTGTTTACCAACAATTACGGCGCCGTCACCGACGCGGGTTACCGCCTGCCGCGCATCCCCATCGAAAAGGTGCCGATGAAGTACCGGCGCCAGATCGTGCGCTACGACACGGCCGAAAAGCCCGGCACCATCATCGTCGATACCGGCAACAAGTTTCTCTATTTCGTCATGGGTGACGGCAAGGCGATGCGCTACGGCATCGGCGTCGGCCGCGAGGGCATGGAGTGGCACGGCACCGCCCGCGTCGCGCTGAAGCGCGAATGGCCGACCTGGACGCCGCCCGCCGCCATGATCGGGCGCCAGCCGGAACTGAGGAAATGGGCGGGTGGCATGCCGCCCGGCCTGACCAACCCGCTCGGCGCGCGCGCTCTTTATCTGTTCAACAAGGGCGGCGATTCGGGCTATCGCCTGCACGGCAGCCCGGAATGGAACTCGATCGGACACGCCATGTCGTCGGGCTGCATCCGGCTGATGAACCAGGACATCATCGACCTCTACAGCCGCGCCGATGTCGGCGCCAAGGTCATCGTGATGTAACGAAGAAAATAGGCGGACCGTCCAGGCAACAACGGACGTCCCAGGGCATCGGACCGAAAAGCGGTTACCCGTTTTCGGAAAATCCGATGCTCACTTAAACCGTCGAAGCGTCCAGCCGGACGCCCGGCGCTCCAATGAAAACCGGGCTGTTCTGGCCCGGTTTTTTGTTTTCTGGACGCCGGCAAAGTCAGGCTCTATGCCAAGCTGGCGCCACGCGCGATGAATGTCGATTGGTCCTGGGGCCCCGGTTGCTCCAGGCTTGTCAGCAATTCTGTCTTGCGTTGCTGGAAGCGCTTGGCGGCGGCCTGCTTTATATGACCGTAGCCGCGGATTTCTTCCGGCAGGCCGGCAAGCTCGGTGGCGGTCGCCAGGTTTTCCCGGTCCAGCCGCGCCGTCAGATCCTCGACGAGCGCGAAATATTCCTCGATCAGCCGGCGCTCCATCCGGCGCTCAGTGGTTCGGCCGAACGGGTCGAAACGCGTGCCGCGCAGTCCCTTGGCGCGATCCAGAAGCCAGAATAGGGGCTCGATCCAGCGGCCGACCTCGATCTTTGCTGGATGGCCGGTGCGCGGATCGATACGTGTCAGCATCGGTGGCGCGAGATTGTAGCGGATTTTATAGCTGCCCTCGAACTGCTCGGTGAGCTTGCGCCGGAATGCCGGGTCGCGATGCAGCCGCGCCACCTCGTATTCGTCCTTGTAAGCCATCAGCTTGAACGCCGCTTTGGCGACTGCCGTCGCGAAGGGCGCAGCACCGGCCCCCAGGCGTTCTTCCGCCTGCCGGGCCTTGTCGACCAGGGCGCGATAGCGCTCGGCATAGGCGGCGTTCTGGTAGCCGGTGAGGAAGGCGGCGCGGCGCGCGATCACGTCATCCAGCGTCTGCGCCGGCGGCGTGGGGGCGGCCGCCAGCCCCGCCTGTGCGGTGACGAAAGCGATGTCCTGCGCCGAACGGCGGCCCCAGGCAAAGGCGGCGCGGTTCATCGCCACGCCGGCACCATTGAGGTCGATGGCGTTCTCGATTGCCGCGCGGCTGATCGGCACGAAGCCTTTTTGCCAGGCATGGCCGAGCAGGAACATGTTGGCCGCGATCGCGTCGCCAAACAGGGCTGTCGCGAGCTTCATGGCGGGCAAGGTGACAAGGGCGTCCTCGCCGGCGGCATTGCGCAGGCGGCGTAGCGTCGCGGCCTCCCGGAAGTCGATGGTGGTGTCCTTCACGAAGGCGGCGGTCGGCGCGAAATGGTCATCGACAACCGCTTGGGTCCTGCCCTTGCCGAAGGTGGCGATGACATTTTGCGAAGCGGTTGCGACGAGGTCGAAGCCAAGCACGAGATCGGCCTCGGTCTGGCCGATGCGCGCGGCGTTGAGGAAGTGCGGCTCTCTGGCCAGCCGGATATGCGAAACGACCGTGCCGTTTTTCTGCGCCAGCCCGGTTTGATCGAGCGTCACCACAGACAACCCGTCGAGATGGGCGGCCTGCGACAGGATCGCACTGACGGTAATGACGCCGGTACCGCCGATGCCGGCCAGCAGCATGCTGTAGGGCTGGCTGTGCAGAACGGGCAGGCTCGGCTCGGGCAGATTGGCGTCCGCCTCGCCGGCCGCCTTGGCGCGCGGTTTGCGGATGCGCGCGTTTTCGACGCTGACGAAGCTTGGGCAGAACCCTTTGACGCAGGTGAGATCGGTGTTGCAACTCGACTGGTTGATGGCGCGCTTGCGGCCGAATTCGGTTTCGCGCGGCTCGACCGAAATGCAGTTGGACACCGCCGAGCAATCGCCGCAGCCCTCGCAGACCAGCTCGTTGATGAAGACGCGCTTGGGCGAGACGGGATAGGTGCCGCGCTTGCGCCGGCGGCGCTTTTCCGCCGCGCAAACCTGATCGTAGACCAGCACGGTCACGCCCTCGATCTCGCGCAACTCGCGCTGCACGCCGTCAAGTTCGTCGCGGTGGTGGACAGTGACCGCGCGCGGCAACTGGCCGGCCAGAAGCTGCGGCCGTTCGGAAACGACAACGACCCGTTTGGCGCCTTCGGCCAGGACCTGGCCGACAATCAGCGGCACCGACAATTCGCCGTCATGGCGCTGGCCGCCGGTCATGGCCACCGCATCGTTATAGAGGATCTTGTAGGTCGCGTTGACCTTGGCGGCGATGCCCGCGCGGATGGCAAGCAGGCCCGAATGGAAATAGGTGCCGTCGCCCATATTGACGAAGATGTGCTTCTCGTCGGTGAAGGGCGACAAGCCGATCCACGCGCCGCCTTCGCCGCCCATCTGGGTGAAAGTCGAGGTGTCGCGCTCCATGCCGATCACCATCATATGGCAGCCGATGCCGGTGGAGGCGCGGCTGCCCTGAGGCACGACGGTGGAGGTCGAGTGCGGGCAGCCCGAGCAGAAATAGGGATCGCGGCTAAGCAGGCCGGGCTCGGCCGGAACAGGATTGCCGATGCTGGCCAACCGCTCGGTCCCATCGGTGAGGCCGAGCCAGGCGACGATCGCCCTTGCAACGGAAAGCGTGCCGATTTCGCCGGTGAAAGGCAACAGGCGGCCCTTGTCCGGGCCGCTCTTGCCGAACACAAGGGGGCGGCTTTCGGCCGGCAGGTTGAACAATTGCGCCTTGATCTGTTCTTCGATGACGGGGCGCTTTTCCTCGACGACGAGGATTTGTTCCAGCCCCTCGGTGAATTCGCGCAGGCCTTGCGGCTCCAGCGGCCAGACCATGCCGACCTTGTAGAGACGGATGCCGAGTTCGGCCGCGCGTGCCTCGTCGATGCCAAGCAGGGCCAGCGCGCCCTTGAGGTCGAGCCATGACTTGCCGGTCGATACGATGCCAAGCCGCGCCCTGGGCGCTGGCCATATCTGCCTGTCGAGCCGGTTGGCGCGGGCGAAAGCCAAAATGGCGGCGAGCTTGGCTTCCTGCCGCACTTCCATGGCCTGCTGCCCGTCGGGCCAGCGTATGGACAGCCCATCCGCAGGCAGCGGCATATCGGGAAGGATGATGGCGGGGCTTGCCGGGTCCAGATCGACCGTCGCGGAGCACTCGACGATCTCGGTCTGGCACTTGAATCCGACCCAGGCGCCGCAATAGCGGCTCATCGCAAAGCCGAGCAGGCCGTATTCGATATACTCGCTCACGCCTGCCGGCGACAGCAGCGGCACCATGGCCGAAATCAGATTGTGCTCGCTTTGGTGCGGAAGCGTGGAAGACACCGCGCCATGGTCGTCGCCGACGAGGAGCAGAACGCCGCCATGCCTGCTGGTGCCGGCGGCGTTGGCGTGGCGAATGACGTCCATGCTGCGGTCGACGCCGGGGCCTTTGCCGTACCACATCGAAAACACGCCGTCGTAGCGCGCGCCCGAAAACATGCCGGTCTGCTGGGTACCCCAGACGGCGGTCGCCGCCATGTCCTCGTTCAGGCCGGGCTGGAAGACGATATGGCATTCTTTCAGGTATTTTGCGGCGTTGCCCATTTCGCGATCGAACCCGGCCAGCGGCGAGCCGCGATAGCCGGAGACATAGCCTGCCGTATTCAAGCCGGCGGCGAGATCGCGCTGACGCTGGATCATGGGAAGACGGATCAGCGCCTGCGTGCCCGAAACCAGGATACGGCCGCGTTCGAGCGTGTAGCGCTCGTCGAGCGGGGACGGCATGCCGCTCTTTGAAGTCCTGGCCGCGTTCATGGCTGCGCTCGCGTGTCGGTTCGGGCATGTGGCATGTCGAAGATGCGGCCCGGATTGAGGATGTTGTTGGAATCGAACGTCGATTTCAGGCGGCGCATCGCCGCGATTTCGGCTGGACTGCGCGTCAGGTGCAAAAAAGCCTTCTTGTCGAGGCCGATGCCATGTTCGGCGGAAATCGACCCGCCTGCCTGCGCGACGCAGTCGAAAACGGCGGCCGCGAGATCGTTTGCGCGTTCGGTGCGCGCGACATAGTGCAAATTGCCGTCGCCGAGATGGCCGAAAATATAGACCCGCGCCGCCGGGTCGGCGTGGCTTTGGGCGGCAGCGGCCAGATCGAGGAATTCACCCATGTGCGGCAGCGGCAGGCTCACGTCGAGGCTGAGCATCGCCCCTTCGGCGAACAGGAAGCGGTTGCAATCGTCGCGCAGCGCCCACAGAGCATGAAACTCGCGCTCCGACTGCGATAAAACGACATCGTCGACCAGACCGTCCTCGATCGCTTGCGCCAGTGCGTCGGTCAGGGCATCCCGACCCATGCCGGGTGCCATGGATTGAACGTCGGTCAGCACGTAGACCGGCGAGGAAAGCGCCACCGGAGCGGTCAGGCTGAGCGCCGACACCATATCCGCCATCAGCGGCGCGAGGATCACTTCGAAAGCGCCAAGCGCGCCGCCGAGGCGTCCGCGCAGGAATTTCAGCAGGCCAAGCGCGGCATCAAGCGAAGGCAGCGAGCAGAACGCGGCGGCTTGTTCGAGCGGCCTGGGCTGCAATCGCAGGCAGGCGCGCGTAACGACGCCGAGCGTGCCTTCGCTGCCGATGAAAAGCTGGCTGAGATCGTAGCCGGAATTATCCTTGGCCAGCCCCTTGAGCGAAGAGAGGACGCTGCCGTCGGCTAGCACTGCCTCCAGCCCCAGGACCTGCGCACGGAAATTGCCGTAGGCAAGGACGCGGATGCCGCCGGCATTGGTGGCGATATTGCCGCCGATGGTGGCGGTGCCGCGCGCGCCGATATCGACGCCGAACAGCATGCCGGCCGCATCCGCCTTTTCCTGCACGGCCTGAAGGGCAGCGCCGGCAGCGGCGATGACGGTACCCGCCATCGGCTCGACCGCTTCGATCGCGGTCATGCGTTCCAGCGACAAGACCGCCTCGCCGGGCAGGACGCGGGCGCCGCCCGACAGTCCGGTGCGGCCACCCTGGACGACGAGCGGCAGGCGCCCCGCGTTGCACGCCTTCAGGATCGCGGCCACATCGGCAGTGTCGCGCGGCCGCATCACCAGTTTCGGCCGTACGCCCGGCTCGCCGGAAAGATCGTCGCTGTAGCGTGGCCCGACCGCGTCGCCGACGAGGATCGCCGCCCGGTCGAGCCGCGCTTCAAGGAGGGAGAGAACCTGTTCTGTGGGTTGCGTCATGATGCCTGGAAAGTCCGGGGTAGCCATATCGAGCGACCGTCGGAAGCAGCTTATTTTGCTTGCAATATTTGTCAAACCTATATTGTTTGGTTTTGGCCTGCGGGAAGACCGGGCTATGGAGGTCGAATGCCGATCGAATATCAGGAAGTGGTGCGCATCGGCGTGGCCCGGCAGGTCTCCGAAAAGATTCGCGAGGCGATCCTCTCCGGCCGGCTCCAGATCGACGAGCGGCTTCCCACCGAAGAAGATCTGGCGAAAAGCTTCGGCGTATCCCGCCCGACCGTGCGCGAGGCGTTGAAGCGGTTGGCTGCCCAAAACCTCATCCGTTCGCAACGCGGCCCGTCGGGCGGCACGTTTGTCAGCCGTCCAGATCCCAAAGGACTGTCGGCCGCCATCACTGGGGCCGCGACGCTTCTGGTCGGGGTCGGGGCCTTCGATATCGACGAGATTATCGGCGCGCGGCTGGAAACGGAAGCAATCTGCAGCCGGCTCGCCTGCGAGCGGCGCAGCGCGGCGGATCTCGAGGCGATGCGCGCGGAAATCGAAATGCAGCGCCGTCCTTCGCTGAGCGACGAGGAATTCTGCGCTTCCGACGTGCGCTTCCACCGTTCGGTGGTCGAGGCCGCCGGCAACGGCCCGCTCAGCCTGATGATGTACACCGTCGTCGAGGCCTTCATGCCGATCACCAACATGATCGTTTCGCATGTGCGCGAGCGCAGCGCCGTTGCCGCCTTTCACGAAAGGCTGGCCGATACCATCGAGGCGCGCGACCCGAAGGCGGCGGGCGACGTGCTGGGCGAGCTTCTCGCCTATCTTCGCCAAAGCTATGCGACCAGCCTGGCCCGGCGCGCCGAACGGCAGCCGTCCCGCGCGGGCGCACCAACGCATTCTGCATAACCTATACCGGAGAGTTTTATGAGCGAGACGTTTACCGCATTGATGATCGAGGATGTCGACGGCAAGCCGCGCGCCGGCTTCCGTGAAATCACCAGGGCCGATCTGCCGGATAACGACGTTCTGGTCGAGGTCAGCTATTCGAGCCTCAACTACAAGGACGGTCTTGCCGTTTCGGGCAAGGGACGCATCGCGCGCCGCCTGCCGATGATCGCGGGTATCGACATGGCCGGCACGGTGGTCGAATCGCGCTCGCCGCAATGGAGGGCGGGCGACCGGGTGATCGCCAATGGCTGGGGCATGTCGGAGACGGAATCGGGTGCCTATACGCGCTTCCAGCGGATGAAGCCGGAATGGCTGATGCCCCTGCCGCAAGCCTTCACCATGCAGCAGGCGATGGCGATCGGGACTGCCGGCTATACGGCGGCGCTGTGCGTGGACGCGCTCGAAAGATGGGGCGTTATCCAGAAGGGCAGCGGCGAAGTGCTGGTAACGGGGGCTGCCGGCGGTGTCGGCTCGACCGCCGTCAGCCTGTTGTCGTCGAAAGGCTATAGCGTCGTTGCCTCGACCGGCCGCGCAGCCGCGCACGATTATCTGCGCTCGCTTGGCGCCACGTCCTTTATCGACCGCGCGGAACTTTCGGTCGCGCCGAAGCCCCTGCAAAAGGAGCGCTGGAGCGGCGCGGTGGATTCGGTCGGCTCCACGACGCTTGCCAACGTTTTGGCGCAGACCGTCTATGGCGGCGCGGTTGCGGCCTGCGGCCTTGCCGGCGGCCACGATTTGCCCGCCACGGTCATGCCGCACATCCTGCGCAGCGTCGCGCTCATCGGTGTCGATTCCGTCTATGCGCCGATGGCCCGTCGCGAGCAGGCATGGCAGACGCTGGCCGACCATCTCGACCGCGACAAGCTTGCCGCGATGACCGAGACGCGGAAGATGGCCGAACTGCCCGAACTCGCCAACCAGATCCTGGCCGGATCGGTGCGCGGCCGTGTCGTCATCGAAATCGCATAAGGCAGGGAGAGCGCCATGAGCAGCGATGTCGTAATTTGGGAAAAGGACGCCGAGGACGCATTCGTCACCCTCACCCTCAATCGTCCCGACAAGATGAACGCCATGAACCAGGAGCTTGGCGATGCGCTGGAGGCGGCGATCGCCCGCGCGATCAAGGACCCGGACGTGCGCGCCTTGATCGTCACCGGCGCGGGCCGGGCGTTCACCGCCGGCTTCGATCTCGGCGGCGAGGATTTCGAGATGGGGACGGAGGCCTGGCGCGAGGATATCGGCGCGAACATGCGGCGCATGCAGTTCATCCGCGAAGCGCCGATCCCGATCATCGCCGCCGTCAACGGCTATGCGCTGGCGGGCGGGCTGGAATTGATGATGTGCTGCGACATGACGATAGCGGCCGAGGATGCGATGCTGGGCGAGCCGGAGGTTCGCCACGTCTCGGCGCCGCCGACCCTGATGCTGCCCTGGACCGTGCCGATGATCCATGCCCGCCATCTGATGTACACCGGCGACTTGATCGACGGGCGCGAGGCGGCGCGCATCCACCTCGTCAACAAAGCCGTGCCGCGCGACCAGCTCAAGGCCGAGAGCGAGAAACTGGCGCGCAAATGCGCCCGTATGCCGGGTGCGGCGATCAAGTTTGCCAAGGCTGCGCTGAACCACCAGCAGGAAACCTCCGGGCTTTCCAGTTCCTGGGCCTACAACCGCGAAACGACGGCGATCCTGCATGGCTCGGAAGAAGGGCGGCAATGGATGCGGCTGCTCAAGGACCATTCGCTGAAGGAATTTCTCGACATCCGCGAAAAACCGTTTCGCGAACTCGACTGACCGGCAAACGGGTCAGGCGCCCGAGGGTGCCTGGCCCGCGCCCGCCCGCAGCGCGGCGAACAGTTCCGCATGATTGCGCAAATAGCGCGCCTGCACGATCTGTCCCTTGTCCGACAGTTCACCCTTGTCGCGCTGGGCCTGCGTCGTTGCCAGGCAGAAGCGGACGATCGCCGTCGAGCTTCCGGGATTGGCAAGGTTCCACCCATGGATGCGCGCGGCGAGCTTTTCCGCGAGATCGGGATCGGCCTTGTGCGAGGGGTCGGGAAACACCAGCGCCACCAGCGTATCGCAGCCCTCGCCGGCGATGACGATGTCGGCGGCCAGCGGCGCGCATTGCGCCATCAGCCCGGCGCGCAAGGCACCCGTCCGCACCTTGACCCCGCTCGACAACTTGAAGTCTTCGGCAAGCCTTCCGTCGAAGCGAAACACCGCAATTCCGTCCGAGCGCTTCTCCAGCACGGCCGCGTCGCCCGTCCGGTAAAAGCCGGCTTCGTCCATCGGAAGATCTATCCGGCGGTCGCCGATGAGGTAACACGGCGCGATGTTGGGGCCGGCGACGCGCAACTCGCTGCGCCCCTCGACATCGACCAGCGCGATCCGGTGGCCGGGCAGCGGCTGGCCGAGTTCGCCGGGCTTTTCCAGCGGCGCCGGCGACAGCGTGATGGTCGAGGCCGCCTCGGTGGCGCCATAGCCGGACAGTATCTGAAAATCGCCATGGCCGTCGCGAAAGGCGGCAAGCCTGCGCCACAGTCCGGCATCGATGCCGGCTCCCGCAAAGAAGATCGCCTTCAGGTTGCGGGTGAAGGCGAGGGCTGCCGGCATGTCGGTTTCCAGCCGGTCGAGCAAAAGCCGCAGGCCCAGCGGAACGGCGACGTGTAGCGTCGGGCCAACCCGCGTCAGGGTGCGGATGCTGGCGTCGATGGTTGTCGGGCCAGGTGCTGCATCGACATGCATGCAGCCGCCATTCCAGATGACCTTGAAGATATTGTCCAGCCCGCCGAAGACATGGTGCCAGGGCAGCCAGTCGACCAGCACCGGCGGCGTCTCGGCCAGAAACGGCCACATGGCCGCGACCGCGCCCTGGTTGGAGGAAATCATGCCGCGCGTGATCGGCACGCCTTTCGGCGCACCGGTGCTGCCGGAGGTGAAGAAGATCGCGGCCCAGTCGTCGGGTGTCGCTTGCGCGTCGACCCCGCCGGGCGGTTCATCGGTGCTTTGGCGCACCAGCTCGCCAAGCGACAGCGCGCCCATGCCCTCGATGGCGCGATGCCCGGGCGGCGCGACGATCAGCTTGGGCCGGGCGGCGTCGAGGAAGGGTTTTGTGTCGGCGTTTCTGACGCCGCTGCCGAAGGAAAAGGGAGGCAGGCTCGTGTGGACTAAGCCCCCGCACAAGCAGGCAAGTTTGAGCGTCAGCGCATCGATGCCGGCCGGCGCAAGCGACGCCACGCCGTCGCCCTTGCGCAGCCCGAAGCGGTTGGCAAGCACCTGCTTCAGCGCGCGAGCGCGCAAAAGCATTTCGCCATAGCCGACCGAGCGCCGCTCGCCCGCGTCGGGTTCTGAAAGAACGGTTGCGTCCGGCTGGATCGCCGCCCAGTGGGCGAAGCGTGCGAATATGTCGGGCAGGCCGGCAGGAAGGGGGGTGGAACTGCGATAGACACGACGGCCCGCCGAAGCCGGCTCTTCGATCAGGGTCTGAGCCTGTGCCACCAGCATGTCATCGTGCTTCCCGCTCGGCGCCGGCGGCTACCTGCCGGGCGCTGAGAGCCTTTTCATAGACGCTCGACTGGTACGCGATCAGTTCCTCGAAAGCGGCGGTCGCGGCCCCGGCATCGCGGATGCGCAATGCTTTGAGAATATCGGCATGCAGGGAAACGACCCGGCCGCGCTCGCGAAAACGGAAGGAGATCATGTTGGTCGCCGGGATCAGCGAATCGTTGACCACCAGCATGATGAAGCGAAGCTCGTTGTTGCCCGTCGCCTGGGCGATGGCGTGATGGAACGCGACGTCAAGCCGGCAGAACTCCTCGTCGGAAATGTCGTCGCGCTCGAAGGCCGTGAACGTGGCGGCGATCGAGTCGATGTCCTCGCTGGTGGCGCGCTCGGCGGCAAGCTGCACGCAGGTACGGCCAAGAAACAGCCGCGCCTCGACGATTTCGGCAAGCCCGAACACGCCAAGGCCGACGAACCAGGTCGTCATTTCCTGCAGCATCTGGCTCGCCGCGGTAAGCGACGGCGCGTTGACGAAAACGCCGCCATTGGGGCCGCGCTTGGAGCGGACCAGCTTCTTGGCGGCAAGGATCTTCAGGGACTCGCGCACGGTCGGCTGGGAAACACCGAAACGCTGCGCGATCTCCGCTTCGGAAGGCAATCGCTCCGAAACGCTGAGCGTTCCCTGCACGATTTCCTGCTGGAGTGTCGTTGCGATCTGATGCGCCAGGCTCTTGGTCGCCTGGATCGCCGGCTTGGCGTCCTCCATGCAGTGCGCCCCTTTTCGGTAATTACCGCTATTTCAATATTACAATGCCGAAATTGTTGACCACATGAAAAAAGAATGCAAGCTTTCGATTCAAGAGGGCTGCGAATTCGATCCTGCGGCGTGGCCACCATAAGGACTCAAAAGCAGGCAATGGGAGACAGTCCGATGAAACTGACTAGGCGTGAATTTGCCGTTGGCGCAGCGGCTGCGATTGCTTCGATGGCCCTGCCAAGGCTCGCGTCGGCGCAGTCGACACTGGTCGTTCCAACCTATGGCGGGTTGTGGGCGAAGTTCTGGGAAGACAAGCTCATGCCGGGCTTCAGCTCGGCGACCGGGATCACCCCGCAGCTCGACGTTGGCCTGGGCAAGGACTTCATCGCGAAGATCAGGGCCGGTGGCGGCCAATCGCCTTACAGCATCTTCATGGGCAACGAGAATATCGCCGCGATGCTCCGCGCCGAGGGCTTCTTCGAGCCTTTCGACCTTGCCAAGCTACCGAACGCCAAGGACACCTTTCCGCAGTTCGTCAACAAGAACGCCAACGGCATCCGCGCCATCGTTTCGCCGATTGGCCTTGCCTACCGCACCGACATGGTCAAGACGCCGCCGGCATCCTGGCATGATTTGTGGGAAAATCCCGAATTCAAGGGCAAGACCGGCCTCTACCAGATCGGCAATACCGGCGCTGTCGTGTTCCTGCGCCTGGTCGGCGAACTGTTTGGCAAAGGGCCGGACGATTTCGATACGGCCTTCGCCAAGATCAAGGAGCTTCTGCCCTTCGTCCAAGCTTCGTGGAGCGGCGAGTTGTCGACGTCGCTGATCCGCGGCGATGTCATCGTCGCGCCGGTCGACTGGACCGAGGCGATGACGCTGCAGGACAAGGGCGCGCCCATCGCCATCGTCGCTCCGAAAGAGGGGCTGCTTTCCTTCGAACAGTCGTTCAACCTCGTCAAGACCGGCGCGGAAAAGGATGCCGCCCATGCCTATCTGAACTACGTGCTCGACGCGCAGGTTCAGCACGACATGGCAAAGGCCTTCTACACCTCGCCGTCCAACAAGAGTTCCCTCGTCGATGCCGAGATGGAGAAGCGGACGCCCATCGTCGGCGCGCGCATGGCTGAAATCAGGAGCTACGACTGGGACAGCTATGTCGACAAGGCAGCCGACATAGCCGACCGCTGGAACCGGGAGATGGCCTGAGGGCCGGAGTTCTGCCGCAAGCGGGGCGGTTCATCCCGATTGGTTTTTCGTGAGGATATCGGATGACGGCACTGACCATCGATCGTATCAATAAGCGGTATGGTGCCCTGCACATCCTCAAGGATATCTCGATCCCCATCGAGCAGGGGGAGTTCGTCTCCCTGCTCGGACCTAGCGGCTGCGGCAAGACCACGACGCTGCGCTGCATCGCCGGTTTTGAGCGCCCCGACAGCGGCCGTATCCTGTTTGGCGAGCGGGACATGACGCATACCCTGCCTGAACGGCGCGACATCGGCATGGTGTTCCAGTCCTACGCGCTGTTTCCGCATATGACGGTGGCCGAGAATCTGAGCTTCGGCCTGGAAGTGCGCAAGGTTGCCGAACCGGAGCGGCGGCGGCGCATCGCCGAAGTGCTCGCCCTGGTGCGGCTGGAAGGCTACGACAAGCGTTTTCCGCGCGAACTTTCCGGCGGCCAGCAACAACGGGTGGCGCTGGCCCGCGCCCTGGTTATCGAGCCTTCCGTCCTGCTGCTTGACGAACCTCTGGCCAATCTGGACGCGACCCTGCGCGACGAGATGCGCTTCTTCATCCGCGATCTGCAGAAGCGCGTCGGCATCACGGCGATCTACGTCACGCACGACCAGGCCGAGGCCATGGTCATGTCCGACAAGATCGTGGTGATGAAAGAGGGCGAGATTTCCCAGCTGGGCGCACCGCGCGACATCTACGAGCGGCCGGTGTCGCATTCGGTGGCCGGCTTCATCGGCCGCTCGAACACGATCGGCGGCAAGATTGTCGAGGCGTCGGGCGCAGGCGGCTACAAGGTCGAGGCGCAGTGCGGCGTGATCGGGGCCGCCGGCCCGTCGCACCTCGCCGTCGGTTCGGGTGTGCGCATCATGATCCGGCCGGAAAACATTGCGATCGGCAGGGTGGAAGCCGGCGCGCGCGAAGTGCCGGCCCCCAATACGCTGGCCAATGTCAACATGCTCGACGCAACCGTTGTAAAATCGATCTACCAGGGAAACGCCAACCAGCTCAGCGTCATCCTCGCCGACGGCGAAGCGATGATCGTCGACGTCAGCGGACGCACCCCGTTCGAAGCCGGTGAAAAGGTCATGCTGCGTTTCGCCGCCTCCGACGCCTGGCTGCTCCCGGCATGAGCAGCGCCGCCGCCGCGCCCCGCATCCAGACCTCGCCCGGCCGAGGCGCAATATGGATGATCGCACCGGCCCTTGTGCTCCTCGTCGTGTTCTTCGCGCTTCCCTATCTGAGCATCATCACCATGAGCTTGCGCGAAGCCTCGACCAGGGCCGTCTATGGCGACGGTTTCACGCTTGCTCACTATACCGGCGCGCTTGGCGATCCCTTTATCTGGCGCATCATGGGCCGGACGGTGGCGATCGGCGCGATCGTGACCGTGCTTTCGCTGCTGCTCGGCTATCCCGTCGCCTATCATCTGGCCAATACACGCTCGCGCTGGTCCAGCCTGCTCTATATTTTCGTGTTGTCGCCGCTGCTGGTCGGGCTTGTCGTGCGCACCTTCGCCTGGATGATCATCCTGTCCAACAACGGCGTCGCCAACAAGGCGTTGATGGCGGTTGGCCTCATCGACTTCCCGCTCAAGCTCATGAACAATTCGCTCGGCGTGACGATCGCGCTGACGCATGTGTTCTTGCCCTTCATCATCTTGCCGCTGCTCGGCAATCTGCAGGCGATCAGCCCCGATCTGGCGATGGCGTCACGCTCGCTCGGCGCATCGCGCATGCGCACCTTCTGGAAGGTGACGCTGCCGCTCAGCCTGCCTGGCATCCAGGCAGGCACCATCCTCGTCTTCGTCCTGTCGATCAGCGCCTATGTCACGCCCGCGATGCTGGGCGGCAGCGGCGGGCGCACCATGTCGGTGTTGGTGGTCCAGTATCTTGTCGATAATTTCCGCTGGCCGGCGGGGGCGGCGCTCGCCATCATTCTCGCCAGCGTCGCGGTCATCATCGTTGGCCTGTATCTCCGGCTGACGGCGCGCGCCATGCGGAGGCTGCCATGAGAAGCGCCGGCGGGGTGGAAAAGACCGTCTGGGACTGGTTGTTCCTCGGGCTCGTTGCCGCGATCTATATCTTCTTGATGTTCCCGATCGTGCTGGTCGTTCTGCTCTCGTTCAATTCCGGCGAGTTCCTTGCCTTCCCGCTGGAAGGGTTTTCGCTGCGCTGGTTCGAGGCGCTGTTTTCCAACAAGCGGTTCCTCGACGCAACGCTCTATTCGGTGGTGCTGGCGGCGGTCGCCATGATCGTCAACGGCGTCATCGGCACGCTTGCCGCCATTTACGTGGCGCGCTACGCGGGTGGGTACCGCGACCGCATACGGCTCGTCATGACCAGCCCCCTGCTGGTTCCCGAAATCCTGACGGCAATCGCGCTCCTGTTCTATTTCTACGAAACCGGGATCGGCACGGACTACTCGATCGGCATTCAGGTCGGCCACATCGTCGTGACCTTTCCCTATGTGTTCCTCAACGTGTCGTCGGCCCTTTTCAATTTCGACAGTTCGCAAGAAGAGGCCGCCCGCAGCCTCGGCGCCGGCAGTTGGATGCGGTTCCGGCGGGTAACGCTGCCGGCCATCAAGCCGGGTATCATTACCGGCTGCCTGTTCGCCTTCGTCATTTCCTTCGATATATTCAACATCTCGCTGCTGCTGAAATCGCTCGGGAATAACACGCTGCCGCTGGAACTGTTCGATTATCTGCGCTTCAATTTCGACCCGACCGCAGCCGCCATCGCCTCCTTGAGCATCTTCCTGACCTTCGCCGCGATCCTCGTCATCGATCGCACGGTGGGATTGCGGTCGCTGCGCTTCTAGTTGCTAATCTTAGCCGTTGCCACCGCCGCTACATGCCGCTCGAAATCGGCGGTTTCCATCAGCGCCTTGCAGCGCGCGAAACGGCCGTCGGCATAGGCGCGAAAATCGTCCACCGGGTTGTTGTTGGCCAGTTGGATCAGCCCCCACAGGGTCCACAGCAGATCGCACATCGCCTTGTAGATGACGATACGGCCGCGCTCGCCCAGTGTCGGTTCGCCGCCGAAATAGGCGCGGATCATCTCCTCGTCCTGCGCGGCGTCGAACTTCCCCTCGACGCTGAGATCGCCCAGATCCCACATCGGATCGTTCATGCCGGCATATTCCCAGTCGACGATCCACATGCGTTCGCCCGTATCGAGAAAGTTCTCGCAGAGCGGGTCGCAATGGCAGGCGGTCAGCGGCAGAGGATGCGCCGCGAGCGCCGCCCGCACGACCTCCGCTTCGTGCACCACCTCGTGATAGCCGGCCGGCAAGGCAACGTCCTTGGTCGACAGGATTTTCAGATAGTCGTCGAGCATCGCGAACAGTTCGAAGCGGAAGGGAAATTTCGCGCCGCTGTCATGCAGCTGGCGAAACGCTTTTCCGGCGCGGGCCGGGCTGCCGGCCCGGCTCCGGAAATTTTCGGGCGACATGGTCTCGGCGCCGTTTATGAAGCGCGTCAGCATGACGCCGCTCTGGTCGTCGAAATGCAGAACCTCGGGGCTGACGCCGGCGGTTGCTGCTTCACGCGCCGCAACCGCTTCGTTGGCGCGGTCAATATATTCCTCCGTACCCTTGCCCGGAATGCGCAGGCAAAAGTCGCCCACGGCAAAGACCAGGTTGGTGAGCCCGCCAAGCCGCTCGATGCCTCCGTGATAATCCTTGAGCGCGGGAATGGTTTTCAGCGCATCGCGGGCAAGCGAAATAGGATCGGGGGAAACGGGATCGGCGTCGCTCATGCCTTCAGCCTTTCCATCTTCGCGTCGTACAGCGTGCGCGGGCCGCGGGTCGCGTCATAGGCTTTGCCGAAGGCTTCGATCTCGAAGTCCTGTTCGCCGGCAAACTCCACCGGCAGATAGCCGAAGGCAATCGTCTTGCCGAGCGTATAGCTATAGCCGGTCGAGGTGGTCGACCCGACCAGCTTGCCCTCATGCAAGATCGCCTCGCCGCCATGGAATGGCGCAAACCCGTCGACGGTGAAGGAGCACAGCTTGCGCTTCACGCCGTCAGCATTGATCTTGGCAAGTGCGGCACGGCCGAGAAAATCCCCCTTGCCGAGCGCCACGGCGAAGCCGAGGCCGGCCTCGTAGGGGTTGTAGTCCGGCGAAATGTCGCCCGACCAATACAGATAACCCTTCTCCATGCGGCAGGCGTCGACGGCGCGGTAGCCGGCATCCGCGATGCCATGCGGTGCGCCCGCTTCACGCAGCTTTTCGTAAACATGGCCGGCGAATTCCTGCGGGATGTAGAGTTCAAAGCCAAGTTCGCCGACATAGCCGACGCGCACGGCCAGCGCCGTCGCGTTGCCGATTTCGATGGTTCTTGCCGCCAGGAACGGGAAGGCCGCGTTAGAAATGTCGTCATCGCTGACCGATTGCAAAATAGTGCGAGAAAGCGGCCCGCACAGGTTCAGCGTCGCATACTGGTTGGTGACGTCGCGCATGGCGATGCCGGCGGGCAGGTGCAGGGAAATCCAGTGGCTGTCGTGGATGCCGAAGCCCGAGCCGGTGACGAGCAGGAAGCGGTCCTGCCCGACATGGACGATGGTGACGTCCGCCTCGATGCCGCCCTTCTCGTTGCACAATTGCGTGTAGACAGCCTTGCCGGGCGGGCCCGACAGATCGTTGGCGGTGATCGCCTGCAGCGCGTCGAAAGCGCCGAGGCCGGAAATCTCGAATTTCGAAAACGACGTCTGGTCGATGAGCACAGCGCGCTCGCGGATGGCGCGGACTTCCTCGCCGACGGCCTCGAACCAGCCGGGTCTGTCCTCGAAGCTGCCGCGCTCCACCGATGTGCCGCCTTCTAGCGCAAACCAGTTTGGCCGTTCCCACCCGGATTTCGAGCCGAACACAGCACCCTTGGCCAGCAGCGCGGCATAGAGCGGCGAGCGGCGCAGGCCACGCCCGGCATGTGTTTCCTCGCCGGGCAGATGCACCTTGTAGTAGGCGCCGTAAGCCTCGATGGTGCGCTCTTCCAGATAGCGCCCTTGCGCCTGCACGGCACCGAAGCGGCGCACGTCGAAGGGCCACAGATCCATGCCGGCGTCGCCATGCAGGATCATGTTGGAAAGCGCCAGCCCGCCGCCGCCCGATCCGGCAATGCCGGCGGTGAAGCCGCAGGCGACGTAGAAATTATCGAGTTCGGGAGCGAGCCCCAGGATAGGCTCGCCATCCAGCGAGACCGGGATCGGCCCGTTGATGACGGTCTGGATGCCGATTTCATTGAGCACCGGCAGGCGTTCGGCCGCCGGCAGCGCGAACAGTTCCAGCCGCTCCATGTTGGGCGGAAAAAGTTCGCGGCCGAAATCGAGCGGCGGTTGGCCGCGCCAGCAGCTTTTCGAACCATCTTCCCAGCCGCCGATGGCAAAGCTGCCGGTGTCGGGCTTGAGGTAGAAATTGTGATCGGGGTCGCGCAAGGTGGTCAGGTCGGGGTCGAGCTTCAGCGTCTTTTCGGTCAGGAAATACTGGTGCTCGACCACGCCCGTCGCCAGCGGCACGCCGGCCATGTTGCCGACGCGCTTGGCCCACAGGCCGGCGCAGTTGACGAGGATGTCGCAGGAGATGGAGCCACCATTGGTGACGACACCGACAGCGCGGCGCTTGTCCACCACGATCTCCTCGACGCAGACGCCTTCCTCGATGCGCACGCCGTTCTGGCGCGCGCCCTTGGCATAGGCCATGGTCAGCGAATAGGGGTCGATATAGCCGTCGCCGGGAATGAAAGCCGCGCCCTCGATGCCGTCCTTGACGATGAAGGGAAAGCGCTGGGCGGCTTCCTCGGCGGAAAGCGAGTGGCATTCGACGCCAAAGCTTTTCGCCTGTCCCATCGAGCGGCGGATTTCGCTCCAGCGTTCGCGGCTGCCGGCAAGCCGCAGCGAGCCGACCTTCTTCCACGAAATCGCCTGGCCGGTTTCCTTTTCCAGCCGGTCGAAGACCGCGACGGAATTCTGCATCAGCCGCGTCAGGTTCCGCTTGCCGCGCAACTGGCCGACCAGGCCCGCCGCATGCCAGGTACAGCCATGGGTGAGCTGCGATTTCTCGACCAGCAGCACGTCTTTCGCGCCGTCGCGCCCCAGGTGATATGCGACCGAGGTGCCGATGGCGCCGCCGCCGATAATGAGAATATGGACGTGGCGATCCGCGCGAAAGCTCATGATTTTACCTTGCTCCCGGACGGGTCATAAAGCGGCTGGAGATGGATTTTCGCGGGCGTCCGCTGCGTGGCCACGACAAGCTCGTAGTCGCCGGTGGCCAAAAAGTCGTCGGAGACGCCATCGGCGTCGCGCACATAGCCGTAGCCGATATTCTGGCCCACGGTGTAGCCATAGCCGCCGCTGGTCAGGTAACCGACGGTCTCGCCATTACGCAGGATGGTCTCGCGGCCCAGCAGCACGATGTCGGGGTCATCGACGGTAAAGCCGGCGAAGCGCTTGGTCAGGGCTGCGCCGTTAACCTTTTCAAGCGCAAGGCGGCCGAGGAAATCGGTGTTCTTGCGTAGCTTCACCGCCCAACCGAGCCCCGCTTCCATCGGCGTGTCGTTGGGGGTGATATCGGAGCCCCAGGCGCGATAGCCTTTTTCCAGACGCAGCGATTCCAGTGCCCGGTAGCCGATGGGGCGGATGCCGTGCGGCCTACCCGCCGCCATCAACACGTCGAAAATTTCGCCGGTGGCAGCAATCGGCACGTGCAGTTCCCAGCCAAGTTCGCCGACATAGGTGATGCGCAGCGCCCGCACTCTATGCCCTGCAATGGTGATTTCGCGGACATGGCCGAACGGGAAAGCGGCGTTGGAAACATCGGCGTCGGTCGCGGCCCTCAGTACGTCGCGGGCGTAGGGTCCCATCAGCGACAGCGTGCCGAATTCTTCCGTAACGTCGGTCAGTTGCGCATCGAGCCCGGCCGGAATGTGATCGGCGATCCACGACTGGTCATGCGTGCGGAACCCGGTTCCGGTGACGATGTAGAATTTCTCGTCGGCCAGCCGCGCCACGGTGAGATCGGATTCGATGCCGCCGCGCGTGTTGAGAAACTGCGTATAGGTCAGGCGGCCAACCGGCTTGCTGACATCGTTGGCGCAGATCCAGTCGAGCGCTTTTTGCGCGTCCGGCCCGGTCAGTTCGTATTTGGCGAAAGACGACTGGTCGAAGATACCGACCGCCTCGCGCACATGCAGGTGCTCGTCGCCGACCGGCCCGAACCAGTTCTGCCGGCCCATCGAATAGACGTCCTGCGGCTCCATGCCTTCGGGCGCGAACCAGTTCGGCCGCTCCCAGCCCAGCTTCGAGCCGAACACGCCGCGATGCTTTTTCAGCCGCTCATACAAAGGCGAGACGATGCGCGGCCGGCCCGAGACATATTCTTCGTGCGGGAAGCCGACCGTATAATGCTTGCCATAGGCTTCCAGCGTGCGCTCGCGCACCCATGTCCGGTCGCGGTGCATCTGCGAAAAGCGGCGGATATCGACCACCCAGAGATCGAGCGGCGCTTCGCCGTCCACCACCCATTTGGCCAGCACCCAGCCGGCACCGCCGCCCGACGCGATGCCGAAGGCGTTGAAGCCGGCACCGACAAACATGTTGGCGCATTCGGGCGCGGCACCCAGGATGAAATTACCGTCCGGGGTAAAGCTTTCCGGCCCGTTGATCATCTGCTTGACGCCGACGGTTTCCAATGCGGGAACTCGCGCGATCGCCTGCGTCATATGCTGTTCGAAATGATCGTAGTCATCGTCGAACAGGCGGAATTCCCATTCGTCGGGCACGTCGCCGCCCGGCAGACCCGTTTCCCAGGCCTGAGGGTTCGGCTCGTAGCCGCCCATCACCAGTCCGCCGACCTCTTCCTTGAAATAGGTGCGCCGGTCGGGATCGCGGATGGTCGGCGCATCGGTGGCCAGGCCCTCAATCTTCTCGGTGATGATGTACTGATGCTTGACCGGCTGCAGAGGCACGTCGATGCCGGCCATCGCGCCGACTTGCCGCGCCCACTGGCCGGCGCAGTTCACCACCTTTTCGCAGGCGATGGTGCCCTGATCGGTACGTACTGCAACGATGCGCCCTTCCTTCATGTCGAAGCCGATGACCCGCACTTTCTCGAACAGTTTCGCGCCATGCATGCGCGCACCCTTGGCCAGCGATTGCGTGATGTCGGACGGGCTTGCCTGGCCGTCGGTCGGCAACCACGACGCGCCGACGAGGTCGCTGGTGTCCATCAGCGGCCACATCTTCTTCACCTCGGCCGGCGACAGCAGCACCATGTCCATGCCAAAGCTTTTCGCCGTTGTCGCCAGCCGTTTGAACTCGGTCCAACGGTCTTCATTGGTGGCAAGACGCAGGCAGCCGGTCATTTTCCAGCCGGTGGCAAGGCCGGTCTCGGCCTCCAAACCCTTGTAAAGATCGACCGAATATTTGAGCACGCGGGTGATCGACGCGGACGACCGCAACTGCCCGACCAGCCCGGCGGCATGCCAGGTCGAACCGGAGGTGAGGCTACCCTGCTCCAGCAGCACGACATCGGCCTTGTGGTCGCGCGCCAGATGATAGGCGGTGGAACAGCCGATGATGCCGCCGCCGATGACGACGATGGCGGCGTGTGTGGGCAAGCTCATGGTTGGCGCATCCCATATTGCGTTCTGTAGCTGTCCAGCGCGGCTTCGAGCCGCGCCAGATTGTCCTGCGTGTAGGCGAAATAGTCCGCGCCCGGCGCGTCGAGATGAAGCTCGGAGATCATGCTCCACATGGCTTCGCGCAGCAGCGAGGCGCACTGCATGGCCGTATGCGATCGGCGGATTTCCTCACTCGTTTCGTTCCCGAAATAGACGGCAAGCAGGAGCGCGGCCTGTTCTTCGGCCATGCCCGAATTGGAGGAAAGCCCGGCCAGATCGAACATGGCGGTGTTGAAGCCGGCATATTCGAAATCAATCAGCCACAGCCGGTCGCCGTCGTCGAGGATATTGGCGGGGAGAAGATCGTTGTGGCCGAAGACGATCGGCAGCGGCGTCTGTGCGGCCTCCAGTTCGTCCGCCAGCGCGAGGTAGCGCGGCAGTTCAGCCACCATGCGGCTGCCGCCCGCCGCCAGCGAGCGCGCATAATCGCGAATGACGTGAAATACCCAGAACATGAAGCCGGCGCCGGAGACCTGGTGCGGCATCTCGCGGTGAAACGCACGCACCAGCGCCGCGATGCGGTCGGCATTGGCGCGCACGTCTTCCGCGGCAAACGTGCGGCCGTCGATGTAGCGGCTGACCATGACGCCATGCGCGGCATATTCCACGGCGGGCGCAAAACCGCAGGCGTGCGCCGCGCGCGCGCTCATCAGTTCGCGCTGACGCGAGACGTGGTGGAAATCATAATCGCGCCCGAGCCGCACCACATGCTTGCCGCCGGCGTCGCGCACCAGAAAGTTTGCGTTGCTGAGGCCGCCGCCCAGCGGTTCGATTTCGATGCTGCCGTTCCAGCAGGGCAGGGCGGCAACAAGGGCCTCGCCGGTGACCTGGGCCATCATGCTATATCCAGCCGCGTCTTTGCACGCTGCGCGCCTGCCGCGATCAATCGGTCGGCGATGATGGCGATGAAGGCAACCGCGAGGCCCGCCACCAGCCCGCGCCCGGTGTCCGCCTTGGTCAGCGCGATATAGACCTCCTGGCCAAGATCGCGGGTGCCGACCAGGGCGGTGATGACCAGCATCGACAAGGCGAACATGATGGTCTGGTTGAGGCCCAGCATGATCTCCGGCAGCGCCAGTTTCAGCTTGATCTTGGTGAGAAGCTGCCAGCGCGTGCAGCCCATGGCCCGGCCGGCCTCGATCAGCTTCGGGTCGACCTTTTGCAGGCCGAGCGCGGTATAGCGGATCGCCGGCGCCACCGCATAGGCGACGATGGCGATGAGCGCGGTGAAGTCGCCGACGCGAAACAGCATCACCACCGGCATCAGATAGACGAAGGAAGGCAGCGTCTGCAGCGTGTCGATCACCACCTGCACCCAGCGCCACAGTTTTTCGCGCTCCGACGCGATGATGCCGATCGGGATGCCGATCAGCGAGGCGATGACGACCGAAATGCCGCACAGATAAACGGTGATGGTGGCCTTTTCCCATTGCCCAGTGGCGGCAATCAGGAAGGCGAGAGCGGCGACGGTGGCGGCGAGCCTCATGCCGCCCAGCCGCCATCCGGCAAACGCCAGAAGGGCGGTGACGCCCAGCCATGGAAAGCCACCCAAAAGCCGCTTGAACGGGATCAGCACATTGAGCAGGATCGCGTCCTTGGTGCCTTCGAGCACGTCGAAGAAATTGACGTTGATCCACTTGACGACATCGGAAAAGAACCCGCCGGTCGAGACCTGCAGCGCCTCCGGGTAGCGCTGCAGAGCGGGCAGGGCGAGCCCCGCGACACCGGTGACCAGCACGACCGCAAGCGCTGCCAGCGTATAGGGATGCCGCCGCGCAAAACCGCCGGCATGGCGCGCCGTGGTCGCGGAGCCCGCCTTGATCGCATAAGCCTGGGAAAGCCGGTCGAGGGCTACCGCGAGCGCCACGATGGCGATGCCCGATTCCAGTCCGGCGCCGATGTCGAGACGGCGCAGCGCCGCCAGCACGTCGAAGCCGAGGCCACCGGCCCCGATCATCGAGGCGATGATGACCATGTTGAGCGACAACATGATGACCTGGTTGACGCCCACCATCAGGCTGTCGCGGGCCGATGGCACAAGCACCCGCCAGGTCATCTGGCGGCGCGTGCAGCCGATCATCTTGCCGAGATCGAGCACTTCCGACGGCACCGAGCGCAGCGCCAGCGCGGTGATGCGCGTCATGGGCGGCATGGCGTAGATCAGCGTCGCCACCACCGCCGCCGTCGGCCCGAACCCGAACAGGAACAGGATTGGCACCAGATAGGCGAACACCGGAATGGTCTGCATCAGGTCGAGCACCGGCGTCAGCATCTGCTCGAAACGCCGCGACCGGTAGGCCGCGATGCCAAGCAGCACGCCGCCGGCGACGCCGAGTGGGGCGGCGACGAGAATGGAAGCCAGCGTCACCATGGAACTGCTCCACTGGCCGAAGACGGCGAGGAAGCCGAAGCAGACGGTAACGATGACGGCAAGCTTGCGGCCGCCGGCGTGGTAGCCCATCAGGGCCACGATGACGACCACCGCTATCCACGACAGCGGCGGCAGGATTTCCACCGCGCTCGAACCCTGCCCGGACAGGAAGCCGGTCGACAGCAGCGACAGCGCCAGTTCGTATGGCTGGCTGATGAGCCAGGCGATGAACCGCGTCATGTCGGTGAAGCTGAACAGCCCGAAATTGGCGCTGTCGACCAGCCATTTCATGGCGCTTCCGATCCAGCGCTGGGCTGGAATCTGCCATGCTTTCGGATAGTCGAAAGCCCATTTGGCATGCGCGCCGAACTGCCACAACAGGATGAACGCACCGATCGCCGCGAGCCAGAGCGCTGCGCCGCCGCTGCCGCCCGCCCTCCGGCGCTCGGTGCGCCGCGCCGGGGCTTGCGTCTCGACCGGTTGCGCGGGGCTGCTCATGTCAGCCCCGCATCATCAGTTCGACCACGTCGGCGCGCTCAAGCGTGCCGACCGTCTCGCCGTGCTCATCGACGACGCGCAGCCTCTCGATACCGTCCGCGAACAGGGCCGCCGAACCCGCAACCGTTGTGCGCGCCATCACGGCAACGCCGCCCTCGACGGGCGACGCGCCGCCATCCACCGGCCGCATGACCGACGCCACCCGCATCACCTTCGCCTTCGAGACGTTGCGAGTAAATTCGGTCACATAGGCGGTCGCCGGATTAAGCACGATGTCTTCGGGCGTTCCCGCCTGGACGATCTCGCCGTCCTTCATGATGGCGATCCGGTCGGCCAGGCGGATCGCCTCGTCGAAATCATGCGTGATGAAGACGATCGTCTTCTGGAGAACCGATTGCAGGCGCATGAACTCGTCCTGCATCTCGCGCCGGATCAGCGGATCGAGCGCCGAAAACGGCTCGTCCAGGAACCACAGTTCGGGCTCGCCGGCGAGCGACCGCGCGATGCCGACGCGCTGCTGCTGGCCTCCGGACAATTCGCGCGGGAAAAAATTCGCCTTGTCGGAAAGCCCGACCAGTTCGAGCATCTTGCGAGCCCTTGCCTCGCGCGTGGGCTTGTCGATGCCCTGCACTTCGAGCGGGAAGGCCACATTGGCCAGCGCGCTGAGATGCGGCAACAGCGCGAAGTGCTGGAACACCATGCCCATCCGATGTCGGCGCAGTTCGATCATGCGCGCGTCGTTGGCTTCGAGCAGGTTTTCGCCGTTGAACAGGATTTCGCCGCTGGTCGGCTCGACCAGCCGCGACAGGCAGCGCACCAGCGTCGACTTTCCGGAGCCGGAAAGCCCCATGATGACGAAAATCTCGCCCGTGTGAACTTCCAAATCCACGGCGCGAACCGCGCCGACCAATCCGTTTCGGGAAAGCTCTTCGGTGCTTACCGCCGCCCCGGCCTTGTCGAGGAACTCCCGCGCTCCCGAGCCGAACACTTTCCAGACATTGCGGCAGACGAGTTTTGGTTGTGGTTCAGCCATGGATTAATCACATATGGGGTCGTTTGCATGCAAACCGCCGGACCCCGCCCGCCCGGAAAGTCGCTCGCCCGGAAAGCTGGCCGCCCGGAAAGCTGGCCGCCCGGAAAACCGGCCGTCGGCAAAGGTCGAAGTAGGACGAACCCGCGGCACCTGGCGCCGCAGGTTCTGGATGGCTGCTACTTCTTGATCCAGCCGGACCAGCGCGCTTCATTGGCGCCCATCCATTCGGCAACCACGTCGTCGACCTTCTGGCCGTCGAGATCGACCTTGGTGATCATCTGGCCCATTTCGTCATTGTCGATGGTGAAGGCCTTGATGGCCTTGTAGGCGTCCGGCCACTTGTCCTTCACGCCGACCCAGCCGACTTTCCAGATTTCGCCGTGCGGCTTGCCGCAATCATAGGCCATGTCGGGGTTGCTGCCCCATTTCGGGTCTTCGTAGCATTCCTTGGTGTATTCGGGGAACTCGACCCATTCGCCCTTGTATTTGGCGGTCGACCAATGCGGCGCGTAGATCCACAAAAGAATCGGCGCCTTGCGCTGGTAGGCGCTTTCCAGTTCGGCAAAAAGCGCCGCGTCGGTGCCGGCATGGATAACCTCGAACGGCAGGTCGAGTGCTTCCACGCGCTCGTCGTCAAAGCCGCCCCATGTCACCGGGCCGCCGAGATAACGGCCCTTGGGCGCGGTTTCGGCGGTCGAGAAGGCTTCGGCGCATTTCGGATCCTTGAGGGCTTTCCAGTCGGGCAGGCCGGGGCACACCTCCTTCATGTATTCGGGGAACCACCACTCTTCCTTGGCCTTCATGCCGGTCGCGCCGAAATTCTCGACCTTGCCGGTCGCGGTCGCGGCATCCATGGCGTCGCGGCCCGTCGTCTCCCACATTTCCATCGCCACATCGAGGTCGCCGGTTTCGAGGCCCGCGAACTGCGCCAGATAGTCGGCCTGCACATAGTCGATGTTGTTGCCGGCCTTCTTCAGTACCTCGCCCATGATGTGGGTGGTGATGAGCTGTCCGGTCCAGTCGTGCAAGGTAAGCTTGATCGGGTCGGAAGAGTCCTGCGCCCAGGCCGGCGACAGCGAAAGGGCCGTACAAAGGGCAAGCGCGCCCAGTGCGGCCTTGGTGATGCGATTGCGCGGAACCATCGAGAGCCTCCCTGCTCATTCGTTGATGTCTATTGAAGCCGTGCCGTCTTTCGCGGCATTCCGGCCAAACCATCGTGCGATAGTGTCACGCTCGTTTTAGTGCCTGTCAACGGAGTCCTGTGGTTTTTTTTGGGAATTTGACCATATGGCGTGGCCCACGTTGCAATGATGGGTAAAATTGCCATAGAAGCGGTCATGTCGAACACTTTACCGACGGCGGCGATCCGATGATCCACTCGAAGAGGCATGGCGAAATCCTGCGGCTTCTGGGCGAGCACGGCACCGTTACCATTGCCGATCTGGCCGAGAGGCTGGGCGTTTCGCTGGAAACGGTGCGCCGCGACGTCAAGCCGCTTACCGACGACGGCGTCGTGGTGAAGATGCATGGCGCCATCGGCTTGCCGTCGATGACCGGCGAAGCCCCTTTCGAGCGGCGCATGCGCGACAATGCCGAGGCGAAGAAGACGATTGCCCGCATGGTCGCCGCGACCATCCGCGACGGCGAATCCGTCATGCTCGATACCGGCACGACCACCAGTTTCCTCGCCCGCGAGCTGCTTGGCCACCGGCGGCTCACCGTGGTCACCAACTCGTCCGACATTGCCCGCACGCTGGCGACCGTCAACGGCAACAAGGTCTATATGGCGGGTGGCGAACTGCGCAGCGATTCAGGCGCTGCCTTCGGCGTTTCCGCCATCGATTTCGTCAGCCGGTTCAGCGTCACGCACGCCATCATTTCAGCCGGCGCGATCGAAGCCGCCAACGGCGTCATGGATCACGACCTGGCGGAAGCCGAATTCGCCCGCATGGTACTGTCGCGCGGCCAGCGCTCGGTGGTCGTCACCGATCACACCAAATTCGGCCGTCAGGGCCTGGTGCGCGTGTGCGGCTTTAGCGGGCTCTCGGAACTGGCGACCGACTTGCCGCCCGCAGCCGATGTCGCCGAGGCGCTTGCCGCGGCCGGGACGCGACTGGTCGTCGCTGGCTGATCGGCGCCAATCCGCGCCAAGTAACCGTATCCCCAAAACGCCCACCGCTTTTCGATTGTGCTTCATAAGGACGGCAAGCGCACACGCGCGTGATCCAGCCCAGGCATGATCCTGCTGCCTGAAACCAGGGCTTCTTCCATCGTGAAATGGAACCGGGAGTGCGCGACAGGCATGCGCTCCATCGCTCGACGGTCGCGTCTCGCAGACATCATTGAATTCGCGGTTCCGCCCGTCCGCAGTCGTTGCCCCTCGCGCCGGGAACGCCCGAGTAGCTTCGACATTATCAACCACGAATGCCGTCAATCCAAGCTTATTTTGTCGACAATCATATTGACAAAACGGGAAAGGCTCGCAATGAATAGGGGTGGGACGTCGTGAACCGGCGTTGTGATAGTTCCATGGAGGATGGATCTGATGACACGCTTGCGTAGGGCCTTTTTGACGGCGGCCTCCCTGCTCATCTTCGCAACGGCGGCCGATGCCGCGACACTGCGTTCGGCCGGTCAGCGGGACATCTTTTCCCTTGATCCATATTCCTATGGGTCGACATCCAATCTGGCATTCCTCAACCATGAAGGCCTCGTGCGCTATACGCCTGAGACCAGCAAGGTCGAGGCTGTCGTGATCTGCGCCGACAACAAGCCGAGCCATTGGCTGACGCGCATGGCCGAATAGGCCCAGGGACCTTTCGAGCAAACCGATAATCAGAAAAGACCTCCTGAAGGAGGCGGACACTTCCAGAAGCGGAGCAATTGAAAATGTTGAAGCAACTTGGCCTTGCGGCCGCAGTGGCATTGGGCCTCATTTTTCCCTCTCATGCCGAAACGCTCAAATGGGGCGCGTCGAAGGATATCTTCTCGCTCGATCCTTATTCCTACGGGGACAGCTATACGCTTGCCTTCCTGAACCATGTCTATGAAGGCCTCGTCCGCTACGACGACAAGTTGCAGATCGAGCCCGCGCTGGCGACGTCGTGGGAGACGGTTTCGGACAGCGTGTGGCGCTTCCACCTGCGCAAGGGCGTAAAATTCCACGATGGCGCCGATTTCAACGCCGACGACGTCATCGCCTCGCTGAAGCGCGTGAGCGATCCGGTTTCGCCGCTGAGGGGCAATCTGCCCGCGTATAAATCGTCCAACAAGGTCGACGACTACACGGTCGACATCGAACTGACCGGGCCTTACCCGCTGTTGCTCAACGACCTGACGAACATCCACATTTTCGACATGGGCTGGCTGACCGAACACGACTCGCTCAAGCCGACGGATGTCGGCGCCCAGATCGAGGGTTACGCGACCTATCACACCAACGGAACCGGCCCCTTCATCGTCGAGAGCCGGGTCCCCGACAGCAAGACCGTGCTCGTCAGGAACCCGAACTGGTGGGACAAGTCCCAGACCAATATCGATCGCATCGAGTTCACGCCGATCACTTCGCCTGCGACGCGCGTCTCGGCGCTGTTGTCCGGCGAAATCGACTTCACCGACAACGCACCCTCCCAGGACCTGCCGCGGCTGACCGCGCAGCCCGGGCTCAAGGTCATGGAGCGCACCGACCTGCGCACCGTCATGGTCGGCTTCAACCGCAGGCCGAAGCTTGTCAACGGCGACGACAACAAATTCAACGACCTGCGCGTGCGCCAGGCCTTTGCGCATGCGCTGGACCACAAACTGATCCAGCAGCGCATCATGCGCGGCAAGTCGCGGACGGCGGGAACGATCGTCGCCCCCGAGATTCCGGGCTATTCCGCAGCGCTGGACGAACCCCTGTCCTACGATCCGGAACTGTCGAAGAAGCTTCTGGCGGAAGCGGGCGCCACCGACTTCGCCTTCACCATGGTGTGTACGAATGACGGCTACGTGAACGAGGAAGAACTTTGTCAGGGGATCGTCAACCTTTTGAGCCGCGTCGGCTTCAAGCCTCAACTCGATATCGCGCCGATGGCAGTACAGGCACCGAAGCGCACCAGCGGAAAGGCCGATGTCTATATGATCGGCTGGGCGACCGAGCCGATGCTCGACACCTACTCCATCCTGCTGCAGATGATCGAGACGAAGTCGGACAATGCCGGCGTCTTCAACTGGGGCGGCTGGAGCTATCCCGAGATCGACAAGCTGATCGTCCAGGCCTCGACCGAAATGGATCGGGAGAAGCGGCTGGCGCTCGAAACCAAGGCGCTGGGCATGGTCAAGGATGAGATCATCATGCTGCCGCTGCACCAGCAACCCATGGCGTGGGTGATGACCGACAGGATCGATCACATTGCGCAATTGCCGGACAACAAGGTCCGTCATTGGTTGACCCACATTTCCAAATAGGAAGAACGTTCGGTCCGGGCAGCAGCGCCCGGGCCGGGCTGAAATTGGGGGTATCCCATGCTGGTCTTCATCGTCAGGCGGCTGATAAACGCGATATTCGTGATGCTGGCGGTCGCGCTTTTGGCCTTCCTGATCTTTCGCCTGGCCGGAGACCCCGTCGAACTCATGGCCAACGAGCAGATGACGCAGGCCGACCGCGACAATCTGCGGGAGCGGCTGGGCCTCAACGACAGCCTGCCCGTCCAGTATACGCGCTTTGTCGTAAATGCCGCGCAGGGCGATTTCGGCATCTCCTACCGCAACGGGCAGGATGTGCTGAAGCTGATCGCGGCGCGCTTTCCCGCGACACTGGAACTGGTGCTGATCGCCACGCTGATCTCGCTAGTGCTGGGCATTCCGCTCGGCGTGCTGACGGCCATAAAACGCGGGCACTGGTACACGGAGGGCCTTCAATTCGTCTCCGTAATCGGCGTTTCCCTGCCGAGCTTCATCGTCGGCATCCTGCTGATCCTGATATTTTCGGTGATCCTGGGTTGGCTGCCAGCCTTCGGGCGCGGCGACGTCGTCAAGTTCGGCTGGTGGTCGACCGGGCTGCTGACGCCGTCGGGCCGCGCGGCGCTCATCTTGCCTTCGATCTCGCTGTCGCTCTACCAGATCACGCTGGTGATGCGCCTCATCCGCGCGGAAATGCTGGAGGTGCTTCGTTCCGACTATGTGAAATTCGCCCGGGCGAGAGGCATCCCGCGCTGGCGCATCTATTTTCGCCATGCGCTGCGAAACTGCCTGATGCCCATGGTCACGATGACGGCCATGAACGTCGGCTCGCTGATCGCCTTCGCGCTCATCACGGAAACCGTCTTTCAATGGCCCGGCATGGGCATGCTGTTCATTCAGGCGGTGACCTTCATCGATATCCCGGTGATGGCGGCATATCTGTGCATCATCTCATTCATTTTCGTCGTGCTGAACACGATGGTCGATATCGCCTATGCGGTCATCGATCCTCGCCTGCGCACCGCGCGCTAGTTTCACGAAGGATGGACGCCCGATGACCGTCGAGATATCGCAGCCGGCAATCGCGAAGCCGGCACGGCCCCCGTTTTTCAGGCGCGTCCGCGACAGCGACCTGTGGTGGTCGTTCACGCACAACAAGTCGGCGATGCTCAGCGCCGCCCTTCTGGCGCTGCTGATCCTGACGGCTCTGTTCGCGCCGCTGATCACCCCCCAGAACCCCTATGACGGCGCGCAGTTGGACATGTGGAAGGCGGAACTGCCGCCACTATGGCAGGAGGGCGGCGAATGGCCCTACCTGCTCGGCACCGACACGCAAGGCCGCGACATGCTCTCCGCCATCCTCTACGGCACGCGCATCTCGATCGTCATCGGCGTCGCCTCCGTCGCCCTGTCGCTCCTGGCCGGCATCAGCGCCGGTCTTGTGTCGGGCTATTTCGGCGGCTTTGTCGACAACCTGCTGATGCGCTTCGGGGACATAACGCTCTCGATCCCCACCATCCTCATCGCCATACTGGTATCGACCGTGGTGCGGCAGATGCTTCCGCCCGGCTTGCGCAACGTCGGCGCCTCCGGCGTGCTTGTGCTGGCGATCGCCCTGTCGGCCTGGGTTCAGTACGCCCGTACGGTGCGCGCCCAGACCGTGGTGGAGAGCGGCAAGGACTATGTGCAGGCAGCCAGGCTGATCGGCGTGCCCGCCCGCCGGATCATGGCCCGGCACATACTGCCGAACACGCTGACCCCCATCCTGGTCGCCGCGACGCTGAATTTCGGCATGGCCATCCTCACCGAAGCGACGCTGTCGTTCCTCGGTATCGGCATGCCGCCGAGCCAGCCGTCGCTTGGAACGCTGATCCGCATCGGCAACCAGTTCCTGTTTTCAGGCTCATGGTGGATCGTGCTGTTTCCCGTGCTCCAGCTTTGCATGCTCGTCGTGACCGTCAACGTCCTGGGCGACTGGCTGCGTGACGCACTCAACCCGAAACTGAGGTAGCCCGGCATGACCGATCTTCTCCTGCGCAACGTGCGCCCCATGGCGGGCGAAACCTGCGATATCCTGATACGGGACGGGCGGATCGCCGGCCTCGGCCACTTCGAGCCGCAACCGGGCATGCCGGTCGAGGATGGCGGTAACGCCATCGCCATACCGGGCCTCATCGACGCGCACACCCACCTCGACAAGACCACATGGGGCATGCCCTGGCACGTCAACAACCGTGCCGCGGTGCTGCGCGAGCGCATCGATTTCGAGCGCGAGAACCGCGGCGCCATCGGCATCGATCCGCACCGGCAGTCCATGCGCCACGCGATCGGGCTGGCGGCGCATGGCGCGACGCATATCCGAAGCCATGTCGACATCGACACCGCGCACGGCCTGTCGATCGTCGAAGGCGTGTGGGAAACCCGCGAGAAACTCCGCGGCATCATCGACATCGAAATCGTCGCCTTTCCGCAATCGGGCGTCATGGTGATGCCCGGTACGCTGGAGTTGCTCGACGAGGCGCTGCGGCAAGGCTGCGAAGTGCTGGGCGGGATCGACCCATGCGGCATCGATCGCGATCCCAAGGGGCAACTGGATGCGCTCTTCGGGCTGGCCGTGAAGCATCGGCGTCCCATCGACATTCACCTGCATGAACTTGGCGATCTTGGCGCGTTCACCATGGAACTCATATTCGAGCGCATCCGGGCCAATGGCATGCAAGGCATGGTCGCCATCAGCCATGCCTTCACGCTCGGCATGAACGACTGTCTGCGGGTCGGCAGGCTGATCGACGGGCTTGCCGAACTCGATGTCGCCATCCTCACGACCGGCGCGCCTTCCGTCGAGGTTCCCTCGGTCATGCGGCTCAAGCAAGCCGGCATCCGCGTCGGTGCCGGCTGCGATGGCATCCGCGATACCTGGGGTCCCTGGGGACAACCCGATATGCTCGACCGCGCCAGGGTGGTCGGCATGAAGAACGGCCTGCGCAAGGATAGCGACCTCGAACATGTCCTGCATATCGTCTCGCAGGGCGGCGCCGACGTCATGCGGCTCGAGGGTTACGGGTTGCAGGAAGGCTGCCACGCCGACCTGACGCTGCTGGCCGGCGAGACGCTGGCGCATGCGGTGGTGGAGGTCGCCCCGCGCCCGCTGGTCGTCAAGGGCGGGCGTATCACCGCCCGGCAGGGCCGGGCCACGGTGGACATGCCATGATGATGACCGGGATCGAGCAACTGACGCTTGGCTCCAGGCCGGCAGGGCGTACGCTATTGACCGCCGACTGGGTGCTCGGTCACCGCGATGGCCGGCACCGCCTCGTCCGCAAGGGCGAAGTCGTATTCGAAAACGGCGAAATCCTTTTCGTTGGGCACCGCTTTGCGGGCGAAGTGGCGCGCCGGGTCGATTTCGGGCCATCGCTCATCAGCCCCGGCTTCATCGATCTCGACGCTCTTTCGGACCTCGACACGACCATCCTGGGCATCGACAGCCATCCCGGCTGGGCCAAAGGCCGGGTCTGGCCGCGTTCCTATGTCGAGGCCGGCCCCTACGAAATGTACACACCGGAGGAGCTTGCATTCCAGAAGCGCTTCGCCTTCGGCCAGCTTCTTCTCAACGGCATCACCACGGCCGCGCCCATCGCCTCGCTGTTCTACCGCGAGTGGGGCGAGACGGCGGCCGAATTCGAGGCGGCGGCGGACGCCGCCGGCGAACTCGGCCTGCGGGTCTATCTCAGCCCCGCTTATCGTGCCGGCGGCATGGTGCTGGAAGCGCCGGGGAAGGTGGTTCCGATATTCGATGAGCAGCGCGGTTTGCAGGGCCTGGCGGCGGCTGTCGACTTCATCGAAAGGCAAAACGGCCGCCATGGCGACCTGATCAGAGGCATGCTTGCACCCGACCGGGTGGAAACCTGCACCATCGACCTGCTTCGGCGCACGGACGAAGCAGCGCGCGAGCTTGGCTGCAAGATTCGCCTGCACATGGCGCAGGGAACGATGGAGGTCGACACCGTGCGCGCCTTGCACGGCGCCACCGCTCCGATGTGGCTGGCGAAGGCAGGGCTTCTTACCGAGCGCTTGATTGCACCCCATGCAACCAGTGCGACGCAAGAAGACCTGGCGCTCTACGCGGCGCACGGCGTCTCGATCGTGCATTGCCCGCTGGTGTCGGCGCGCGGCGGAAACACGCTCAACTCGTTCTCGGCCTGCCGTGCCCGCGGCATCAACATCGCCATGGGCACGGATACCGCGCCCGCCGACATGCTGATGAACCTGCTCGTCGGCCTGGTCGCCTGCCGCATCAACGACCGTGCGCCGGACACGGTGCGCTGCGCCGACCTGTTCGATGCCGCGACGCTGGGGGGTGCGAAGGCGCTGGGCCGGACCGATCTCGGCCACCTCTCGGCGGGGGCACGTGCCGACATCGCCGTATTCGGCCTCGATGACGCCGTGATGGCGCCGTCCATAGATCCAATCACTACGCTTGTCGTCGGTGGCTCCGGCAAGGTCACGCGCGCCACCTTCGTTGACGGCCGCGCTTCCATGCTGTCCGGCGAAGTGGCCGGCATCGACATGAAGGCGGCGCGCCAGAGGGCGCAGAACCAGTTCGACAGCCTCGTCGCGAAATATCCCGAGCGCAGCTGGAACCATCCGCCCGTTTCCGAAATCTTCCCCCCGAGCTATCCGATCGAGGTCGATGAAAATGGTTGAAGCAGCCGGAAACCCTGTCCTCCAGGTTCGCAATCTCCGGGTGGAATTTCCGGGCCGCCATGGCGTGGTAACCGCGCTTTCGGATGTCGATCTGGATATTCGTTCGGGCGAGATCCTCGGCGTCGTCGGTGAATCGGGTGCCGGAAAATCCATGACTGGATTGGCGATCCAGGGCTTGCTCGAGTATCCGGGGCATATAGCGGGCGGCGAGATCAGGCTCGAGGGGCGGCGCATCGACAATCTCGCCGACCGCGACATGGAAAAGATCCGCGGCAGCGAGATCGGCGCGATCTTCCAGGACCCGCTGACCTCACTGAACCCCCTTTTCACGATCGGCGCGCAATTGAGCGAAACGATCCGCCAGCATCTCAAGATCGGCAAGGCGCAGGCCAGGCAGCGGGCGGTCGCCCTGCTTGAGGATGTCGGCATCCCTTCTCCGCAAGAGCGCGTGGACCACTACCCGCACCAGTTTTCAGGGGGAATGCGGCAACGCGTCGTCATTGCGCTGGCGCTCGCCGCTTCGCCCAAGCTCGTCATCGCCGATGAGCCGACGACGGCGCTGGACGTGTCGATCCAGGCGCAGATCATTTCGCTGCTGAGGAAGCTGTGCAAGGAGAAGCATACCGCCGTCATGCTGGTTACGCACGATATGGGTGTCATCGCGGAGGCTGCCGACCGGGTGGCGGTCATGTATGCCGGCCGGCTGATCGAGATCGGCCCGGTCGAGCAGGTGCTTCGCGCGCCTTCGCATCCCTATACGCGCGGCCTCATGGCCTCGATCCCGGCACTTGGCGCCCGCGTCAAGCGCCTCAACCAGATCGACGGGTCGATGCCGAGGCTGGATGCGATCCCGCCGGGCTGCGCATTCAATCCGCGCTGCAAGTCGGCAGGCCCGCGCTGCCTGCGCGAACGGCCCGAACTCACACCAGCAGGCGTCGGTATGAGCGCCTGCTGGCTCCATGCCGGAGGCACCCTGTGATGGCGACCAACACCGAAGAGAAACCCGCCCTGACCGTCAAACACCTCGTCAAGACGTTCGACGTTTCGGCGCCATGGCTCAACCGTGTCCTGGAACGCAAGCCGCGCCAGTTTCTCCAGGCCGTCAACGACATCAGCTTTTCCGTTCCGATGGGCGGCTGCCTGAGCCTCGTCGGCGAAAGCGGCTGCGGCAAGTCCACGGTGGCGCGCCTGGTGACCGAGCTTCACAAACCCACAGGCGGCGAGCTTCGCTTCGCGCCCGGCAAAAGCGGCGCGGCCCTCTCGGCACAGATGATTTTCCAGGACCCCTATGCGTCCCTCAATCCCCGCTGGCGCGTGAAGAACATCGTCGCGGAGCCGCTGCGTGAATTGAAACTGCGCAAATCCGCCGCCGAAATCGCCGAGCGGGTCGACGACCTGTTGCGGACGGTCGGGCTTTCGCCTTCCGACGGCGAAAAGTTTCCGCATGAATTTTCCGGCGGCCAGCGTCAGCGGATTTCCATCGCGCGGGCGCTCGCCAGCGAACCCGAATTCCTCGTCTGCGACGAGCCGACTTCGGCGCTCGACGTTTCAGTGCAGGCCCAGGTCCTCAACCTGATGCGCAGCCTTCAGGATGAACTCGGCCTCACCTATCTGTTCATCAGCCACGATATGAGCGTCGTGCGGCACATGTCCGACCGCATCGCTGTCATGTATCTCGGGCGCATCGTGGAGGAAGGCGATACGGAGCAGATCTTCGCCGATCCGCGCCACCCCTATACGCAGCTCCTGCTACAGACGATCCCGAATATCGAAGAGCCGAACCGGGATCGCGCCATCGTACGGGGCGAGGTTCCGAGTCCCTTGAATCCGCCGTCCGGCTGCACCTTCCACCCGCGTTGCCCGATGGCGACCGCGCGCTGTTCCGCCGAGATCCCAAAGGTGCGCACGCTCGCCAACAAGACACGCATCGCCTGCCATCTGGTCGAAGACAGGCCGTCCGTTGAGGCGGCCGATACCCGGCCGGCCTAGAGCATGTCTCCCGAAAGTGGGAACCGGTTTCGGGGTAAAGACATGCGAGAAAACAGAGACCTAAAGCTCTACAAGCGAATCTGAAAGATCGCGACGTGCTTTAGAACGATTGAAGGAAGTTCATCCAGCCTGGCTTATCCCAGCGCCGCCCGCAAATCCTGAGACAGGTTGCGTATCTCACTCAAGTCGAGTTCGGATTCCACATGCTCCAGATGATGCCCCATCAGCCGGATAGCCTTTTCAGCATCGCCCTTGGCAATGGCCTCGACGATATCGGCGTGTTCGTCGGGCCCGCAGTTGAAACGGTTGTTGTTGCGGTACACGGCGGTGATCAGGGAGGTCCGGGAAATGAGATCGCGCATCGTTCCAAAGAGAAAATCCGAACCGACGATCTCGGAGAGCAGCAGATGAAAGCCGCCCGACAGCTTGATGATATCGGTCGTCGCGTTTTCCTGGTTGGCCACCCGCTCCCTGGCGACATGATTGTGCAGTCGTTTGAGGTCCGCCTTGGATATCGAGGTACAAAGCCGCTCGACGACGCGACGCTCGACGGCACGACGAATAAAGAACACGTCCCTCGCTTCATCGACCGAAGGTTCGCAGACGAAGGCGCCGCGATTCGGGATGATGGTAACCAGCCCATCGCGTTCGAGCGCGGTCAATGCCTGCCGGATACGGGCCCGGCTGACATCGAAGATCGAAGCCAGTTGCCCTTCCTTGAGCTGGACGCCCGGCCGAAGCCGCCGCTCTGCAATGGAAAGCCAAACGCGCTCAACAATTTGCTGCGTTGATGGCTCTGTACGTTCGGTCATATTCCGTCTCCCCTGGCGGCAGACAATCGGTATAGAGCGAAAAATGTCAACTAGAGCCCCATTGCTTTTGATTACATAATTGTAGACAATCAATGGAATTATTGTACATCAAACGAAATCGGCTTGGGAGTCACACGATGGAGTTCGATTTCACGGAACTTGCGCCGGATGGCCGGTACCGCCTGCTGACGAACTTCATCGGACCGCGGCCCATCGCGCTGGTGACGACCCGTTCCGCCGCCGGGCACAGCAACGCGGCACCGATGAGCTTCTTCAACGTGTTTTCCCATGAACCGCCGATTGTAATCCTGGGTATCCAGCCGCGGCTGAACGGCGAGGAGAAGGACACCACCATCAATATCCGGCGCACGGGTGAGTTCGTGGTCAACATGGTGGATATGGCGCTGTCGCAACAAATGCTGGTTTGCGGGCTGGGTTTCGACAGCGAGATCGACGAATTGGAGATGGCCGGCCTTGAGGGCATCGCCTGCAGCAAGATCGACGCCAAATATATCGCTACGTCCCCGTGTTCGATGGAATGCCGCGTCGAGAGGCTGATCGACTATCCACGTCGCGTCCTGGTGCTGGGCGAAGTCCTCCACATGCATGTGCGCCGTGACTGCCTCGATGCGGAGGGACGCTATGTCAACGCCGACACCTACCAACCGATCGCGCGTCTCCACGCCGACAATTATATCACCTCGGACCGTCAGTTCGTCCTGAAGCCTCCGGCAATCTCCGCGTTCAAAAAATCCACCGCCGTCAAGCCGTCATGAAGGACCCGATCGTGCACATTCTTCTCATCAACCCCAATTCCACGGCCTCCATGACAGAGCAGGCGCTTCAGAGCGCGTTGCGCGTCGTGCAGGCGACCACACGGGTCACGGCGGTGAATCCGTTGGGAACGCCCGTGAGCATCGAAGGTGGCGCCGACGAGGCGATGGCCGTTCCGGGCATGCTGGCCGAAATTCGCAAGGGCGAGATGCAGGGCGTCAACGCCTGTGTCATAGCCTGTTTCGACGATCCGGGTTTGCATGCCGCCAGAGAAATTGCCCGTGGGCCGGTGATCGGCATTTGCCAGGCCGCCGTGCAGGTTGCCATGACCATCAGCCGGCGATTTTCGGTGATTACCACATTACCGCGTTCCATTCCGATCATCGAGGACCTCGTCAGCACTTATGGCGCGGGTCGCCATTGCCGCAATGTCCGCGCTATCGATCTTCCGGTGCTGGGGGTGGATCAGAACCCCGAGGAGGCCGAACGCCTGCTCATGCTTGAGATCGGCAGGGCAAAGCTGGAGGACCGCGCCGAAGCGATTGTGCTGGGATGTGCCGGAATGTCGTTGCTGTGCGACCGATTGAGCGCATCGACGGGCGTTCCGGTTATCGATGGCGTGACCGCCGCGGTGAAATTTGCCGAGGCGTTGGTGGGAGCCGGCTATCGGACGTCGAAGATCAACGGCTACGACTTCCCCCGGGTCAAGTCGCCCGCTTCAAGGGACACGCTATCGCTAGGCCGTTAAGCCAGCGCGGGAACGCGCAGGTACGGCTGAAAAGCGCCTTGTAGCGGTCAGTGCGCGGTCAGCGCGGCGGAAACCGTCGCATAGGCTTTGGCAAACGTGCCTTGAACTCTGAGCACATATCGAGTGCCGGGATGAATCAACACGCACGTCACGGCGCAAGCGCCATGTAACTTCCGGGTCGACAGCGCCTATTTGTGACAGGGTAGTCTCGGGCTTAAAACCTGAGGTGAAAACATGGCCCGCATCGGTTGCGCCCGGGTCAGTACGCTTGATCAGGGCCTCGATACTCAGCCAGATTGAAGGGCGAAGGCTGCACGATTATCCATTCGGAGAAAATACCGGGGAGCAGCCGTGAGGGTTGCACTGAACTCGCAACCGTCATCGAATTCTGCGCCTTGGTGACGAACTGGTTATCACCCGCCTCGATCGGCTGGGGCGCGATACCGTGACGGGCTCAATGTGCCGCTGAATGTTGAGAAAGAGAAGTGTTAGAGCGTTTCACGCTTTGACGGAATTGTACCCGGCGTTAGCGAAGTAGTTTGCGCATTGGCCGGGTTCGATGGTTGAGACGAGATAGCCGACATGGCGCCAAGTGTCCTTGATGGTTCGTTTTTGGGCCTGGCGCATCCAGTGCTTGACCTTGGCGAAGGCCTGCTCGATCGGATTGAGGTCAGGCGAGTAGGGTGGCAAATACCAGCACCTAGCTCCGGCTGCCTGGATCATCTGTCTGACGGCAGCGGACTTGTGGGAACCGAGATTATCCATGACGACGATGTCGCCGGGTTCCAGCACTGGTACGAGTTGTTGCTCGACATAAGCTCGAAAGCACTCGCCATTGATCGGTCCGTCGAAGACACAAGGGGCGACGAGCCGATTGCAGCGCAGCGCGCCGAGGAAGGTCAACGTGCGCCAATGGCCATGTGGCGCGAAGCCACGCAGGCGCTGGCCTTTCGGCCCCCAGCCTCGCAGCGGGGCCATGTTGGTCTTGATCCACGTTTCATCGATAAAGACCAGTCGGCTTGGATCGAGACCTGACTGCCAGGATCGCCAGCGCTGACGCCGGCGGGCAATGTCGGCACGGGTCTGTTCAAGGGCGAACAGTGTTTTTTTTGAACCTCAGGCCCTCGCGCCGCAGGAACAGCCACACCCCATTGTGCGAAACCTTTACCCCGCGGCCGGCCAATTCATCCTTCAGGCCGTGCAGCGTAAGCTGCGGTGTCTGGTTGATCCGCTCCATGATGAAGGCCCGATGCGGGTCCAGGACAGGTTTGCGGTGCCCACCCATCTTGCCAGGCGTCACCGAGCCCGTCGCCCGATGTAACTGCGTCCACTTCACAGCCGACGAGACCGCAACCTCGAACCGGACAGCCACAGATCGACAGCTCTCGCCCGCCAAAACAGCCGCCACAACACGTTCTCGAAGATCAATGGAAAGAGGTCGGGTCATCAGATGCTGGCCTCCACTCCAGCCAGCATCTTGAATCACAAAAATATCAAAACGTGAATCCCAAAGATTCACTCAATCAGTGAAACGCTCTAGCGAAATGAATGGGTTGGCATGGTGCCAGGGGCGGAATCGAACCACCGACACGCGGATTTTCAGTCCTAATGTCGTTATAAATAGGCGAGTCAAATATGTTTACCGTTCTAGGTATACCGAAGCGGCGTGCATAAAACATTAGCAAAATCAGATGCTTGTAAACAAAGTTCCATTTAATTTAGTAAACCCTTAATTATTAAGCCTAGACCCCACCAGGGCTTGTCAACAGATTTTGAAAAGGTATGAAAAAGGTACGAGCGAAATCCGGGATCGGAGACGGCATGGCCGGAGAGAACAACCTTTTCATCGAAGCGATGCACGTCGAGCGCGCCCAGCGGCAGGCTGCGAAGAACCTGAAGGGCGAAGGCGACCCCGTCGACTACATCCTGACGGACAAGGGGCACAAGCGCCTCTCCCTGAAGCTGCAGGGCGGCACTGTCCGTTGGCTAGCCCGCACCAAGGAACACACCCGTGTCATCGGATACGCCTGGCCGACTTCCCATGAGTGGAGGCTGACCGCACCGAAAGAGGCGAGAGAAATGTGCGGCTACGTTCAGGGGCTGCTCAACGACGATCCTAAAAAGGTCGAGCCATATCTGGCCGGACGGCATGCGGGGAAAGGTCATCAGGAAGCTCTCGATGCCATCAAGCCCGACGTCGACACATGGACCTTCGGCGAGTGCATCGAAGAAGTCATCAAAGGGCGGACGACCACGGGCGCGAAGAACCCTTTGAAGCCCAACGGAGTGAAGGACCTGCGCGGTGCCTTCGCTCGACCGGAGTGCGACGAGCTGAAAACGACCCCCGCTTGCTATGTAACCAAAGGACAGATCGAAGATATCCGCGACAAGGTCGCCACGGCCTACGGTGTATCCGTCGGCAAGAAGATCGTCACTTACACGCGTAGCGTCTTGGATTGGTGTCTACGGTTCCAATCGCTGAAGTCGGGCCTGTCCGACCGCGACGTCTGGTGGAAGCTTCTTTATGACCCGTACGACATTGAACCTCGAGAACGGAAGCCTGAGATCAAGGACATCGTCCGCAGCCTCCTACTGGCAGAGGACTATCTAACGAAGCCGCTTCCAGGTCGTATCGTCGACAAGCCGGGTGTCGGCGCAGGCGTGTTGGCCGGATTATGGTGGCTGATCCTGACCTGCCAGCGTGGCGGCGCAGGCATGGGGCTGCGTTCCTATAACCTTGTCGAGGACACGGAGCGGCCGGGTTGGTGGATCGCCACCTGGGATCAGGAAGACATGAAGGGTGGCCGCGCGCAGATGCTTCCGATTCCGGCGCGAGCCGCAGGGCATCTGCAACGGCTGCGAAAGATGAACAAGCATAAGGGTTCGGACGAATGGGCGTTTCCTTCCGAAGCGAACCCGACAAGCATGCCACAGCAAGCGGTGTCTACCGTATCCTGTATAGGTTAGCCGGCCGCGATGCTCTCGAGGTCAAAAAGAAGGATGACTGGCAGCCGAAGCTTCGCGCCGACGGCATGCCGCGGTCACGCCGTGAACGTGGAGAACGGCGGAATCTTCTGGAAGAACTCATGATTGCGTGGTGGTCGATGCACGACGTCCGACGGACGCTCACCGACTTCCTCGACGAGAAGGAAATGCCCGCTGCGGCATCCGCGATCCTGGCTCACGAACTCGACACCGCGAAGGCACCGAAGGCGACGGCATCCGAGCGCGAACGGGAGGACTTCCTGAAAATGCACACGGCGCGGATCACGCGCATGGCATACGGATCGAAGGCGCAGTTTCTGGGGTTGAAGAGCGAAGCCCTACAGTTGTGGACGGATGTCGTACTTGACGAATACGACCGTCAGAAAGCGGAATTGGCGGCCGCCGTGTCGATGACGGCGGCCGCGCTTCCTACCCCGCTTGCGGGACAAGCTTGAGCCGAGGTTGCTCGTCGAGGATGTCCGTCACCTCATCGCCCGATAGCTTGCCCCTGACGACCAGCGCATGCGCCAGCCGTTCGACGTCACTCCGACGCTCCCGCACGATTTCCTTGGCTTGCTCGTAGCAGTCGGCCAACACCTTCTCGACACGCATTCGGACAACGTGGTCAATCTGCACGAGTCGCATGAGGTCATCCGACCCCACCGCCGACAAAAATGCGAGACTGCTGCCAAGCCCTACGGACGCTTCCATCGCCGCGGCGGCAACCGTCGCGTTGTAAAGATCACTTCCCTGGACACCGCCGCCACCATCGAACCGATGGCCGAATACGATTTCTTCGGCGGCCAAGCCTCCGAGGCTACGGATGATGCGTGCGCGGTAATCGTCGGCCGATGCCGTGTACATTCCGTCATCTTCCCATAGCACGCCGCCTGCCTGTTGCTGCTCTCGAGTATCCGCAACGGCATGCACAACAGATGCCCTGATAACCTTCCAACGACCGCCCCAGGCAAGTCCGACGACCGCATGCCCAGCCTCGTGCACGGATGTCCGCCATAAGGTTTCTGCAGGCATCGGGACGAGGGTGGGCAGTTCTTCGGCGAGGTCGCCCAACCGCATGTCGCGACGAGCACGTCGAGCCGTTCGCCGAGCCTGTCGAACAAGTTGCTCGAGTGCGGCCCCGGAGAAACCTTCCGTCCGCTCGACGACATGCGTCAGGTCCTCTCCGTCGAGAGCACCTTGCAGATGCCACCGAAGGATTCCCATCCGTCCGTCGGCATCGGGCAACGGAATAATGACGTGCCGATCCAGTCGCCCCGGGCGAAGGACTGCAGCGTCGATCCTGTCGGGATTGTTGCAAGCTCCGACCACGACCACCCCTTCCCGTGTGTCGATTCCGTCGAGGCACTCAAGAAATGCGTTGACGACTTGTACGCCATACGAGGCGTTGTCTCCCGTAAAGCTTTCCCGATCTCCGATGCCATCGAGTTCGTCGACGAAAAGAATGCTGGGCGCCGATTCTTTCGCCGCTTCGAAAGCTTTGCGCATTGATCCGAGCATGTCGCCGAGGTGACCTGTTCCCGAAGCCTGCCATTTCGCAAGCGAACCGACGATAAGAGTGACCCCGCAGGTTCGTGCGAGCGCTCCCGCAAACGTGGTCTTCCCCGTCCCGGGCAGTCCAGAAAGCAAGATGCCGCGCTCGACGTCGGCCCATTGAATCTTTCCTGCCCGCCAGTCAGCAAGATCGATTGCGAGTTCCTTGCCCCACGCGCCGGCTTCGCCGAGTCCATGGAGGTCGTCCAAGGTCGGTCCCGAGTCCTTTGGCTTGTCGATGACGGTTGCCGCGTCGCGCAGCACCCGCATTGCGGTCGACATCGGCCGACCCTTGCGGAACGCTCCCGCAAGGGTGTCGAGCGGAGCAGCCGCGGCGACCTCGGCATCCGCCGCTTTCATGTCCACGTTGAAAAGGATGCGGACGGCACCCGAGACGTCGCGCGCGGAAATCGGAGGCGCGTCGACCACGGCATCGGCAAGCAATAGGAATCGCTCGGGAAGGTGGTCTCGGCTTTCGGCGAGGACGACGACGCGGTCGTATTCGCGCAGCGCATCCCAGGTATCCGATTCCATTTTCGTACGGCGGCGCGGGTCAGCGTCGACGGCAACGACGGTAGCGTCGCGGTCCAGGCGAAAGCGGGTGCCCTCGACGATGACGTTCGCGACTTTCTTATAGAGATCGACTTGGTCTTTGGGAATCACGATGCCCAAGACGACGGGCTGACGAGCCATGAGTGCGGGGACCCCGCGGCAGGCTCTTACGATGCCGAAGTATGCAAGCATCTGCGGCAACGATTTAATGCCGTCAGGGAGACCCTTCCGTTTGCGTTTCTGTTCCATGGTGATTTCTTTCCAGGCACCGCCATCCAGCGGGATGCGGGACCACGGGGCGAAATCAAAAGTGTGTAAACGGCGGCCGCCATCATCGGGGTATCTCCCGCCTGATCCGCTTGAAGTCCGCCGTCAGACTCCCCGCGAAAACACTCGCCGCGGCGATGGCATCCTGGAGCGTCAGCGTATCGATGCCCGACGGCTCGACCATCTCTTCATACTCGAGCGCCCTGATTGCGAGGTACGCTTTCCGACTCTCGTCCGACATCAGGCTGTATCCGGCGCTTTTCGGATGAAGCCGCTGCAACATGGAAATTGCGTCCGAGAGTTCCCGTCCGCCGCATTGGATGGCATGACGAACGGCCATTTCCGTCACGTATCCGTCATTGGTCAAAATGACGGCGGCTTTCCCGAAATGCACAACGGCACGCTCGACGACTGCTTCAACGTCTTCCCAGGTCACCATGTCAGACCGCAACCACGAGGTAGGGATTAAACTGTGGGTTCTCGTTGCCGTACCCCCGCGGGTTACAAATGATGCGGGTGCTGCCGACGGTGTAATCGTGGCCGTCATGGACATGTCCGTGAACCCACAAGTCAGGCTTCCCGCTTTCGATAAGACCCGACAAACCGGACACGAACGAAGGATTCAGAGCCGATCCGGCGTATCTCTCATGCACGGATTTCGGATGCGGCCCATGATGTGTTACGACGACCGTTTGACCGTCAAACGCGAGTTCATGCTCAAGAAACCGACGGCTACGCTCATGGATTTCGAGCGCGCGTTTCGCGTTGAAAGCCTCGTACGCCGGGAGCATTCGCCACGAAATCACCTTCGAGTCGTTGAGCAAGCCCTCGAAATTCGCCACGGCCCACGCGATGGCCTTGTCGTCACGGCCGTGAAGGGCGAAGTCCGTCCATAACGTGCAGCCTAGGAAGCGAACGCCGTTGATTTCTACGACGTCGTTCTCAAGGAAGTGGACACGGGGGCAAGCCTCGGCCGCCGTCCGCCCCCATTCGATACCTTCGAAAATGGAGTCGCGATAGAACTCGTGATTCCCGGCTACGAAGATGACTGGCATGGCATGCGCGACGTGGTCGTTGAGCCAATGGATTGCATTCGCGCAGCCTTGCGTGATGTCGCCCGCTGCGATGCAGACATCAGCGTTCGGGATAGCCGGCACGAAATGTTCGTCGTATTCGAGGTGCAGGTCAGAGAGAATCCACAACTTCATGGCTTCGCCCTCCGTGCCACCTTCCGTTGCTGATACAATTCCGCGCCGCGGCCTTCGGTGTACTGCCCGGCCTTGTTCATCAGCCGTGAACAGACTTCTTCGATCCGCTCCTCGGCATGCTCGATCGTGTAGTCAGCCTGACGCACGAATTCTTCGGCCGAGATAGGCCTGAAATCTTGCGCATCGACGCCGACGTCGACGGAACCGGGCATGCCCGAAACCTTGCCGTGGCTGTGGCCGAAAGCGAGGTAGCTGCCCCTGTGCTGGGCATTCCACACATAGCCAGCGTAGTGGCTCAACATGATGCGCTGGCCGTCGTGGGTGATCTCGGCAGCGAGCGCGACTTCTGCCCATGGCAGCCGCTTCAAGGACGGAAGCAGGTTGCCCTTCTTGTCCGTGTCATGGTTGCCGATGATCAGTTTCTTGGTGCCGTGCAGCGCATGGAAAATCTGCGATACGCGCCGGTCGTCCATACGCATCGCGAAGTCGCCGAGATGCCATACGGTATCCTTCGGGTGGACGATGGCATTCCAGTTGTCGATGAGCGCCTCATCCATCTCGTCCGTCGTCGAGTACGGTCGATTGCATGCTTCTTCGCGAAGCATGAGGGCATGGCCGAAATGGGTATCTGCCGTGAGATAGGTAGACATCGAAAGGACTCCTTGAAACGATAGCGTATGTCGGCGCGCCGCAAGGCACGCGGTGGCTTTGTCAGCCTGCTATTCGTGTCGAGGTCCTCATCATGATGTCGTCTCCAATCTGATGCCCGTTGTAGCATCAGAGATCTAATAATTCGCGATCGATGGTTCCGATACCGGGCTCGGCACTACGACGTCAAGCGCAGTCCGCTTCGAACTCATCCTCATCGCGGTCCTGCCAGTGGCGTGCGGCTTCCCGCAGAACGAGATCAGGCTTCTCCTCTTCGTAGGACTCGACGGCATCGGGGAGCGGCACGCCTGCAGCAGCAAGGACTGTCTGACACGCAGTACGAATCATTTCGGGGTGGCCGTTGAGCAATGCAATGAACGGCGACTTCCACCATCCTGCGAGTTTGGGGTTGGCCGCGAAGGCGCGCAGGACCTCGACAAGCAAGCCTTCGAAATGGGCGTCGGCGCGAGCCACGTGCGGCCATTGTTCGGCGAGTTTTCCAATGATGTGCTTTTCCATGAAATCAACCATGTGAGCGGCGGGAATGTTCGGCCAGGCCACGACGTCGTTGATGTGTCGGAAGAATCTCTGGGCCTCTGCGATGACCTCGGGAGCCAGCAGGAAGCGTAGCACCGGGGAAACCGCCGACGGCAGTGACGGAACTACCTTGGGGGTTGCCGCAAGGACTCGGTTGCGTTCGAATTTAGCCATCATCTGTACTCCTCATGGTCATCCAAATAGCGGCCGACTAATTTCTGGATGGTGTCGATGTCGGCTTCGGAAACCGGATATCGGCCAAGCTGCCATGTGTCCGGACGGCCCATCGACATGAACTGAAAGGTCAGCAGGACTCGCCGTTCTCCCGTGAAATTCATCTTCTGGATGGGGCCCCCGACCAAGGTTTCGACGTCGAGAGCGGTCAAAGCCTCGTCGACATGGAAGACGATCTCCTTTGCCGTATCGAAAGTGACGACGTCGGACTCGGGTTCACCTTCGTCCTCCTCCTGTGTGATGAACGCCGGGGCCGCTTTGGCTGCGCGCTTGCGTTTCCCCATGCCGATGCGCTCGAGGCGCGCTTCGTCGGCTTCCCGCTCAATGGTGCCGTAACCCGGCTCCAATTGTTTCGTCGACAGGTCAGGGACATCGGCCTCTTCCGTGATGAAACCCCATGCGGCATAGTCGGCTCCCCTGCTGTTGATTGCTTCAAGCAGTTTGCGACCGCGGAACTGACGAAGATTGAATTCATCCGACAGGGCAACTTCGGACAAGGCTTCGTTCAACGCGATCTGCCACAGGTCGGCCATCTGTCGATTGGTCATTGCGAGGCGGCGGCCGTACGGCTTAGCAGCGCGCCGCCATACGCGGGACTCGACGCGGTACTGGATGACGTCCTTGTGGCTGACGCGGGCGACGTCTTCCGATGGCTTGAAAAACATAGGAACCGTGTGCCGCGACGGCGGGGCCAGATGCAGGATGAAGTCGATTTCGGTAATCGGATTTCCGCGGGCCTTCGAAACGCGGGGGCTGCACTCGAGACGGAAGGCGCGGACGTCGGCGAAGTCGGCCTCCACTTTTTTTAAGAACCGCGCGCGGAGTTTCCCGACATGAACTCGGCCTTTGGCTTCCTTTGGGAACCCGATCCAGTCTGAGACCTCGTCGGGTGTGCCGGTCAGCGTGAGGGTATTGTCGTCGCCTGGAACCCAAGGCTGCTCCTTGGCGGCGAGCGCGAACCGCTTATAGAGACGGCTGGAGAATTTCGACCGCATCTTCGGAAGCGCCGCGAGTTCGATGTACGCATAGGACGGCATATTCCTCATCAGGATTCGAAGAGACTCGGGCAGACGGTAACGGATCACGTCCTCGCCGGGAGCGACCTCGATCCAGCCTTCGAGTAACTGGACGTCTTCGAAGCGTCGTTCCGATGACTGTCCGTAGGATACCGTCGTCCTTTTGAGCCGTGCCAGCGATGCTCGGATGTCCGAACGCTCCACGCGGCTGCCAAGGAAGCGTATCGCCTCGGCCATATCCATAGAATGAGTCTCGGCCGACATGAGGTTGTCGCCCGAGTAGGCGCGGTCGATTAGGAAATCATGCAGGTGCTGGTCGTCTGCCGTCAGCTCGTCGCGGCCGGTGACGATGACCCCTTCGAGCATCTCGGAGGGCCTAGGCGACTCCGGCGCAATCTTCTGCAGGCTGGTTTTCGTAGCCAGGGCTTTCGACAGGCTGCCCCGAGCCTGAGGCTGAAACAGCCCTTCGACGGTCTTCTGGCTGACCTTGTAGCCTGACGGAATTTTGGGTTGATGCAGCATGTTTTCGTTCCTCCCTGTGATCAAGGATTGGAGCGGGCGATGCCTGGGTCAAGGTCTTAGTCTCATATTTTTACGGATTTCCGAAATATGAGACTAAATGATTTCGTCCCATGCCTTGCGGAAAGTAGGATTAAGAAACTAAAACGCATATGTTATAAGGTTTCGTCTCATATTTTCGAAGCATGGGACTAAGACAATTCTCTGCGTCTTCGTCTCATTTGAAAGATTGGATGGGACTAAGTTGCGGAAAGTGGGACGAGAACAATTCGTATGTTGACATGACTTGCGGAAATTGGGACGAAATCAATGTTGACGAGCGTCAGTCCTGCCTAGGTTTCCGAGCATCTTTTGGACAGCATCATTTTCCTGATTCTAGCAGAAGGTTTCGGAGGGTGTCATTCTTGTCCTCCGGACCATTGAATCCGCAGGTCTGGATTCGAGGCTCCGGCGAGGGTGGAATCGGCACCCCCGAAGGGGAAGAAAGATCCCGTGGTTGGCCCTTCGGGCTGGCATTAGGGCTGTGCCTTTGACGAAGGTAGAGCTTAACCTTGCACCGTACAAATCGGAATCCGTAATGCCGTAGGCCAATGACGGCTCCCCGGGTGTGGATACGGCAACAGGCAGCTGAAGACCTCTTCAGCGAAGCCTGACCTCAGACAAATTTATTTTCATGTTTGACCGTCAAACACTTTGTCGCTTGCATGAATCCTTTCGAACATCGTTTCACGACGCTGATGTCGATGGAGACCGAGACGATGAACGACACCCGCGTGAAGACGGGGACTGGCCCGACGAGCCAGCACAGGTCGCGTGGCAGCGTGCTGCCGCTCTCAGCATACTTGCCAACCTAGGCGACCGAGGCGGCATCAAGCATGAGCTATGGAATGTCGATAGCGATGTCCGTGCGGAAATCATTGAGACGCTGACGGAGATCATAGGGCTTGCATACGAGCAGGCGGCATGACCGCCGCCCCCGTATCCATCGAACCCGAGGTTACCATCAAGGCTTGGGCCTTCGTCATGCACTGCGGCGGCGACATCCACCTCACCGGTCTCCGTGATAATAGGAAGGCCCGCGTATCGTCGGCAGTCGAATCCTTCGACAGGGAGACGATGACGGCGACGACGATAAGCGGCCGGAAATATCACCTCGAGGGCATGCCGTTCGACCGCCTCGGCATCATGCTTGCAAGGCTTCATTGGGGATCCGAGGAAGCCGAAGGATGCAAAATCGTTTCCCCGGAGGACGTCGAACTCGCCTTGTCGCCCGCGCCGTCACCGTTCCGGCATTGACCCATTTTCAAAAACGCATATCAGTCTTTTGTAGCTAATACCCGTTAGCTACATCAAGATTTCTTTATGTCTCGGGAGGCGGGTTGCAAAAAAAATGCTGCACAGCCAATAGGCTGCAGGCTTTCGCCATGTATTGATACCACTTACAACTCGATGCCGTTAAAACCCAAAGGAAACTGATTTAACGGGCATGTGCAAATTTGCATGGCTCCGAAAACGCCGGAATGTGGCGAAATAGAGGTTTGCGCGCTTGGCCTGAAAGCTGAATGTGAGCATGTGGCTTTTGGGGGCGGCATGATCGCAGCAGTTATTTCTTCCGTTTTTTTGGCATCGGCATCTCCGGTGGTCGCGAAATTGCTCGACGAGTATTTTGAGCAGAACGGTATTTGTCGAGGAACCTACGGCGAAGGATCGGACATCGCGTGCAAGAAGCGCGATGAACTGGTTACCCAACCTGGTGAAAATAATTACTGCTACGGCAAGAAGTCAGACCAGGCGATGGCGGACATGAGTTGGCATGAATGCACCGGGGATTCCATTCAGCCGACACAGAAGGACACATATGAATTTGGCAGATCGTTCGGGACAACCACGGTCGATTTCGACGGTATCACCGCGGATATGTCGACCCGTCTGGATTTGTATTCAGCGGGCGGCGACAAATTTTCTTGGAGCGATTCCACGAGAGTAGGAATAGGACTATCCTTCACATGCCGTCGTTCGAAGCCGTCGAAGATATTCGTGAATGTGGTCCGCCTCGATCCTATTGATGAATGGAAAACCAGATCGTCCATGCATCAGGATATCCAGTTTACATCGAATGAAAGGGCCGTCGACGCGGCCTTGTTCACCTCTGTCAAATCATCGGGTTTCGGATTTGTGTTTTCGGTTAAATCCAAGGAGATCACCCGGGTCATCGAGGATATGTACGATAATAAGAAGATCGTGTTCGACCTGACCGCGGCGCCCGAATTCGGGATGGCTAAGTTCATTATCGATCCAAATCTATCGACCAAGGTCAAGGAGAAAGTGGGTCGGATTTTCCAGATGTGTGAGACGATGTCGTTGTTCGACTGATCGCTGAGGACTGGCGTTGGACGTCATCAGGTGTTGGCGGGTTTTTTCTTCGGCGATTTGCCTGCCAGTTTCATTGCGACCTCACTGTCCGACCGCCGCATCTCCTCCTCTTTTAGGACGACACCCTCCAAGAGATCCCGCGGATCGTAGCGGTTATAGTCCCGGAGGGGCAGGCTGTATTTCGCCCGTAGGTCGATTGCCAGGTCGAGGGCTGACAACCCCAGCTTTCCATACTGGAACGTGCGCTCTTGAAACCAGTCATCGTAGTCGGGCGGGAAGGCCACCATGTCTCCGGCGAACTGTATCGTCTGCTTGGCACTCTCGATTTCGTTCGGCAGCGTGAGGATTCGGTACATCATATCTGAACCGACGCTTCTCCAATCGACATCGGCGGGGAAGATCAGCGTAGGTTCTTCCGCGTCAGGGCGTATTTCACCTTCAGCGTCAGGAACTCCCGTGTCGGCGGCGGCTACGTCGCAGCATCCCATCACGAACGGGTCGAGCATGCATACGACGCGGATGGCCAAATAGGTTGCGTGACGATCCCGCTCTTCCTTTTTGAAGCGTTCCGACCACGGATAAGCCGATGGTGAGCAGGTCAGCCATTCCGACCTCCTATCGGATCAGGGCTGCGAGGATTACGGCCGCCGCCAGAATCCACAATGCGTATTTCAATCCCTTGAGGTGCTTGTCGATGGGTTCCGAGCGTGGCTCAGAGGTCGGGACGGACTGAGGTGAGAAGCCCGACGGTGTGCTGGCATCAATGTCACCGCAGGTTTCCGATGGAGTCACGATAGCCGGCGAAGACGGAATATTGAACCGGATCGAGTTCAGCACGGCCGGGACATGATGGTCGTAGATGATGACATATTCCCGAGGATGCCATGGCTCCGACAGGGATTCGTCCACCTCGTCTCGGAACATCAATCCTTCCGCGTGCAACGTCAGCGTTGGTTTGGTCGGCTGTGCGGCTATATCGCGGGCAAGCGCCTTCAACTTCTCCGGCAACATATAAAACTGGGCGTAGAGCACGTCCTCGTCAGGCATGTCGTCGTCTCTGCTGTTTTCACGCAGGGACTTGCTCCAAACCCACAGAAAGCCGGGATGTTCTTCGGCCGAACTCAAGATCGTGACTTTGAGTTTGGTGAAAGTTTTCTCGTAGGTCTCGTCGAAATCGCTGCTTCCCCAATTCGGATCGTTGTCGACGGCAAACGAAGTGATTTTGATGTCGCCTATGCCGCCTTCAAGGCGGGCCCAGCATTCGAGATTGATGCCGTCGGGTTGCGCTTCCGCTCCAATGTTGGCCATCTGTGCGGCATCGAATAATTTCTGCTCGTCCTTCGAGAGCGCTTCCCATCCTTTCTCGGACAGCTTCTGCGCAGCCTTGTCGAATTCGGGGTCGTCAATCCTCCGATGGGTGTTGTGCGACGCAAGCCACCGTACGAAACGGTAGTCGTCCGTCGTCATGGTGAAGTAATTCCAGTGCCGGAAGTAGTGCAGGTATCGTCCTGAATCCATCGGCTCCCCGCGCCTGATGGCATTCGGGTGCACCCACCGTCTCTCTTCGTCCATGACATCCCCTCCGTGCCCGGCGTGCAGCGTAGCCGCCGCCGTTTGTTCCTTGCAAGCCCCCGCCTAAATCCTTGTCGCAGCACATGCGAGGAGGAGGCGGTGAAGATAACGAAGAATCATAAGAAGTTTCTAGCCAACCTTACAGGCCGGACCAACAGACACGGGATCGCCGTCGATAACTGCGACTGGAACGGCAACGTTCTAATCTACGAAGTCGACTACGTCGGCGGCTACGAACTGACGTCGGAGGGTGATCACCTTTCGCTCAGCTTCCGCAAGTGGGAGGAGCCAGCATGAAACGCCACCGTCTCCTTTCACACTGGGGCCTCGTCTCCCTCAATGGCCACGGGCCCTAGCTGGCCGGATACGAAGTCGGCCAAGGCACGCGTACGTCGACGCCTCTACTCGAACTCGACGCCGAACTCGGCACCGCTCTCACCTCCTCCGGGCGGCCGTATCGTCTCGTCGGCGCACCCGATCCTGACTTAGGCCTGGTCACGGCCATTTTCGTCTGGGGTGAGTACTTCGGCCTCGCCAAGTCCGTCGTCGGCAGCCTGACCGTCGACGAGGCCGCCGCCATGATCACCGCAAACGGCAATACAGCGTACAATCGCACGCTTGAGGAAGAGAACGCCCTCCGCAGGAAATACGGCGTCCCGGAAGTTGCCGACGAAAGCGAAATTCCACAGGTTTCGGACATCCTTTTCGATCTTATCATTCCCGATTCCGATCCCGGGGAAATCGAATCCTATGAATCCTTTGGCCGTGGGAACGTGTTCCGCGATCTCGGAGTCGACAATCTCGAAGAACGGTTGGCGAAGGCCGACGTCGCAAGCGCGATCGCGGTCCTCATCGATGACCTACACCTGTCGACGGAGCTTGTCGTCGAACTGACGAGGTTGACTTCGACGCAGGTGTTCTGGATCGTCGGCAGGGGTGACGCGGAAGGGGTGTCTCTGGAGCGGTTGGAGGAGATCCAGGCCGTGCTTGAGGCGTACGGGACGGGGAGGAAACCGTGATGCTCGGTCTGCTTTCAGAACTCAGAGCAGTAGCTGTGCTGTCGGTTCTCGATAGCTTGCGGCAGCGCTACCCCCTGTTGAGGCCGCGGCGGAAATTGCGGATATCGACGTCGAGCGGACGCGGACGCTTGTCGACCAGAGAGATTATAGGGTTTTCGGGATCGATGAACTGGCGACATCCTCGATGCGACAGACGAGTCGGTGCCGAGGTGTGGGCGGAGGCCGTGATGCCGTGGGTCGTTGATCATATCGCCGGAGGTGCTGCTGCATGCCGTCATCTGGGGAGATTAAAGGAAGCCGCTAGGATCACGTGTCCAGCATGTCCAGTCGTCGCCGAGAACCTGGCGCAATGCCGGCAATTTGCCGTTTATCAACTCATTCGATCGTCCGCCTTTTGCCTGCACGCCGGCATATCGAAGATCGTCTAAGAGGGTGAAAGCAGTTTACGGTACCCGCGATCTCCGACAAGTCTCTGATAAGGCAACATTATCGGTCTTTTTACAGCCGCGACAGGCGCGGCGGTTTTAGGCCAATCTTTTTAGTGAAAGCGTCCCCTAAGGTCGTTCGCATTTGTGATCATCGGACTGTAGAATGGGGGACTATGATCCCGCGACCTCCAGAATTTGACGGCAAATTCTCGGAGTTTTTCGAACTCGTCGCCGAACCGATTTTCCTCCGGCCGACCGGGTTTCGGTGTTCGATGAACTGCTCCGGCGACACCTGTCGCAACAAGGAGAGCATGAGGATTTGTGTGGCAGCTACGCCGCCGCCTGGTTTTCAGGGAAATGGTGATTGTCGTTTGCCATTCCCGGATACCACTTTTCGAACGTCGACCGCAGCGACCCATCAAGGGTCTGCGTTCTCGTGTGCAACAGGAGATGCGCGCCTGTCCGGCTCCATTGCATTTGCTGCTTCTTGGCGAAGCGCTTGCTGATGACGTCGTTGACGGTGGCCTCGACGAAGGCCGAGGATATCCGCTCTCCGGAGCGGTAACGCTCGCCGTAATTGATCAAGCTGGTGTTGTTGGAGGCGATGTAGAACTGGAATTCGCCGATCGCTGTCAGGAATTTGCGCATGTTCGGATAATCGGACTCAACGCACTCGGCATCATAATATAAGTCGCCGATCTCCTTGCGGGCCCGGTAGCTGTTGCCATGCCAGAGATACCATTTGATACGCGAGAGCATGCCGAGCATATCGTTGCCGGCTTCTTCGTCATAATGGCGAAGGGCCAGGGCGAACTGGCGAAGTACGGTGATCCGCATGGTATATGGAACCAGTCCAGCACGTGCTCACTGGCCGGCGCGATCATTTCGGCGAGTGACCGCACTTCCTCGCCTCCGTAGGTGACGAAGGTGATGTCCTGGTTGGCCTGCACGCCCTGTTCTTGAGATGGTCGAGAATGCGGCGTTGGGGCCTGCGATCATTATGACCATGGACGAAGCCGATATAGCGCGGCTCGCCATTTTCGAGGCAGGGAGCGGCCGCCGATCAGCTCGAAATTCTCCGGTCGTCACGATCCCGGTATATCCGCCCATCCAGCCCGATGACGATGCAGCCATCGGGGATGGGAAGGTTTGCCCAGTCGCGCGGACAGGAATCCTGCATGCAGGAAACCCGCTCTTCTGTCAGCTCCCGCTCGATGCGGCCGGCCGCGCGCAACGCATGCTGCCGCACGGTGGTGGCGTTGACCCCGCTGTTGATCGGCAGCACATCCGCCAGCAATTCAGCCGCGGCGGCATAAGGCACGAGCGAGGCCCAGCGCGTTTCAAGGTAAAGACGTTCGGGTGCAATGAGATCGAGGAGGAGTTGCCGCAAAGGCGAGATCGTCGCCGGGCCGTTGTTTCCATCCCTGATCGAGAGGCCGTATCGCGGGCTCTTAAGCCGGACCTCGCCGAACGGGGTATGGAGAAGGTAACAGGGTAATATCCTTTGTGCCGCCACCAGCGGCCATCCGTCTCGCGGTTTTCCTTCAGCCACGATTCCACCTGCGTTTCGACCAACTTCTGCTGAAGCCTGGCGAGCAAGGTCTTGCCCTCGGAGAGCGACAGACCGAGATCCTCGGCACCTTTGGTGATCTTCTTCAAATCCGCGACCACCTCGCGAGCAATCAGCCCACTGTCTTCGCAGTGAGTTCCATGACGATCCGAACCTAGGATGCCGCACCTCTTTAACCGGCTTTCCAGAACGGGAGGAGTGGAAAACCGGTCGCGCCGAGACCGCACATTTCCATCCTCCGCTTTACCGGAAGCCATGCTATTCCTCGTCAGTTAGCAATCCGGAAATCATCTGGTAAATTGTGATGACCTCAATCGATCGTGCCGCAAGCGCCATCGCCACTATCTTGATCCGGGAGGGGATAACTACCTGCAGAGCAAGGCGGTGATCAAACGCGCCCGCGCACAAGCCGGCCTGTCTGCACCGCGGGAAAAGCGAACGTCGATCAACCGGCTGACGATCGAGGAGGAACTGGTGTTCATCGACCATGCCTATGGGGCGAGCGGTGCGACCACCGGCCTACTGCTTCAGTCCTTGCTGGAAACCGGATTGCGCGTCTCCGAGTTCACCCACCTGCGCGTCGAGGATGTCAGCCTGACCGATCGCGTCATCGTCGTGGTGCGCGGCAAGGGGGCGAAGCGGCGCGAAGTGCCGATCCGCCGGGAGCTGGCACAGATGCTCAGGCTTCATATCGGCACCCGGCGCGCTGGCCCACTGTTCCAAAGCCGGGAGCGGGGCAAAGGACCGCTGCCCTACACCTACAGCCGCCAGCGCATCGGCCAGATCGTTCGTCAGGTTGACGGAAAGGCCGGGATCACCAAGCGGGTCTATCAGCATCTGCTGCGTCACACCATGGCGACAAAGCTGTTGTGGCTCGGCATGGACATCACCGACGTGCAGCGCTTCCTCGGCCACGAAAATATCACGACGACTCGGCACTATGCGGAAACGACCGCGGCGACCCTGCGCCCCAAATTCGATCAGCTCACCGCTCCGGCCGCGCGCTCATTACTCGCCGGCATCCAGCACGACTGTGGTGACGTTGCCGCCCTTGTGGCCGCTGACCTTCTCTCAAAGGGGGCGCAGCGCTGAAAAGCAGATCACATCTGCTGATATATGAGATTGAGATGTTCGTCCTGCCGCAGGCGCTCGTTGACTTTCCGCCGTTCGAACGGCTGTCCCAAGAAGTCGGAACGCGCCTTGATCCTAAAAAGCAGTTCCTGCACCCAAGCCGCCAACCCGCTACCTGACGGCTCGGCACCCGCCCTGCCAGCTCGCCGCGCAACCGTAGGCCGCGCGGCGCAATCTGGCCAGGTTCATGTCCCGTCGCATTCATCCGGTCGCCGGCATGTGTCGCGCCGACTATTCCTGGCGCGGACGCCCGGCGGCAACTCAGCCGATCAGGCGATCCTGCGGCAGCTTCGCCTTGGAAATCAGATAGACGACAGCGCCGAGAATCAGGCAGCTTGCCAGTATCATGATGGTCGCGACGGCGGTGATCGTCGGGTTCACTTCCAATAGGAGTTCGTTGAACATCCGCTTCGGTATGGTGTCATAGCCACCCGAGATGAAAAGCGTGATGATCACTTCATCGAAGCTGGTTACAAACGCGAACAGCCACGCAACCAGGAGGGACGGCGCCACCGCCGGCACGATCACCCGCCATGCCAGATAGGGCCATGATGCGCCAAGGCTCATCGCGGCCTGTTCGATGCGGTGATCGAACATGCGAAAGGCCGTCATCATCACCAGCAATACATAGGGAACCCCCAGGATCGCGTGGGCGATCACAAGTCCGGGAAATGTGCCCAGCAGCCCGATCTTGGCGTAGAACAGGTAAAGGGCCACCCCGATCACGACGCTGGGTGTAATCAGCGGGGCGATGAAATTGGCTTCGAGCAATTTCACAGCCCTGAACCGGCCGCGCGCGACCGCATAGGACACCAGGCCGCCAACAAAGACGGCGACGAGGCTTGACACCAAGCCGATCAGCAAGGAATTTTCGAGCGCCTTGCGCCAGCGCGGATCGCCGAACAGAACCTCATACCAGCGCAGCGACCACGAAGTCGGCGGGAAGGCGAGGGACCGTTCATCGGAAAACGACATGATGACGACGATCAGGACCGGCGCCATCAGGAAGAACAGCGTCAGGCAGCCGAAGAGCGTCAGGCCGATCCGGCGGCCCGCTCCTGGCCGCGACCCTTTGTGCCGTTGCGTGCTCATGCGTAGTCGCCCCTTGAGCTGAGCCATTTATAGCCGAAATAGAATACCATGATCACCACGAACAATATGCTGGCGATGGCGGACGCCTCCTCCCAGTTTGGCAGCTGGTTTATCAGGATATCCAATACGTTCGCGATCATGGACACCCGGCCGCCGCCCAGAATGGCGGGGGTGACGAAAAAGCCCAGCGTCAGCATGAAGACCAGGATCGTTCCTGCGGCCAGGGATTGGAACGTCAGCGGAAAGAATACCCTGGTGAATGTCGTGGAAGACGAGGCCCCGAGCGATTCGGCCGCGCTCATCAAGCGACGGTCGATCCGCGTCATCGTTGCAAACAGGGGCAGAACGAGAAAGGGAAACAATATGTTGGTCGTTCCGATCAGGACGCCGAACTGATTATAGAGAAACGGGACCGAACTGTCCGATATACCAAGGGAAATCAGTGTCCGGTTGACGATGCCCGCATTGCCCAACAGCACGATCCACGCATAGGTCCGCACCAGAATGCTGATCCAGAACGGAACCACGACCAATGTGAGCACGAGCAATTGCCAGCGCCCCGACAGGGTGTACATCCAATAGGCGAACGGGTAGCCGACGACGGCGCAGATGAGGCTTGCCAGAACCGCGATCTTGAGCGTGTTCATCAGCACCAGCAAATAGGCCGGATTGCTCGCCAACTGCTCATAATGCATCAGCGTCGGCGTCGGATTAGTGAAGCTCAACCCGAACATGGTCAGCAATGGCACGTTGAAGGCAAGCATCATTGCCACCCAGAGGGGGATGGCAATGATGGCAGCGACCGATACTGGCTGCTGTCGCTTGGTCATGTGGTCACAGGCCCAGCTTGAACTGCTGCCAGCGCCGCTCGACGATATCCGCGTTTTCCATGAACCAGGCATCGTCAAACGTGATCTGGAGATCCTTGTTGACGGCCGAGGTGGGGAACTTGCCGAGAGCGTCCTGCGGCAGCAGCGGATCGAGATTGATGCTGGAACCGGTATAGGGGATCATCCCTGCCGCCAGCGCCTGATTTTCCGCCACCGTCATTTCGTGCAGCAGTTTCATCGCCGCTTCCTTGTCCTGCGGCGTCGTGCCCCGCGGCACCACGAAATATGACAGGCCCAGCAAACCCTGATTGAAAGTATAGGAAATACCGGGCAGGTCGGTCACGCGGCCCGAATAGGAAGCGGCGTAGTCGACCTCGTTGTCTTTCAGCAATTGTGGCGGCTGGGACGATGAGCTCCACCAGACCGTGATGTCGGACTTGATCTTTTCCAAGCTGCGGAACGCCCGGTCGAGGTCGAGGGGAAACAGCTCCGACGGCTCGACGCCATCGGCAAGCAGCGCGATCGGCAGGGTGAAGGTCGGCCGGTCGGGCAGCGAGCGCTTGCCTGGGAACTTCTCCACGTCCCAGAAGTCTTTCCAGCTGCTCATCGGCGCGGCGGTGTCCTGCCACGAAAGTACGACCGAATAATACTGGAAGCCCATCCCGAAGGGCAGTTTCGCTTCGTCGAATATCGGATCCGGGTCGATCATGTCCCAGTCCAGAGGTTCGAGCAGGTCGAGCGCCTTCGCCTGTTCAAGCACCGAGCCGGACAATTCGAACAGGCTTGCGGAAACGCTGTTTGCTTCCACCATCGCCCGCAGCTTGCCAAGGCTGGTTCCGCTCTCGCGCGTCACCTGGATGCCGGTCTTCTCCGTAAAGGGCTTGATATAGGCCGCCTCGATCGATTCGCCCGACGCGCCGCCGGCTTCGACGATGTTGATCGTATCGGCGTGCGCGCCGAACATGCCAAGTGACAAGGTCGCAGCCATTGTCGCCGCGATACCCAGATTTCTATACTGTGTCATTTTACTTCTCCCTTTTGTATATATCAGCTATCTTTTGGAACAACCCACAAATTCTCTCCATTCCATGTCATGTATACTTCATTCCCGGCTCGCATCTCCCCCGCGCGGCCCCTGGAACTGACGACCATCTTTTCGCCGTTTTCGCATTTGACTTCGTAGCGCACGGCGTGGCCGAGATAGACGATGTTCTCAATTGTCCCGCGAAGGATTCCTTCGTCCTCACGGGTGGTAAAGATTATGTCCTCGGGCCTGAGCATGCCGAGGACCGGCATATCCGTGCGGGCAATCCGTGAGTTGCACGGAATCGAGCGTCCGTCTTTCATCTGGAATGTGCTGTCGGCGGTCAGCCTGCCATTGATGAAATTTGCCGCGCCGATGAACTCACCGACGAATTTTTGCCGGGGATGGCGATAGATATCTTCAGGCGTTCCCATCTGAACGACCTGCCCCTGGTTCAGGACAAGCACCCGATCGGACATCGACAGCGCTTCTTCCTGGTCATGCGTGACGATGATGGTGGTGATGCCGAGGCTTTTCTGAAGGTTGCGCAATTCGACCTGAAGCTCGTCGCGCAGGCTTCTGTCGAGCGCACCGAGCGGCTCGTCCAGGAGGAGGATCTGCGGCTCGAACACGATGGCGCGCGCCAGCGCGACGCGCTGCTGTTGCCCGCCCGACAGCTCCCTGGGCTTCCGCCCCTGCAGGCCCTCAAGATGCACGCGCGAAAGCGCCTTCATCACCAGGCTTCTGGTGACGTCATGCCTGAAGCGCCTTACCTTCAGCGGGAAGGCGATATTCTCGAAAACCGACATATGCGGGAAAAGCGCATAGCTCTGGAACACGATCCCGACATTGCGCTGCGCCGGCGGCGTCGACGTCACATTGGCGTCGCCAATGAAGATTTCGCCCGAGCTTGGCCAGGTAAGCCCGGAGATCAGCTCCAGGGTCGTGCTCTTTCCCGATCCGCTCGGCCCCAGTATCGACAGAAGCTCGCCATCCTCCACGTCAAGGTCGATCGTATCCACCGCGCGAAAGCTGCCGAAATTCTTGGAGATCTGGTTTAGCCGGATAGTGCTCACAATCAGCCTCTCTGGTGCTTTGCTGGCCTTACATCGTCGCCGGATTCTATCCGGCCGACAGCAGGGCCTGTTCTTTTCGCACGGACTTGCCCTGTTCAGCCGGCAGGCCTGGCTTTGGTCCGCGCTCGTCCCGGCTCAGGCGCATCCTCACATCCGCGATGGACAAGCCATCGGGATGAAGCACGATCGGGTTCAGCTCGATTTCCCGGATGCCGCCGTCCAGCAATTGCAAGGAAAGCCGGTGGATAAGCTGCGCCAGGGCCGAACGGTCGATGGCGGGGCTGCCGCGATAGCCGTCCAGCAGCCGTGAAACCTTGATTTCATCAAGCATCTGCATGGCTTCTGCAACCGATACCGGCGCGAGGCGCAGGACCACATCGTCGATCGCCTCGACGAGAACGCCGCCCAGCCCGAACATGACGAGCGGCCCGAACTGCGGATCGATGAAGCCGCCGACGATGGCTTCGAGGCCCGGCGCGATCATGGGCGTGACCAGAATCTGCCGCGCGGGATCGGGTGTCGGCAGGGGAATGTCCCAAAGCCTGGCAAATGCGGCGCGCGCCTCGTCCGGCGTGCGCACATGAAGGATGACGCCGCCAAGGTCGGATTTGTGCACCAGGCCGCTGGCCATCAGCTTCATCGCGACCGGCCCGCCCATCTCCTCGATGGCCGCCACGCATTCATCGGCCGAGGCGACAAGCCGGTGAGGCGGGACCGCGATCCCAGCCAGGCTCAACCGGTCGCGCGCCTGCGATTCAAGAAGCCACTCGCCCTCATCTTCAGAAAGGGCGCCGAAGTCGAAGCGCCCGAATGTGCCGGCGCCCAATGCCGCCGACTGCGACGCAAGCCTGGCCGCAGTCAGCAATCGCGCGATCAATGGAATGGAGCGGCAAACCAGCAGGCCGGACTGGTGAAGCAGATCCATCGCCGGCGTGCTGCGCCCGGCATGGACGGAATGCACGATGACGGGCTTCGTGCTCTGGCGGGCAATCTCGACGATGTGGCGGGCGGACGCCAATTCACGCTCCACCAGAGCCGGGCCGCCAAGATCCGAATAGCCTCCGAAATGGCCGGCGACGATCACGCAATCGACGGCATCGGATTGAAGGGCGATGGCCAGCGAGCGCTCGATGACCGAGGGATCGCCCTCGCTTATTCCGGCAAAATCCACCGGATTGCCAACCGCACAGCGCGGGCTCAGGACGTCGACCAGCGCCGCCTGGATGCCGGGCTCCAGTTGCGGAATCTCAAGACCCGCAAGCTCCAGCGCGTCCGACAGCAATGTGGCATGCCCGCCGCCATCGGAAAGGATCGCGATCCCCTTGCCGTCAGGGCACTTCAACAATGGCAGATGCCGCGCCATATCCCATGCTTCCTCGACCGAGTCCGCAAGGATCGCCCCGCTTTGACGCAGGGCGGCTTCCAGCACCCGGCTCGCGCCCGAAAGCGAGCGGGTATGGGACATGGCCGCCTTGCGCCCGCCATCCGTCCAGGCGGCGCGGATGACGATTACCGGCTTTACGCCGCCGCTGGCGCGCACCGCCTCGCAGAAGGCCCGTCCCTCGCCGGTCGCCCAGCCCTCAAGATAGACGATGACCACGCTGGTGTCGGGGTCGGCCAGCATGTACTCCAGCAACTCCACCGCGCGGACGTCGGCGGCGTTTCCAATGCTCACATAGGTGCTGAAGCCTCCGCCGGTATCGAGCGCCAGATTCGACAGGTCGAGCGCGACATTTCCACTTTGCGAAATCAGGCCCACAGAACCTGGCGGAACCTTCCAGCCAACCGAATTGAGCCTGGCCGAACTGCTGAAGATGCCGGCGCAATTGGGACCGATCATCCGCATGCCCGCCTCGCGGACAAACGCAACCACCTCCTGCTGCAACGCCTCGCCGCCGGGGCCGGCCTCGGCGAAGCCGGCGCTGATCATGACAATCGAGCGGATTCCTTGCCCGGCGCATTGCCGCACGACATCTAGCGTCGCCTGCGCCGGCACGGCGATGACAGCCAGATCGACGCCCTGGGGCAGGTCGGACACGGCTTCAACGGCGGCGACGCCCCGCACCAGCCCGCCACCGCGATTGACGGGGTAGGCGGGGCCCTGGAACCCGCCATCGACCAACGTCTTCCAGCGACGGCCGCCCATCTTGTCGACCGACCCGCTCGCGCCAATCATGGCGATACCCGCCGGGTGGAAAAAGCCCCTCATCGATATACCTGCCCAGATCGATATACCCGCCAAGTCATGGAAGCGCCTCGATGATGCGAAGTGCATTCTCGCCCATGATCGCGCGGCGCGCCGCATCGCTGACGGGCAAGGCCATCGCCTCATTGACCGCCCGGTCAAACGGGATCATCGAATCCGTGGCGAAAAGAAGTTGGTCACGAAGAAGATTATTCGCCATCGACAGCAGCATCCCCCAGCCGGCATCCGGCTTGGCGAGGTATTTCGGCGAAATCCCCCCGAACTCCAGATAGACATTCTTGTGCTTGCGGGCGATGGCGACGCTTTCATTGACCCACGGCCACCCGGCATGATTCATGACAATCGTCAGATCAGGAAAATCACAGGCAATATCGTCGATATAAATCGGCCGCCCGAAATCGATCTTCCGGTTGTTCGAATAGTTTATCCCCGTATGGATACATACAGGAATCCCGTATTCCATGCATTTATAGTATAGAGGATAGGCCAGCCTGTCGTTTGCCAGAAGCTGGCTGGCGAATGGCTGGATATTCAGCCCCTTGAGGCCGAGTTTCTCGACCGCGCGCTCCAGCTCGCGCACCGCAGCGACACCTTCTGAAAAATCGACTGCGGCAAAGCCGACGAACTTTTCCGGCCGGGCGGCGACAAAGCTCGCGACGTAATCATTGTCCAGCCGGTAGTCGCCGCTCATCCACTCTGCCTGCATGACGGCGCGATCGATGCCCGCCGCAGCCAGAGCCGAAACCAGCGTCTCGTCCGTATGGGATACGGAACCAAGATCGAAAATGTCGCTGTAGCGCTTCATATATCCCGGACGGTCCTTTGACCTTTTTTCCTTCGGGCGCTGAACGCGGAAGTCAATTATCATTTTGTCTCAACGAGTTATATAATTCACGGAGTGATAACGCGGTTTGATATCTGTAAAAAATAGTATATGAAGCGCTTCATTAGTCAATGGGAAATGCGTATACTTGACATATCGGCAGATGTGCGCCCGATGAGGCCGAGGCTGAACGTCCGATTGAAGCCAGGATTGAGCATTGCCCGGATAGCCGCCGGTGTGGCGCGGCGGAGCGGCGCGCGCGCTGACGGCCAAAGGCCGCCGCCGGCTCACCCCGGCACGCAGCCGCCGGCCGGAAGCCGTGGCGGCGCGCCCGTTCGGGGGGCAAATTATGTTGACTTTACGGGTGGCCGCTGGAAAGCGAGACTTGCATCCTTGCTGCAGTTGTAACCGGAATGATGGCGATCGACGGAAAGCGGAAATGAGGAAAAAAACTTTCGGCGGTCGTGCAACCTTGTCGGATGTCGCCCGATTGGCCGGCGTTTCTCTCGGCAGCGCCTCGCGGGCCCTCTCGGTGCCGCACAAGGTGAAACCGGCGACGCTGGCGCGCGTGAACCAGGCGGTGTCGCAGCTTGGCTATATAAGAAACGGCGCGGCCCAGGCGCTTGCCTCGCGGCGCACGCGAACCATCGCCGCAGTCTATCCCACGCTCAGCAATCCGATATTTGCCGATTCAATTCATTCATTGCAGCAGAAGCTGTGGGAAGCCTCCTACCAGCTTATCGTCGCCAGCCATGAATATATTCCCGGCAGGGAAGACGCCGTGCTGCAGTCCATCGTCGAGCGAGGCGTGGACGGCATCGTACTGGTAGGGTCGGCGCATTCCGACTTTGTCTATGATCTGCTGCGCAGATATCAGCTTCCCTATGTATTGTCGTGGTCGCATGACGACAGCGGATATGCCCACCAGGTCGGCTTTTCCCACTATGATGCGGCCCGCCGGATGGCGACGCTTGTGCTGGAATATGGCCACACGGACATCGCGCTTTGCTATGGCGATGATTTCGCCAATGAACGCGCGCGCGCGCGCGTCGCCGGCACGCGCGACGCCCTGAAGGGGCACGGGCTGGCGCTGAAGCCGGAATGGATCTTGCAAGAGCCTTATTCCGTCGAGGGAGGCAGGCGCGCCATCAGCAAGCTGGCGGCGCTCGACCGGCTGCCAACCGCGCTGCTGTGCAGCCTCGACTTGCAGGCCATCGGCGCAATCGACGAATGCCGGCAGCGCAATATCCGGGTTCCTGACGATCTTTCCATCGTCGGCTCGGACGACACGAGCGTAGCGGTGGCCATCGAGCCGTCGCTAACCACGATCAGCGTGCCGGCAGACGAGATCGGGAGCCGGACCGCGGATCGAATCCTGTCCCTGATAGACGGCAACATCCTGGCCCCGGCGGCAGCGCTGGAGACGAAGAATGTCATCCGCGCCAGCCTGAAACGCCGGGATCGGCGATAGCCGGACGGCTTCCGGCAAATTGGCGACGGCGTGTGCGGCGGGCCGCGCCAGATGACGCCCCTCTCGACCCCGAAGCAGCACCTCTTGCGCCGGCGACGGCCGCCCTCCGTCGAGCGCCGGCCAGCGGGCCGCGGTTGACGGGCAGATCGGTGTCAATGTATTGGCGACTATGATCAAAAGTGTTTCCATTGAAGACAATGTCAGCCTTGGTGAAAAGGCTTATGTGGAATTGGAAAGGCGCATCGTCACCGCAGAACTGGAACCCGGAACCTGGATCACCGAAGCCTCCATCGGTGAGCAGCTCGGGATAAGCCGGACGCCCATCCGCGAGGCCGTGCGCCGGCTGGCCCGCGCCAAGCTGGTGGAAATCGAGCCCCGACGCGGCCTCAAGATCACGCCGATAAATGTTTTCGACCAGCTTTCGCTTTTGCGCTTCCGCCGGCCGGTCGAGAATTTCATGACCAGGGAGGCCGCCCGCAACGCCGACGATGAAGAGCGGGCATATTTCAGCGAACTAGCCGTCGCGATGGAGCAAAGCGCTTCCGGCATGAATCTGGAACATCATTACGAGATCGACCAGGACTACAAGCGCCAGCTGGTCAAATGCGCGAAGAACGAATACGCCACCAGCGCCCTCGAGCCATTATGGGCGGCTTCGCGACGGTTCGCCTGGGTGACGAGGCGCACGCGCGATATTCCCGCTGTCGCGCATGTCACCGCCGCGACCATGCAGGCCATCGCCAGCGGCGATCTGGTTAAAACCGCCTCGGCGACCACGGCCTTCATAAACTATCTGGAAGCGCAGGCGCGCCGCAGCCTGAAAGAAGACTGGCGTTAACCCGCGCTGCCGGGCCGCAACAGCAATCCCCCCACGACTGCCCGCAGGCGGCTTTGCCGACAGCGTCCGGCCCGCCCGGCCCGCAGTCGCGCCCCGAGGCGAGGGCGGGTGGCGATATCCGCGCTTGCATCGAATTGACTGGTATACTACTGATATGTCAGGCAGACATTGTTAGCGGATGGGATCGTGCGCGACTATGAGACTTTGATCGTTGACCGCCATGACGATGTGGTGGTCATACGGATGAATCGGCCTCGCTCGCTCAATGCGTGCAATGTCGCGCTGTGGCAGGACTTGCGCCGCGTCGCCGAGGATATCGGCCAGGAGGCGGGAATTCGCGCTGCCATCATCACGGGGGAGGGCAGGGCGTTCTGCGTCGGCGCCGATCTGAAGGAAACCGCCTGGAACAGCGAAACCCCCGATCAAAGCCGCCTGCGCATAGAGGGCAACCAACAGGAGCTTGCGCGCTTGCTGGTCGGCCTGCCGGTTCCGCTGATCGCGGCGATAAACGGCTATGCGCTGGGGGGCGGGCTGGAGATCACGCTGGCCTGCGACATCCGCATTGCGGCCGAAGGCGCCAAAGTCGGCTTTCCCGAGAGCGGGGTCGGCTCTTTCATCACCGGCGGGGCGTCGCTGCTCCTGCCGCGTCTCGTCGGCCCCTCACGCGCCAAGCGAATGCTGTTCACGGCCGAGCACATCACGGCGGCGCAGGCCCTGGACATCGGCCTTGTCGACGAAGTGGTCCCGCCTGAGAAGTTGCTGGCGCGCGCGCTTGAAATCGCGGCAAGCATCGCGCGCAACGCTCCCTTGTCGGTGCGCAAGATGAAGGACGCCATCAACCGCTTCACCAGCGACGAGCTGGAAGCGGCCTTGGGGCTGGAGACGGAAACATTGCTGGCGCTCTATGACACGGCCGACCACAAGGAAGGCGACCTTTCCTTCGCCGAGCGTCGCGCCCCGCGATTTACAGGTCGCTGAGGTGGACACCATGTCATTCATCGCGCGCAGCAGGAATGAGCGGGATGCCGCCGGCGTGGACAGTTTGCGCCGCATATTCGAGCCGGACTGCATCGCGTTCATCGGCGCGAGCGAGTCGGTCGACAAGATCGGCGGCAGGCGCTGGAAGTCGCTGGTGGAGGGCGGCTTCAAGGGCAGGCTCTTCCCTGTCAACAACCGCAGCAGCCGCGTGCTGGGCCATAAGGCCTATGCGTCGGTTCTCGACGTGCCCGAGACGCCCGATCTGGCCGTCGTTTCGGTCCCTGTCGAATATACGCCGGGGGTGGTGGACGAATGCATTCGTCGCGGCGTCGGCAATGTGATGATCATCACCGGCGGCTTCGGCGAGGTCGATGAAGCCGGCAAGGAAGCGGAACGGCGCATCGCCAGTGCCCTCAACGGCAAGGCAAGCCGCCTCGTTGGACCGAACTGCGCGGCATTGTATAGCGGCCCCGCCCATGTCGACATCGGCGGATGGCCGATGAAGCCCGGTTCGATCGGGGTGATTTCCCAGAGCGGCAATGTGGCGATCGACCTCGCCTCCCATGCGCAGCAAAGGGGCGGCGGGTTCAGCCGCAGCATCACGATCGGCAATGCGGCCGATATCGGGACCGCCGATATCCTGTCCTATTATCTTGCCGATCCCCACACCAGCGCCGTGCTTTGCTATGTGGAGGGACTACGGATCGGGGAAGGAAGGCGCCTGCTGGATATCATGCGCGCCTCCCCAGTCTTCAAGCCGGCCATCTTCATCAAGCCGGGCCAGAGCGAGGCGGGCCGCCGCGCGGTTTCTTCCCATACCGGCGCACTGGCCGGCGAGGATGCGGTGTTCGACGCCGTGATGCGGCAGGCGGGAATATTGCGCGCCTCGTCGATCGAGCAGGGATGGAGCATCGCAGCGGCATTCGCCCGTTATCCGGTCGACGCGCTGTCGCGGGTCGCCGTGCTTACCGATGGCGGGGGCCACGCCACGCTGGCCAGCGACGCGCTGGGGGCGGCGGGGCTTGAAATGGCCAATCTTTCGCCTGCGTCCGACGCCGCGCTGGCGAAATTGCTGCCGCCCAGATGCCCGCGCTCGAATCCGATCGACTTCGCCGGCGAAGCCGAATCCAATCCCGGCATCATTCCGGAAGCGCTTGCGATCGCGCTTGCGGACCCGAGTGTCGATGCAGCCGTGCTGGTTGGTCATTTTGGCGGCTATCATCTGATCGGCGGCGAGGCGCTGTTGCCGCAGGAAAATGCCGCAGCCAGGAAAATGGTGCAGGTTTGCGCGCATTCGGCAAAGCCCGTCCTCTTCCACAGCGTCCATGCGGAAAGACCGCTTGAGCCGATCGAGATACTGAGCGAGACAGGGGTGGCCGCCTTTCGCAGTCCCGCCGGCCCCGCCGAAGTGCTGGGCGGGATAGCTAGCCTGGCGCGTTTGCGCGCACAGGCTGAATCCGCGCCGGCGAATTCCGCGTCGCCAACCGCCCAAGGCATTTCAGAAACCCATCTTCCCGAGGCCGGGGGCGGCGCTTCATCATGGCTGCTAGAGCCGCAAGCCCGCCAGCTGCTGCAGGCGGAGGGGCTGGACCTGCCGCCATCGCGCGTCGTCGCAAGCGCAACCGAATGTGCCGAGGCAGTCGCGGAACTTGCCGACCTGTGCGCACTCAAGGTCGTATCGGCGCAGGCTCTCCATAAATCTGAGGTGAAGGGGGTCGTGCTCAATGTCGCGGCAGCGCAGGCGCACTCGGCCTTCACCGATCTGTCTGCACGGATGACAGCGCTTGGCATCGACCATAAAATCCTCGTGACGCCCATGCTGAAGGGCGAGGCGGAGTGCTTTGTGGGCGCGTTCGTCGACCCGCATTTCGGGCCGGTCGTGGCGCTGGGGATGGGAGGCACACTTGTCGAGCTGCTGGACGACGTCGCCTTCAAGGCCGCGCCGGTCAGCCGCGCCGAAGCCTGGGAAATGATAGGGAAAACCCGCCTGGCAAAGCTCTTCCAGGGCTACAGGGGCGGGCCGTTACTTGATGGCGAAGCCTTTGTGGATGTGGTCTGCAAGGTCGGCGACATCATGTCTCGACGCGGCGACATCGCTGAAATCGACCTGAACCCAGTCTTCGTCGGGCAGGCCGGCGCGCTGGTTGCCGATGTGAGGGTGGGCGTCGCGGGCGAGGCCAGCGCGGGGCTTCCTGCAGGTCGCATCGTTGACGCTGCGGGTGCTGACATTTAAGTTGGTGTTCCGCTAGTATACCAGAAACGGGAGGAATGAGATGGAATATCAGGACAATGACCGAAAGCGGTCGCTCGAAACTCTGAGATCGACCATATCCAGGCGCACCCTGTTGAAGGGCGCGGCTTCGTCTGCCCTCTTCGCACCCGCCATCATCGGCGTCGGCAGAGCGCGCGCGGCTGGACAGGTTGTCGTCAGGACGCCGGGCGGCGCTTATGAAACGGCCATCAAGGCCGCGATCTACGAGCCGTTCACCCAAGAGACCGGCATCGAGGTGGTGACTGTTCCGGCAAATATCGCCAAGCTCTTGGCAATGTTCAAATCGGGCAATGTCGAACTGGATGTCATCGATACCGATGTCGGCCCGCTGACCAGCCTGAACCGCCTCGGAGCCTTGGTGCCAATCGACTACGACAAGTTCAAGAGGTCGGACCCGGCGGCGATCGATGCGGATGTGCGTCTGCCCTATTTCGTCGGCAACGGCTATGTCGGCATGGTGATGGCCTATCATCAGGACGAATTTTCTGAAGACAACCATCCCACCTCATGGGCCGAATTCTGGGATACGGAGAAATTTCCGGGACCACGCACGCTTCCCGACATGGCGGTAGGCCAGCCGCCGCTCGAATTTGCCCTGCTGGCGGACGGAGTTTCGCCCGACGCGCTCTATCCGCTTGATTTGGACCGGGCGTTCGCCTCACTCGACAGACTGCGCCCGTCCATCCAGAAATTCTGGGACAGCGGCGCGGTTTCCACCCAGATCATGAACACCAAGGAAGCCGTTCTCGGCGCTTTCTGGAACGCGCGCATCCAGAGCGCGATCGATGAGGGAACCCCGGTCAGCATCGTCTGGAACCAGTCGATGTTCTGGGCGCAGGGCTACTCGATATTCAACGGCGCGCCGAATGCCGAAAATGCGCTGGCGTTGATCGACTACGCCTTGCAGCCCGAGAGGCAGGCGGCGTTCCTGAGCGTCTATCCCTATGGGCCGACGGTTGCCGGCGCGCTCGACCTCATACCCGAGGATGTCCGCTCGAAACTTCCCAGCAACCCGGAAAATAAGAAGCACAGCTTCCTTCTTAATGTTAACTGGTGGGAAGATAATCGGCAGGAAATTAGCGACCGGTGGTCGCGCTGGCTCCTTGGTCGCTGACGCATGTCTTCCCCGGAGCCGGGAACGGGTTCGGGGGAGGGACGTGCGCGAAAACAGGAGGCTGAAGCCCGCAACGCGATCCTGAAGGATCGCGCCGCACTTCAGTTGCCTGCCGAACTTGCCGATCTGCGGGGCAGGGCCGATGCCGGATATGCATCCCGTCCTGCCCCATGACCGGCAGCCGACCTGCCTCATGAAAGGCGATCGGCGCTTCAAGGCTGGTGGAAGGGGAGTGTGGGTCTTTTGGGTGCTGAAGTCTGCCTGGAGAACGTGGTCAAAAAGTACGGCTCGATAACCGCGGTCGACAATATATCGATAAATATCAAAGCAGGAGAGTTTTTCACCATCCTGGGGCCAAGCGGCTCCGGGAAGACGACCACGATGATGATGGTTGCCGGTTTTGTCTATCCGAATGCCGGCACGATCAGGATCGGCGAAAAGGATGTGGCCAATCTCCCGCCCCAGAAGCGGGGGCTGGGGATGGTCTTCCAGCATTATGCGGTTTTCCCGCACCTTTCCGTGTTTGAGAATGTGGCGTTTCCGCTGCGGGTCCGGAACATGCCGAAACAGCAGATCATCCACACGGTCGGCGAGACGCTCGCGCTGGTGAAGCTGCACGATTACGCAAGCCGGATGCCGCGCGAGCTTTCCGGCGGCCAGCTTCAGCGCGTCGCTCTGGCCCGCGCGTTGGCGTTCAATCCGAATGTCCTGCTGATGGACGAGCCGCTGGGGGCGTTGGACAAGAAGCTGCGCGACCACATGCAGGCCGAGATCCGGCGCATTCACAAGACCGTGGGGGTCACGGTGATCTATGTGACGCACGACCAGAGCGAGGCGCTGACCATGTCCGACCGCATCGCCATCATGAATGAGGGCCGCATCGACCAGATCGGCAGCCCCTCCGACCTTTACGATCGGCCGACCAGCCGCTTTGTTGCGGACTTTCTCGGTGACACGAATTTCCTGACCGGGACCGTCGTCGCGATCGACGGCGATCTGGTGCAGGTGCGCACGGATGACGGCTTTACGTTCCGGGGAACCTTCGCCGGAAAGGCCGCAGATGTGGGCGTAAGGGTAGAGGCAGGCATCCGGCCGGAAAAGGTCCAGATAGCCGAAGCCGGCGATATGGATTCAAACCGCTATTCGGGACTAATAAGGGAATCGGGATATTCGGGAAATACGCTTCATTATTGCGTTGAAGGCCCCGGCGGCGCTGATTTCATCGTTACCGCGGCCAACAATATGAGTGTCGTTCGTCACAATGCAGGCGACCACGCTTCCCTGGTTTGGGAAAGCCGCGACACCCGTATATTCGCGGGGTAGGCAACCATGGCTCACGCATCCTCACCGGAACATCCGCTCGACCGCCGCAACCGCCATCGCTACATCGCCCTGCTGATCCCGGCGATCTTTGCGATGATCGTGCTGTTCGTGTGGCCCCTGCTCGCGATGGCCGGTCGCAGCTTCTATATCGACAGCATCACCTTCCACAATTATGCGCTCATACTGAGCGATCCGATATATATGGTTGTCATCGGCATCACCTTTCGAATGGCGATAATCGTCACCCTGGTTTGCGCGCTGGTGGGCTATCCGGTAGCCTATGTCCTAGCCCACGCCTCGCCACGCCTGCGCAACATACTCCTGATCGCGGTCATCCTGCCATACTTCACCAGCATCATCGTGCGCACCTATGCCTGGATGATCCTGCTGGGGCGGGAGGGTCTGATCAACAGCTATCTCGCCCGATGGGGGCTGCCACGCGCCGATCTGCTCTATAACCAGACGGGGGTTCTGGTGGGGATGATCTATGTGCTGCTTCCCCTGATGATACTGACCCTTCTGGTCGTCATGCGCGGAATAGACCAGCGCCTGATCGCGGCTGCGCTCAGCCTTGGCGCAAGCCCGTGGTATTCGTTCCGGCGCGTATATTTCCACCAGAGCCTGCCGGGCCTGGCGGGCGGCATGCTGCTTGTCTTCATTCTTTCCATCGGCTTCTACATCACGCCGGCGCTGATGGGCGGGACCGGCGACATCACGATCGCCATGCTGATACAGCGGGAGGTGGAAATCACGGTCAACTGGTCCTTCGCTTCCGCGCTTGCAGTCATCCTGCTTGCCGTGACACTGCTTACCTTCGCCCTCTACGCCCGCGCGATCCGGCTGGAACGCCTGCTGGGAGGCACGCTGTAATGGACGAGAATGGCCAGAGAGCCGGACCGGGAACCTATCTGCTTTGGGCCGCCTGCATCGTGGTGCTGCTCTATCTGGCGGCCCCGGTGATAATCATCGCGATCGTCTCGTTCGACCAGTCGCGCATCCTGAACTTTCCGCCGAAGGATATTGGAACCCTGTGGTATCGGCGCGTCCTTTCCGATCCGGGCTGGATGCATTCCTTGTGGGTAAGCATCCAGGTCGGCATCATGGCGACCGTGGGCGCCACGACGCTCGGCTTCCTGGCCGCATTCGCGCTGGTGCGTTCCACCTTCAGGCACAAGGTGGCCATCTATGGCTTTATCCTGACGCCGATGATCGTTCCTAATGTCATTGTCGCAATCGCTTTCTACATGGCGTTTGCCCGGCTGGGCGCGGCCAACAGCCTTGTCGCCATGGCACTGGGACATACCGTGCTGGCCCTTCCGCTCACCACGATCATCCTCACGGCCAGCCTGCAGGGCGTGGACGAACGCTACGAACGCGCGGCCCTGAGCCTTGGCGCCACTCCGTTTCAGATGATGCGCAAGATCACATTGCCCCTGGCAATGCCCGGCCTAATATCAGCGGCGCTGTTCGCGTTCCTGACGTCGTTCGACGAACTGCTGATCAGCCTTTTCCTCTCGGGGGTGAACACGCAAACGACGACGGTGCGCATCTGGAACAGCCTGGCGAACGAGGTCGAACCGACCATCGCCGCCATAAGCACGCTGCTAATCGGCATGACGGTCGTCATACTGGGCCTCAACGCGGTGTTTCAGCGTGGCCCGTCGCGATAAGAGATCAACAGGGCAGGCAGGCGGCTGTGGCCGACAATCGCCAGCCCCCGAAGCAAAGGTCTGGCTGCGATGACACCTACCGAACGCATTCCCGTCATCATCGGAATTGGTGAAGTCGTGGACCGCCCTGAAGTCCTCGCCAATGCGGTGGAGCCGCTGGAGTTGATGGCCGAAGCGCTTCGGGCGGCGGAGCGCGACGCCGGCGGCAGCTGGCTTTCACGGCTGGATTCGCTGGTCGTCATCAATTCCGTCTCCTGGCCCTATCGCAATCTGCCGCAATTGCTGGCCGAAAAGACAGGGTGCAAGCCGCAAACCTGCATGCAGGGGCCAGTAGGGGGAGAAACGCCCGTCCGGTTCCTCAGCGAAGCGGCCGCCGCCATCGCAGGCGGGGATGATATTGTCGCCGCCATCGCAGGCGGGGAGGCCGCCCACAGCGTTGCGCGGGCGCGCAAGAGCGGCGAGCCATTGCCGTGGACGCCTCCCGACCCGCTTTGGAAGAACCCGCGCTCGCGCGAATATCTGCATCCGCTGGCCTGCGCCCATGGCGTTTCGGAGCCGGTATTCGTCTATCCCCTTTACGAAAACGCCACGCAGGCGGTGTGGGGCCAGACCCCACGCGAGGCAAGGGGGGAATCGGCGCTGCTATGGTCCCGCAATTCCGAGGTGGCCGCGCAGAATGAATATTCCTGGCTGAAGGGATCGAGGACTGCCTCCCAGATCGAGACGGCGTCGAAGGAAAACCGGCTGATCGCCTGGCCCTACCCGAAGCTGATGACGGCCAACCCGATGGTCAATCAGGGGGGCGCGGTGCTGGTGGCCAGCCTTGCGGCGGCGCGCGCGGCCGGCATCCCCGAAACGCAGCTCGTCTATTTCGTCTCCGCAGCCATCGCAACCGAGCCCCGCGACTGGCTTTCGCGCGACACCTATATCGGCTCGCCGGCGCAGGACGCCGTGCTCGCCAGCGTGCTGGAGGAGGCCGACGTCCGGGCCCGCGATCTGGATGCGATGGAACTCTATAGCTGCTTTCCCTGCGTGCCGAAAATGGCGCGTCGGTCGCTTGGGACCGGGCCTGAAAGGGCGATGACGGTGGCCGGCGGCCTCACATTTTTCGGCGCGCCGCTCAACACCTACATGACGCATGCCGCAGCGGCGATGGTGCGGCAGTTCAGGGGCCGGGCCGGGACGGGATTGCTGTATGGGCAGGGAGAGTTCGTGACCAAGCATTGCGCGCTGGTGCTGTCAGGCGACCCATCCCGGCGGCGGCCGACATTCGCTCTGTCTTCCGTGCAGGCGCGAGCCGACAGCGCGCGAGGGGCCGTTCCGCCCATCGTGACGAGCGCCAGCGGGCCAGCCGCCGTCGAAACCTTCACGGTCCTGTTCACCTCCGGGGGCGACGTCGAGAAAGGGGTGGTGGTCTTGCGGCTGCCTGGCGGGGCCCGCACGGTCGCGAGGGTTGCGCCCGACGACGAGGCGAGCCTTTCCGTCCTGATGGCGCTCGCCCGCTCGCCCGTCGGCCATGCCGGAGAAATTGTCACCGCTGCCGATGGCCTGCTGGAATGGCGCGCAGGGCCTATGAAGGAGATCGCAGGATGAGCACCGCCGAAAACCAGGCGACGCAGCTGGAAAGGCTGCCCGGCCATGTCGCCGTCGTTACGCTGAACCGGCCGCAGGCGCACAATGCGGTCGACGAGGCGATGCGCAGCGAATTGGGGCAGCTGGTTGCAGAACTGGAGGCCGATGGGGATATCCGCGCCGTGGTGCTTGCAGCCGCCGGCGGGCGCTCCTTCTGCGCCGGGGCGGACCTGAAGGTGGTGGCCGCCGGCCGCGCCGATTTCCTGTGGTCACCGGAGGGCGGCTTTGCGGGCATCACCCATGCGCCAAGGATCAAGCCGTGGATCGTCGCCATTGAAGGTGCGGCGCTGGCCGGCGGGCTTGAGATCGCGCTGTCATGCGACATGATCGTTGCCTCCCCGTCCGCATCATTCGGGCTGCCGGAAGTGACGCGCGGCATGATCGCCGCCGCTGGCGGCGTCTACAGGCTTCCCCGCTGCCTTCCGCGCGCCATCGCCATGGAGATGATCGCCACTGGCGAGCGCCTGGATGCGGAGCGGGCCTACCAGCTCGGAATGGTCAACCGGCTCGTCGCCCCGGGAGACGCCGTTTCGGCGGCGCTGGAGCTGGCGCGCGCCATCGGCCGCAACGCGCCACTTGCGGTCTATGAGAGCTTGTCGGTCGCGCGCATCGCAAGCGAGCATCCGCAGCAGGAAATGCGCGCAATGACCGACGCGGCGCGCCGACGCATCATGGAAACCAACGACTATCGCGAGGGACCGCGCGCCTTCATCGAAAAACGCCCGCCCAACTGGACGGTGACGTAACGGCGCATACCCGGCGGGGGAGGGGGCGTCCCTATCTACGCAGGAGCCGTCAGGAGAGGCTTCTTCCAGCCTTTTGATGCCCAGCGGCCCCAGCCTGACGCAGCCAGACGCCAAGCAAGCCGGAAAAAATGCCGCGCTTCGTGATGAAGCGCGGCATGCCTCAGCATGGCGATAGCGGCCCGGCTGGCCCTCAGAACTTGAAGGCGACGCCCGGCGTTGCCGACTCCAGCACCGTGCTCTCGTCGTAGAATGTGATGTTGTTGGCGGAAGAGCGGCTCCGTCGAACTCGGCCCCAAATTGGCGACCACGGCCTGACCGTATCCCTGGTGGTCTTCCGCGCGGATCTTGTAGGGCCCGGTGAGGGTTTCGAAGGTCAGCCCCTTGAATGCGGCGATCACCGCGTCGGTCTCGGTCGAGCCGGCTTTCCTGATGCCTTCCAGCAGGCCCAGCGTCGGGCGATGACCCATGCTCGCAGTCAGGCCAACCGGAGACTTGTCGCCGGTCATCTCGATATATTTTTCATAGACAGCCTTGGAGAAGGCGCCCGATTCAAACGGCTCCGCATCAGGATACCAGGCGCCGGGCGACCATATATTCTCGGGCGTATTCTGTTGCATGGCGCGGGCGATCACTAGGTCCGTGCCTCCCTCGCCGATGACGCGGAGCTTTTTGGTCAAGCCCACCGACCGGGCCTACTGCAGGAAGGCGATGGCCGGGCCGACGAGAATGCCGACATAGAGGCCTTCAATGTCGGAGTTCATGAAATTGGTGTGTCAAACCGGGACGAGGCGGTCCTCAACAATTGGAGGATTGGGTATCCATTACCTCCTTGGATTTATTCGTTGACGGGAATCGAGAGGCTCGCCATGCACTAAAGTTGCAGCCCGCCGTCGACAGCAAGAGACTGCCCCGTGATGAAGTTTGCACGATTAGAAAGCAAGAATAATGCGGCTTCCGCGACCTCCTCCGATCGCGTGAAACGCTTCATCGGGACTGACTTTCGGAAACGGTCGACGAGTTCGGGTGTCAATCCTTCTTCGATAAAGTCGCGACCGATGCCCTCCTCCAGAAGTCCGGGCGCAACACAGTTGGCCCGGATTCCATACCGGCCTTCCTCCTTGGCAAGGCCACGCACCAATGTTTCGATTGCAGCCTTGGGAGCGGCGGATAGAATGTCGCGCTGGGGCACCCTTTCTACCGCACAGGTCGTCACCGCAAGGAACGAACCTCCTCGACGTGTCTTCAAGTGCGGCAGGAAGGCGCTGAAGAGATTGAAGCAGCCATTCACGTCGGCGGAAAATGTGCCGGCCCATGCCTCAGGCGTCAAAGCGTTTATATAGGCCAGCGGGATCTTCGGTCCGGACGCATAAACCACGGAATGTACGGTTTTGAAGCGATCTAGTATGCCATCGGCGAAACTTGCGACACGCCTTGAATCGGAGAGATCCACGCATTCCGCATGAGCGATGCCTCCCGAACCCGTGATGGCCTCGACAACTTTGTCGGCAGCACCGCGATTTGATCGAAAGGTGGTCACCACGGGTGTGCCAGCGCGTGCAAGGGCGAGGCAGATTGCTCCGCCGATCGCACCGCTGCCGCCTGAAACCACCGCAACTCCCTCGGGGAATTGTTTTTCACTCATTTTCTGTCATCCATCGGAGTGTTTTGTCTTTGTATGGAAGCGAACACGCTGACCTTCGGTTCTAGTTGCATTTCCGACCAAGCAATCCGGCCTGGTGCAAAATGCTCTGAGCCGTGTGGCCGGAGTGAATTCACTCCGGCCACACGGCCAAGTAGGTAGATCCTCGCCGTCGGACGCCACCCAGAGAGCTTTCAGAGCTTGTTGTACTTAACAGGGATGCCAGGGGACGGCGGCTCGATCAAATCTGAACCTGCCACTTTGACCACGTCTTTCACTTCCCAGCCCGGTTCTTTGTCTCTTGGTCCAATGCCAACTAGGTTCATGTCGAGGATCGCTTGATGATCCTCCTTTCGGAACGTTCTCGGACCCATGGCTGTTTCGAAAGTCATCCCTTCCATTGCCGCAACGATCTTCTCTGTTTCCAGGCTGCCCGCTCGCCGGATGCCATTTGCATAGGCGTGAACGGCGGCATGTCCGTGCTCGAAATACCCCAGCGGAAACTTGTCGCCTGTGGCAGCCACGTATTCTTCGTAAAGCTCCTTTCCCATCGGGATGTCGGTGTAGGATCCGAAATACCAGTTCATGGCGGTCCAGAAGTTCGGGACCATACGCTTACCAAGTGCTTTCGGCACATTAAACTCGTTTGCGCCGTCAGCAATCGCCTTGAACTTCTCACTGATCCTGAAGTTGGCGCCCTGCGCGAGAAGGGTTACCGCATCCGCGCCATTCGTGCTGTTGAACAGGCCCGACGCCGAAGACCGCATGAGCGTGGACAGTTGCGGCTTGAAATCCGTCGCCCCGAATTTCGTGAGTACCGGATCGAGGATCGTCACGTCTTTCTTGGCGAGTTCGGGATAGTATGTGTTAAGGCCGTCACGAAAAGCGTCCCATGACGAAAACGCGTAGGCCGCATCCGGGAAGACACCGGTCCAAGTGGTTATCTCCGGATATTTTTCGGCCATGACGCGGGCAAGCGCCCGGTAGCGCATGTACGAATTGTCCGAAACGCGGAAGTAGTTGCCGACGAAGTTCTCGTGTGTAAGACTGTCTGCGATCGCCGCGCAGGAAATCAGTATCGCATTCGCATCACCTAGAAGTGGCATGATAGCAAGGACCGCAGCAGTCTGGATCGAGCCGAACAGAAGATGGATGTCCTGCCCGAATAGATCCTGTGCGCCAGCCACCGCTCCCGGACCACTCGCCTTGTCGTCACGCGCGACGATCTCGATTTGACGCCCGAGAACCCCACCGGCGCTGTTGATCTGCTTGGCAGCAATCTCAGCGCCAAGGCGCATGGGTGCCCCAAGGACCTCCTGAGCGCCGGAAAGTGGCGCAATACAACCGAGCCGAATGGGTGAGTTGCTATCTTGAGCGAATGCTGCGCCACCGGCGGAGAGCACGGCGCCCGCGCCCACTCCGGCTAGAAAGGTTCGGCGAGTTGCCTTTATCATTTTCCGATTCTCCTCCTAAGGAACACAGGTCTGCTCCGACGAGTTTTCAACCACGTCTGCTGTTTTCCGCTTCCTTTTGGGCCACGTTTACTGGGATCAAATACGAGCCGACACGATCAGAATGGGATCACCGCTTCTATATGTTGTCAACAAATTAGAATCAGAATTAGAATTTATTTCTGGGCTGATAGCGGGTATAAGGATTGACCCGCAATCTACGAACTGCGCCGGCACTCCCTCGCTGAAGGGCTGGTACCGAAGGAGAATGAAGTGTGACACCCAAGGCACGAGAGCGTTTTGAGGCGTCTGCAGCACGGTACCGGTCGACAGGTCTGTGGCGCGATGAGACCCTGGTTGAGCATGCGCAAGCGCGGTTGGCCGAGGATGCTGAACGGGTTGCCCTCATTGAGGGTGAGCGTCGCTGGACGTTCGGACAACTCTGGGGTGAGGCCGCCGCGGTCTGCACCTGGCTCTTGTATCGTGACATCAAGCGTGGAGATGTCGTCTCATACCAATTGCCAAACTGGTATGAGTCAGTCGTCCTCAATCTCGCCTGCGCGATGGGTGGGTTTATCGTAAATCCGCTCGTGCCGATTTATCGCGATCGCGAGGTTGGCTACATGCTTGCCGATAGCCGCAGCCGTGTTCTTTTCATCCCGAGCCGGTTCCGGCACTTTGATTATCTGGAGATGGTGCGGCGTATTCGGGGGAATTGCCCGGAGCTTTCCGAAGTTGTCGTGCTGCGGGGGCCGCAAGACGAGTTTACAAGCTTCCAGGAGTGTTTGGCCGGACCCGCGGCTGAACTGCCGCCGAAGCCATCACCGGATGATGTCAAGCTTGTCCTCTACACAAGCGGAACCACCGGTCGCCCGAAGGCCGTACTGCACACCCACAATACAATTATGTCGGAGATTGTGGCGGTCGCGGAATACTGGGATGTTCAACCACAAGACATCGTCTTTATGGCTTCGCCGGTCAGCCACATCACCGGCTATCTTTATGCGTTGGAGCAACCTTTCATCCTGCGCAGTTCTGCGGTGTTACTCGATGTGTGGAGTGGCGAGGAAGCGGCACGTCTCATTCGCCTCCATGGCTGCACGATTATGTTCGGCGCTACACCCTTCCTGAAGGAACTGGTGGATGCTGTGGAGCGTTCCGGTGAGCCGCTGCCATCTTTGCGTCTGTTTCCCTGTGGCGGTTCTTCAGTTCCCCCTCAGCTTGTTTACAGGGCCAGCAAGATACTTTCCAACTGCAAGGTCTATCGTATTTACGGCGCCACTGAAGTTTCCGGAGCAGTTGCGCTTGGCGCGCGTTGTGGCGACGTCCGACTGGCTGCGGAGACAGATGGCGAGCTTTGGCACTGTGAAGCGAAAATTGCCGATCCGGCAACGGGAACGGAGCTCGCGCCGGGGCAAGAGGGAGAAATATTGCTGCGCGGACCGCAGACCTTCATTGGTTATGGCGATCCCCGAGACGATGAAACCGCTTTCGATGACGAGGGTTTTTTCCGCACTGGCGATCTTGGCAAGATTGATCCGCCCGGCTTTATTGTCACCACTGGCCGGTCCAAAGATCTAATTATCCGGGGCGGTGAGAACCTTTCTCCGCGCGAGATCGAGGATTTACTCGTCCAACACCCGGCGGTGCAGGAAGTTGCCGTCGTGGCGATGCCTGACGAGCGGCTCGGCGAGGCGGTCTGCGCATTCCTTGTTTGCGTTGCCGGTGCGAATTTCGATCACTCGGAAGCTTTGCGGTATCTCCTAGAGTGCAAGCTTGCGAAACAGAAAATACCGTCCCGGATCGAACTGGTTTTCGAACTCCCTAAAACAGCGTCGGGAAAAGTCCGGAAGGACATCCTCCGAGCCGAGGCGAAAAGTTTTTCCGCCCCCGGAACATCTCCCCGCGCAAACTGAAAAGGAGGGCGTGGACGTTTCACCGCAACAATAGCGGACCATGATGGCTTGGCTTGCGGGTCTTCTCGGCCATAGCGCCGACAGGCCAGCCTTTAGCAGCGTCGCGCCGGTTGTGCGTCGAGCATCGGAAACTAAACCGGCTACATCTGTTGCAGAATTTGTCGAGCCGGAGTTTTGAATGGTCAGGCATTCCCGTTAAAGCCTGAACTACCCCGGGATTTGAAGTCGAGTATGTTTGCAATGCCTGAGATTCCGTCTGGTAGCAATCTGCTCCGAGAGTGTGATAATCGCGCACCGGAGGATATCGTGCAATTACCTGAAACACCGTCGCCGGATCGTCGTCTTCATCAGACGAGGCTCAAGGTTCGTCCTGAGTGGATTGATATGAATAATCACATGAACGCTTGCTATTATCTCGCCATCGTCAAAGAGCCTGCGATGGACGCTCACAACGCCTGGGACTATGGCGATGCTTTCCGCAAGCGGACCGGACAATCGAACTTCGTGATCGGCGCAGATGTGGCTTATCTGCGCGAATTGTTGCTGGGAGACGAAGTGATCGTTACAACGCGTCTGACCCATGTTGAGGATAAACGCATCCACCTTCTGTTTGAGATATTCAACGCCACCCGTAATTTGTTGGCAGCCTTGGTTCAGTACCGGATCCTCCACGTCCGGTTGGGATCGCCCCCCAAAGTTGCCGCTATGCCCGCTGATCTGAAGGAACGACTTCAGGAGCAATGGAGGCTGCATCGATCGGCTCCGCTACCGAGGGAGGTGGAGAGACTCAAAGGGTTTGATTGTCCGCGTGCAAGTTCGATGGATAAGGTCTGAAATGGGCTATAAGCGCACTGCATCTGCTTCCGGCAAACGTACTGCTCCCGCGGGGGCATCAACTCCGCACCGCGATTCAGTGCGAGCTGCCAGCAATGGATATGCCAAAGGCAAAATGCCCACGAAAGCGGAAATCACGCGGGCCCGGATACTCGATGCCGCCGCTTATGTGTTTCGCCACAAAGGTTATGCTCTGACGCGGCTGACTGATATAGCCAAGCGTGCGCGCACCCAGACAGGCAGCATCTACTACCATTTTGAATCGCGTGAAGCGATTGTCGCTGAGGTGCTGAGGATCGCGAACGAGCGCACCCAGAATCAGGTGATCCACGCCATTGAAGCGCTGCCGCCCGATGCTGATGTCCATGATCGGATCGCTGCAGCAATTCACGGGCACCTCGCCGTTGTCCTGTCGGGCGACGACTATACCTCCGCTCACATGCGCATCTTCGATCAGATCCCTACCAGTCTCCGCGAACACTTCCTGCAGGTGTTGGACGAAAGTTCCCAATTCTGGCGTTCTCTGTTGCAGGAAGCGCGGGCAAAGGGACAGATTCGTGACGACGTCGACCTTTCGGTAATTCGCCTCCTTTTGATCGGAATGATGAACTGGTCCGTGGAGTGGTATCGCGAAGGCCGTCTAGAACCGGCGCAGATTGCCGACCAGGTAACAATTCTGCTTTTTGAGGGAATCCGAAAGAAAAAAAGCGTGGAGGGTCCGCACCTTTCGGAGAGGGCCATGAGCGGCAGTGTGGGTCATTCTTGACATTTGAGATTGCGACGGAACCCGCGGGTTACGCCTTCAATCGAATTTTACGCGCATTGCGGCGCGTGCGCCCGCAATGGAAAAGTTGTCGATGATGATCTCGTGGCGCAAGCCGGCGGCGTTTTGATCCTGATCGCTTAGCCCGGATCATCCGTCCGGTTCGCAAGGCGTGGTCGCGTCCGGGCTCATTTTTTACGTGCCTGCCATCCACTGGCCTTCCGGAGGAGCAGCGTCATTCATGGTCGGTTTGCGTGCCTCAGTGCGCGCTTCATGCGTTCTGCTCGCAGCGAAGGGGCCGTGCGCAGCCGGAGGGCGCCAGTAGGCTCGACCTGTAGTGGAAGCTCTTGGAAATTATTGTCAATCGAATTCGAATTCGAATTCGAATTTAATTGACAGCGGGGTGCTGTCTATGCTGATGTGAGACCCTCACAGGAGGTAGGAGAGCTCGTGTTCGAGCGCGGTCCTGCATAGTTCAAGGCACTAATCAGGAGGATTTGACAAGTGTCGAGCATCACACGTCGCACATTGCTAGGTACAAGCGCAGCAGCCCTCGGCGCTGCCGCAACGAGCAGCTTCGCCACCAAGGCCTGGGCACAGTCCAAGGACCCGATCCGTATCGGTGTCCTCCTGCCGCTATCGGGTGCGCAGTCGACCTATTCCGCGGACTGCCAGTTGTCAGCGCAGATCGCGGTCGACCAGATCAATGCGGCGGGAGGTATCATGGGCCGCACGCTGGAGATCGTCTATCAGGATGACAAGGCGAACCCGAATGCGGCGATCGCCGCGGCGAAGGAACTGACCGGGCAGGGCATCAACCTTCTGATCGGCGGGCTGAACACGCCGGGCGCACTCTCTCTCGTTGGCATCTTGCCTGAGTCGAAAAGCGTGCTCATCACGATCGGCTCGGTAGCCGACTCGCTGACCCATGAGTCCTTCAACCGCAATTTCTTCCGCATCACCGACAGCGCCTATAGTCGCGCCCGGGCGCAGGCCCGTCTGGTGGCGGAGCAGCATCCCGAGATCACGAACTGGGGCGGCGTCCTGCCCGATGTGGAGTTCGGCCACGCGCTGTGGCGCTCCTTCTCCGCGGGATTGAAGGATTTCTATCCGAGTATTGCAAAGAAGGAAGTCGAGATTACGGACCCGGTTCTGTTCAAATGGGGTGCAATCGACTTCAAGAATCAGATTGCCAGCCTGATGCGCCAGCCGGTGGAAGGACTCTATCAGTCGCTGACGGGCGAGGACCTGCTGACAATGCTGAATCAGGCTCGGCCCTTCGGTCTGACCAAGAAGGTCAAGGTTTTCATGGATCTGAGCGGCGAGATACTCTTCGCCAAGATTTTGAAGCAGAACCTTCCGAACAATTTCTGGTCGGGAACCCATTGGTATTACGGGTCCTATCAGGACATCAAGGCCGGCCGCGATCTCTATGAGGCCTATGTCGAGCGTACGGGCGACAAGATCCCGACCGGTTATGTCGGCCCAGCACACATGGCGCTTCATGCCTATGCCAACGCGATTCAGGCTGCCGGCAGTACGGAAACGGATGCAGTGATCAACGCGCTGGAGAACATCCAGTTCGAGAGCGCCAAGGGTCCGCTTTCCTTCCGAAAGGAAGATCATCAGGTCGTCGCGGACATCAACATCATCAAGCTCGGCCCCAAAGACGAGGAGCCGGGTTGGGCGGTCGAGGGCGATGTGAAGCTCGCCAATGCTGAACTGCTCGGGGCCGCAACGCCCGGGAAGGTAATCGTCGTCGAGTAGTGAAACAGCATCGGCGGCGGTTTCGCTCGCCGCCGATTTCGGGAAGGCATAGAATGGCATTCAAGGGTTTGTCCGGAAAGATCGCCGTCGTTTCGGGCGGCGGTGGATCGCTCGGCTCCGCCGTCGTGGCGCGGCTGCTCGAAGAGGGCTGCGCCGTCGTGGCGGCCGACCTCAAGGAGGAGGCACTGGATGCGCTGAGCGCGCGCCATGCCGCCGCGCCTCTTGCTACAGTCTCGGCCGACATCGCGACGGAGGAGGGCGCGCAGTCGGTGATCGGCACGGCGGTGGAGGCATTCGGCGGTGTCGATCTTCTCGCAAATGCGGTCGGGATCCTCGGGCCGTCGGGGCCAATCACCAGCCTGAGCGCGGATGATCTCGATCTCGTCTACCGGGTGAATGTGCGCGGCGTCTTCCTGATGATGCGCGGCGCGTTGTTGGAAATGATCGAGCAGGAGCGCGGCGGCGCCATCGTCAACTTCGCCAGCGTCGCGGCGCTGAAGGCTCGCGCCGACCGCGCGCTCTACGGCGCCTCAAAGCGGGCGGTGGTGGCGCTGAGCAATTCCGCCGCGCTCGAGAACGCCCGGCATGGCATCCGCGTCAACGCGATCGCTCCCGGCGTCATCAACAGCCAGATGACGAGCGACCTTGCCGCCTCGGCGGGAGCTGGTGCATGGGGAAGCGGTTTGCGTGCCATCCAGCGCAATGGAGAGCCCGGCGAAGTCGCCGCGCTCGTGGCTTTCCTCTTGAGCGACGAAGCCAGCTACAACACAGGCGGCGTTTATACGGTCGACGGAGGGATCATCACGTGAGCGCGGAACAGTCCAAGGGACCGGCGGCACCGGCGACGACAACAGATTTCGCCGGCAAGCTCGCCGTCGTCACCGGCGCGGCGAATGGTATCGGCCGCGCCTCGGCGATCCATTTCGCCCGCAACGGCGCCGATGTCGTGGTCATCGACCTGCAGGAAGAGGCGCTCGGCGTCACGACTGAGGAGATCCGCCGGCTCGGCAAGCAGGCCCATCCGATAGTGGTGGACTGCTCCAAGCATGAGGCAATAGTCGATGTCTTCTCGCAGATAGAGAGGGATGTCGGCACGGTCGAGATCCTGCTCAACAACGTCGGCCAGAGCGCGCGCGAGCGGGCTTCCGAGTTCTGGTGCTCAGAGCCGGAGGTCTGGAACTTCATCATTAATCTCAACCTGATGTCGATGATGAGCTGTTGCCGCCAGGTGGTGCCCGGAATGCGCGAGCGCGGCCGCGGCAAGATCATCTCCATCGCCTCCGAAGCTGCTTATATGGGCTCCCAGGGCGTTGCCGACTATGCAGCCGCCAAGGCTGGTGTAATCGGCCTGACCCGTTCGCTGGCGCGCGAGCTCGCGCCGTTCCATGTGAATGTCAACGCGGTCTGCCCCGGCCCGATCCGCACCGCCGCGGCCGACAAACTCCCGATCTGGGAAACCTATCTCAAGGAAACGCCGATGGCCTTTGCGGGCGATCCGCAGGACATCGCGAATGCCGTGATCTTCTTTGCCAGCGATCAAAGCCGCTACGTCACCGGCCAATCGCTCATCGTCAATGGCGGGCGCTGGTGGAATTGAACCCTCAACAATTGTCGGAGGAGACAAAAAAGATGCGATCCATCACAAGACGTAGACTGCTCGGAGGCATTTCGGCGGGCGCCGCGCTCGCCGGCACTGGACTGAATTTCGGACCGGTCTTTGCGCAGGAAGGACCGATCCGGCTGGGCTTCCTTGGGCCGCTCTCTGGCGCTCAGGAAATTCTCGGCGCTCCGACGCTGCTTGGCGCGCAGATCGCGGCCGAGCAGATCAATGCGGTCGGCGGCATCAATGGCCGCATGATCGAGATCGTCGCGCGCGACGACAAGGCGACGGGCCAGGAGGCGGTGGCACAGGCGCAGTCGCTTTTCGGCGAGGGCATCAAGCTGATCTTCGGCTCGATCCAGACCGCCGTGGTTCTCGCGGTGGGGCCGCTGCTGCAGCAGAATGATGCGGTTCTGATCTCCTGCGCGGCCATCGCCGACAGCCTCACGCATGAGAGCTTCGTGCCAAATTATTTCCGCATCAGCGACAATTCCTACATGCGCTACCGGGGCTTGGCGCGGGTGATGGCGGAAAAGCATCCCGACATCACGAGCTGGACCGGCATCTTCCCAGACGCGGCTTATGGCCATCAGTCCTGGGATGGCTTCACCGATGGCCTGCGCGAGTTCTACCCGGCCATCGCGAAGAAGGACGTCGAAATCTCCGATCCGGTGCTCACCAAGTTCGGTGCGACCGACTTCAAGTCGCAGCTCTCGCCCTTGATGCGCTCCCCGGCCACCGGCCTCTTTAACAACACCAACGGCGCCGATGCCGTAACCCTGCTCGCCCAGGGCGCCAATCTCGGCATGAGCCGCAAGTTCAAGGCCATTGCCGACGGGGCCAACGAGTTCAACGTGCCGAAGGCGCTCGGCGCGCGCATGATACCGAACTTCTGGACCGCCATGCACTGGTATTTCGGCGGCTATCAGGACAACCCGATCGGCAAGCAGCTTTACGAGACCTATGTTGAGAAGACCGGCGACAAGTTCCCGCTCGGCTATCTGGAGCAGGGTCATGCCGCGGTGCTCGCCTATGCCAAGGCGATCGGGGCATCCGGTGGGACCGACGGTGCCGCGATCGTCAAGGCCATGGAAGGGATGGAGGTCGACACCGCCAAGGGCAAGCGCATCTTCCGCAAGGAAGATCACCAGGCCATTCTCGACGTCAACTACATCACCTTTGCGACCGGCGAGGGCGAGCAGAGCTGGAGCGTTTCCGACTTTGTCCGCTATCCGGGAGCGGAGATGATCGAGCCGCCGACCCCGGGTCAGGCGGTGGTGTTCAAGTTCAAGTAAGATCGGAGCTCGGCCGTGATGCGGCAGGACATTAGCGGATGGATGGTTCGCTGGGACGGGGAACGGGCGCAGCAGCTGAAGGCTGAAGGCGCCTGGGCCGACAAGACGATCGTGGACTATGCTCGCGAGATCCAGGCCAGCACCCCTGACAGGGTGCTGGTGGTCGACCGGGACCGCGCCTTCACCGTCACCGAGCTGCTCGGTGAGGCGGAGAAGCTTGCGGCCGCGCTGGTGAAGCGCGGCTACAAGCCGGGCGAGACCGTCTCCTTTCAGCTGCCGAACTGGTATGAAAGCGTGGTGGTAAGCCTTGCCGCGGTGATGGCCGGGCTCATCGTCAATCCGCTGGTGCCCATCTATCGCGACATGGAAATCGGTTTCATGCTGCGCGACTGCCGCAGCCGGCTGATCTTCATTCCGTCCAGCTTCCGCAAATTCGACTATGTCGAGATGATGCGGCGGGTGGTTTCCACGCTGGAGCGGCCGGTCGATGTCATCGTACTGCGCGGCGACGCCGGCGACTTCATCTCCTATGAAAGTCTGCTCTTGGAAGGGGAGGGTGGCGCGGCGTTGCCGCATGCCGATCCCGACGCGCTCAAGATGATCATGTACACGTCCGGCACGACGGGCCGCGCCAAGGGCGTCCTGCACAGCCATAACTCGATCCAGGCCGAGAACCGGATGCGGCTCACGCATCTCGACCTGAAACCTGGCGAGGTCATGTTCAATCCCTCGCCGGTAACCCATGTCACCGGCGCGCTCTATTCGCTGATGCTGCCTTTCACCTGCGGCATCACCACCGTGATGCTCGATGTGTGGGAGGCCGAGCTCGGCCTCGAAATGATGCGCAAGCGCAAGGTGAACGGCATCGTTGCCGCCACGATCTTTCTGCAGGGCCTCGTGGAGGAGGCGAAGAAGCGGGGGGTGTCCCTGCCTGACCTGCGCTTTTTCCTGTGCGGCGGCGCGCAGGTGCCGCCGGATCTGGTCCGCGAGGCCGCGCGCGTCTTTTCGAACTGCGTCCCCTCCCGCATCTACGGCTCGACGGAGGTACCCTGCATCACGGCCGGCGTAAACAGCCGCGCAGATCTCGAACTGGGTGCCTCGACAGACGGCCAGGTCTGGAAGGCGGATGCGAAGATCGTTGACGTGGCAACCGGCGCCGGTCTGTCGAAGGGCGAGGAAGGGGAGATCGTGGCCAAGGCGCCCCAGATGTTCCTGGGCTACGCCCATCCGGAGGACAATGACGATGCTTTCAATCCCGACGGATATTTCCGTATGGGCGATCTCGGCCGCATTGTAGACGACGACTTCATCTTGGTCACCGGCCGCAAGAAGGATCTGATCATCCGGGGCGGTGAGAATATCAGCCCGAAGGAGATCGAGGACATCCTGTTCAACCATCCTTTCATCGCCGACATCGCTATCGTCGCGATGCCCAATGCACGTACCGGCGAAGCGGCCTGCGCCTTCGTGATTCCGCGCGAGGGCCAGTCAATCGATCTAGCCGAGATCAAGCGCTACCTGATCGAGGTAGGCACGGCGATGCAGAAGATCCCTGAGCGGCTGGAAGTCGTCAGCGATCTGCCGCGCACTAGCGTTGGCAAGGTGCGCAAGGATATCCTGCGCCAGAAGGCCAAGGACCTCGTCGCTGCGGAGGTCGCGGCATGAGCGGCGGCAGGCTTCAGGGGCGCAGGATCGTCATCACGGGCGCTGCGGCCGGCATCGGACGTGCCACGGCGGAAATCTTCGCAGCGGAGGGCGCGCAACTCGCGCTGCTCGACCAGGATGCGCAGGCGCTGGCTGGCCTTGCCGGACAGGCGATTGCAGTCGATGTCAGCAGCGAGCCTTCGGTGGCAGAGGCCATCGAGCACGCGGCTTCGGCCATGGGCGGCATAGACGGGCTGGTCAATGTGGCCGGCGTCTTTCCGGTCGCCTCTCTCGAAGAGACGACGTTGGCCCTCTGGCAAAAGACGCTTGCCGTCAACCTGACCGGGCCCTTCCTTGTGGCCAAGGCTGCGCTGCCGCATCTCAAGGCGGCGGAAAAGGCGACGATCGTCAATCTCGCTTCCGCTTCGGCGATCGTGCCGTTCAAAGAGCTATCCGCCTATGGCGCCAGCAAGGGCGGCATCATCACTCTGTCCAAGGTCTGGGCGTCGGAGTTGGGACCGAAGATCAGGGTCAATGTCGTTTGTCCGGGCATGACGCGCACGCGCATGGTCTCGGACTGGCACCCCGACGAGGACCGGCTGACCGAGACCGCGACAGCGACCTATGCGCTGCAGCGGATTGCCGAGCCCGTCGAAGTGGCGAAGGCGATCCTGTTTCTCACTTCAGATGAGGCAAGCTTCACCACCGGCAGCACGATGATGGTCGACGGCGGCCGAACTTTCTACTAAGAATTCGAAAAAGAATCCGAATTCGAAAAATTGGCGGAAAACGAGATGGACCTGAAGTTCACGCAAGCGAATGAAGCCTTTCGCGAAGAGGTACGTGCTTTCCTGCGCGATGCCGTTCCTGCGGACATGGCGCGCCGGACCCGGCATGGTTCGCACACCCCTCGGGAAGACCTCCAGCGCTGGAACCGGATGCTCTACGAGAAGGGCTGGTCGGCGCCGCACTGGCCGAAGGAATATGGCGGCACCGGCTGGCCGCCGCTTCACATCTATCTTTTCGAGGAGGAATGCGCCGCAGCCGACGCGCCCTTTCTCAGCTATTTTGGCCTGCGCCTGATCGGGCCGCTCCTCTATACCTTCGGTACGGACGAGCAGAAGAAGCGCTATATCGACGATATCCTCAGCGGCGAGACCTTCTGGTGCCAGGGCTTCTCCGAGCCTTCGGCCGGGTCGGACCTCGCAGCCGTCAAGACGACCGCCGCCAAGGATGGCGAGGGCTATGTCATCAACGGCCAGAAGCTCTGGACCACCGATGCGCATTTCGCGGACAAGATGTTCTGCCTGGCCAAGACGGACCCGTCGGTGAAGCCGCAAAAGGGCGGGCTCACGATCTTCCTCTTTGACATGAACCAGCCGGGCGTCACCGTGCGCCCGATCTACACGCTGGACGAGGGGCACAGCGTCAACGAGGTCTTCATCGACAATGTGCGCGTCACTGAGGCGGACATCCTCGGCGGTGAGACCGGGCGCGGCTGGGACCAGGCGAAATTCCTGCTCGGCCATGAGCGCGTGACCAATGCGCAGGTGCCGCGCTCCAAGCGCGACCTCGCGCTGCTCAAACAGATTGCGCTGTCGGAGCAGGAAAACGGCGCACCTGTCTTCGATCAGCCCGACATCCGCCAGCGCATCGCGCAGCTGGAGATCGACGTACAAGGCCTTGAATGGTCCGTGCTGCGCGAACTCTCGCAAGGCCATGGCGCGAAATCCGCTCCGATCGCCTCCGGCCTCAAGATCATCGGCAGCGAGATCCAGCAGCGGATTTCCACGCTCGCGGTGGATCTTGTCGGCGCCAAGGGCCTCGCCTTCCACGCGGATGGTGAGCAGACCAACGACTTTCCGGCCGATGCGCCGAACTATGTGCCCGGCCTTTCCGCCCGCCAGCTCTTCATGCGCGCCGCCACGATCTACGCCGGCGCCAACGAAATCCAGCGCACGATCATCGCGAAGCAAGTCTTCGGGATGTGAACGCAAAGACCGATTGATCACGAGGTTTCGACTTGGACTTTTCCCTGACTGACGAGCAGCGCCTGCTCCGCGACAGCGTCGCGCGCTTCGTTGCTGATGACTGCGATTTTCAGACGATGCGCGCCCAGCCGGCCGAGAACGGGCTGCGCCCGGAGCATTGGCAGACCTTCGCCGAGCTTGGCTGGCTGGCGCTGATGGTGCCGGAGGAAGCGGGAGGTCTTGGCGGCAGCCTGGAAGATGCGGCGCTCGTGTTCGAGGAACTCGGTAGGGGGCTGGTGGACGCGCCGCTGCTCTCGACCGCCGTCCTCGCCGCCTATGTCGTTTCGCAAGGGACGGACTTCGCCGATCGGGGCGCGGTGCTGGAAGGCATCGCGGGCGGCGAGCGGCGCATCGCCCTTGCGCTGGAGGAATCCAGCTCGCGCTATGACCCGTCGGTGGTGGGCAGCGTCGTCGAACCCAACGGAGCCGGCGGCTATGGCCTGCGTGGCCGCAAGATCATGGCGCTCGACGGGGCGAGCGCGGACAGCTTCCTCGTATCGGCCCAGATGCCGTTGGCCGATGGCAGCACCGGCATTGCCATCCTGCTCGTTCCGGCCGATGCGGAAGGGCTGGATGTGCGGCGCTACCGGCTGATCGACCGTCGCCACGCCGCCGATCTCGGCCTCGACGGGGTGCATCTTGCGGCGGACTGCGTGGTGGTGCCGCCGGAACAGGGCCTGGCTGTCCTTCGCGAGACCGTCAACCGCGCCTCCGTCCTGCTCGCGGCAGAAGCGCTCGGCGCGATGGAGGCCGCGATGAACATGACGGCAGACTATATCCGCATGCGCCGGCAGTTCCGCCGCCCGCTTTCGGACTTCCAGGTGCTGACGCACCGCGTGGCGGACATGTTCGTCAAGGTCGAGAATGTCCGCTCGATGATCCTGCGCGGGCTTTCAGCCATGAATGGTCCCGTGGAAGAGCGCGACGCCGCCGTCTCCGCCACCATGATCACCGCTATCCAAGCGGGCGAATTCGTTACCGCCAATGCGGTTCAGCTGCATGGCGGTGCCGGAATGGCCGAGGAAAACGTCGTCGGACACTACTACAAGCGCCTGCGCGCCATCGCGAAAAGCCATGGCGACCTGCACTTCCACATGAAGCGCTATATGCGCGCGCTAAAGAACTGAAGTCGAGGAGTGAAAGATGAAGCTTAATGAATTCAATGCCTTGCAGGTTAGCGTGAAGGATCGCGTCGCGACGATCACGTTGAACCGGCCCGATACGCTCAACGCCGTGAATGGCGATCTGCACCGGGAGTTGAAGCATGTGTTCCGCGCCGTCGCCGATGATCCGGATTCGGACGTCGTCGTGCTGACCGGCGCTGGCCGCGCCTTCTGCTCGGGTGGCGATCTCGACTGGCTGCAATCCCTGATCGACAATGGCGGCAGCTTTAACGCGATCATCGAGGAGGCGAAATCGATCGTCTTCTCCATGTTGGAGATGCCGAAGCCGATGATCTGCCGCATGAATGGCGATGCGATCGGCCTCGGTGCTACGCTCGCGGTCTGTTCGGATATCGTGATCGCCGACGAGAATGCACGCTTCGGCGATCCGCATGTGCGCGCCGGACTTGTTGCGGGCGACGGCGCTGCCGTGATCCTGCCCTTCATCGTCGGCTATCTGCGCGCCAAGGAGATGCTCCTCACCGGCACGATCATGAGCGCGCGCGACGCGCATGCGATCGGCCTCATCAACCATGTCGTGCCGACAGAGGAACTCGATGAGCGTGTCGATCTCATCGCCGGGCGCATGCTGAATGGCGCCACGCAGGCGATCCGCTTCACCAAGATCGCGATCAACCGGACGCTTCGCAGCTTCGCGCAGGAGCAGATGGACACGCTGATGGCCTATGAAGCCCTATCTGCCCGCACGCGCGACCATGCCGAGGCGGTTGCCGCCTTCCGCGAAAAGCGCAAGCCGCAATTCACGGGGCAATAGGATGGGTGATCCGATCCGCCTGCGGCAGATCTGCCTGCTCGTGCCGGCGCTGGAACCGGTGATCGACCAGCTTATCGCGGTGATGGGGCTGCAGGTCTGCTATGGCAAGGCAGACCTCAGCAGATATGGCGTGCCCTATACGCCGCCTCCGACCCATCAGGCCGCCTTCTTCCAGAAGCACGGACTGGCAAGCGCGCTTCTTCCCATAGGCGACACGTTCCTGGAACTCGTCGCTCCGTTGCGAAACGACACGCCGGCGGCCCGTTTCCTCGATCGGCGTGGTCAGGGTGGCTACATGGTCATCACCGAAGTCGGCACGATAGAGCCGTTCCGCGCGCGGATCGACGCGCAGGGCGCGCGGCTCGCCGGCACCGTCGATTATCCGACATATAATGAGTTGCAGGTCGACCCGCGCGACGTGGGCGCCTCCATGTTCTCCTTCTCGCTGCAGAAGGAGGGAGAACCCTTTGACGGCGGATGGTTTCCCGCAGGCGCGAACTGGCAGGAAAAGGCAGCGCCCGGCTTCACCGCTATCCGGCGCGCGGAAATCTCGGCGCGCGATCCCGCGGCTGTTGCGGCCCGCTGGGCGACGCTGATCGGCCGGCCGGCGGAAGCTCAGGCCAACACATATGTCATCACGCTCGACGGGCGGTCCGAGATCCGCTTCGTGCCCTCCACCAATGGCCAAGACCGGCTGACGGCAATCGACGTGCAGATGGACGGCTTCGCAGAGGCTCTGTCGAAGGCACGCAGCGCGGAATTGTCGGCGGACGAGACCATGATCACTATTGGCGGCATCAATATCCGGGAGGAACGATCATGAACCTGGGCTTGATCGATGTTGCATTCGCGCTGATCAATGGCATGGCGACGGGCATGGCGATCTTCCTCGTCGCGGCCGGCCTGACGCTGATCTTCGGCATCCTGAAGATCCTGAACTTCGCGCATGGCGCCTTCTTCATGGTTGGTGCCTACCTGTCCTACACGATCATCGGCAGCAACCCGTCCTCCATCTGGGTTTTCATCCTGGCGGCGCTGGTCGGCGGCGTGATCGTTTCCGCACTTGGCTATGTCACCGACCTCGTGGTGCTGCGCCGGCTGCGCAATGTGGACGAGGCATTCATGCTGATCGCGACCTTCGCGGTCCTGATGGTCTGTACCGGCGTCGTTAAGCTGATTTGGGGCGTGAACTACGCTTCCATCAATCCGCCGCCCGGCCTTGATGGTGCGCTCATCATCGGGGATCTTTTCATCCCTTCCTACTCGATCTTCGTCATCGTGGCGGGCGGGCTGATCTATGTGCTGCTCGACTTCGCGATCCGTCGCACCTGGATCGGCAAGATGCTGCAGTCGATCGCCGTGGACAATTGGATGGCGGGGCTGCTCGGCATCAACGTCCCGCTCGCGCTGAGCGCGACGGTTATCGCCAGCTTTTTTCTTGCAGGGCTTGCGGGTGGACTGTTGCTGGCCAACCAGACCCTGTCTCCGATCCTGGGCGACAGCTATCTCCTGCTTGCCTTCATGGCGGTGATCATCGGCGGTCTGGGCGACGTGCGTGGCGCCTTCATCGCGGCGATCATGCTCGGTATCATCGAAAGCGGCAGTTCGCTGATAATGCCCGAGATGCCGGGCATGGCGACCTATCTCTTCGTGATCTTCTTTCTTCTCGCAAAGCCCCAAGGGCTATTTGGAGGGCAGAGCATATGACCGGCCTCAAGATACTCGCCGGCCTCGTCTGTGCGCTGGCCTTCGTCACGCTTCCCTATTGGGCGAACCAGGGCATCATGTTCCTTGCTGGCCTTGCGCTGATCGAGATCGTCTTCGCCCTGGCCTGGAACCTACTCTTCGGCTTCACCGGCCTTGCGAGCTTCGGTCATGCGGCCTTCTTCGCCATCGGGGCGTATCTGACCGGCTACATGCTGAAGGCGGCGCTCGGCGTGCCTTTCCTGCTGCTTCTGGTGGGTTCGGGTGTGCTCGGTGCTGTGGCGGCGGGGCTGATCGGCCTCGTCCTGTTACGCCGCACGACCGGCCTCCATCTCGCGATTTTTACGCTGGCTCTGGCCGAAGTGCTGCGCGTCTACATCGGCTACAGCACCACGCTTGGCCGCGAGGACGGTTTGGCATCGATCCCCCGACCAAAGCTCGCCCTCGGTTTCACGATAATCGATCTCACCTCGGGCAATGCCTATTACTGGTTCCTCTGCGTGGCGACGCTGATCCTCGGCGGCGTCATGTGGGTGATCTGCCGCGGGCCCTTCGGGCGCGCGCTGGTCAGTATCCGGCAGGATCCTGAACGCGCCGCCTTCATGGGCATCAATGTGCGCGGCTACCGGCTCGTCGCCTTCGTCATCTCCGGCGGCATGTCGGCCATCGCAGGCGGCCTTTATGCGCCCTGGGCCCAGATCGTCACGCCGGAAACCGGGCACTGGATTCACTCCACTCAGCCGATGCTCGCATCCTTGCTTGGCGGCGCGCACTCCTTCTGGGGACCGGTCATCGGAACGGTGATCTTCTCCGTGGTGAACTATTCCACCCGCAACCTTATCGGCCTCTCGGAAGTGGTGATCGGCGCCGTGCTCCTGTTCATAGTGCTGGCGGCACCGAACGGGGTGGTCGGCTTGCTCGGCCTAATCCGGCGCAAGTTCTTCCGGAGCAAGGCCTCGGCTGGCGCCGTCGAAGCGCGGAGCGCATCATGACCAATATCCTCGAAGTGAAGGACGTCCAGAAGAGCTATGGCGCACTCAAGGTGATCAAGGGCGTGACGCTGGATGTGGTGCAGGGCGAGACCTTCGCCATCATCGGACCGAACGGGGCCGGCAAGACCACGATGTTCAAGGTCATGACGGGCGAGGCCAAGTTCGAGGCGGGCAGCGTCCACTACAAGGGGGAGGACATCTCTACCAAGTCCGACTATGAACGGGTGCGCCTCGGCATCGGTCGTACCTTCCAGGTGGCGCGGATCTACCCGGACCTCACGGTACTGGACAATATCGTCGTCTCGATCGAGGCTCGCCGGCGCACGCGCGGCGAGCAGCCGCCGCGCTGGTTCCAGGTCCCTGCGCGCCGCGACATCGTCGCCGAGGCGATCGAGTACCTGTGTGAGCTCGGTCTTGCCGAAAAGCGCGAGATGGAGGCTCGCTTCCTTTCACATGGTGATAAGAAGCGTCTGGAGCTAGGCATCGCGCTCGCCGGCATGCCCGAAGTGCTGATGCTGGACGAACCGACAGCCGGCATGTCGCCGCAGGACCGCGTAGCCACCACTGAACTCATCATGCGCCTGCGTGACGAGAAGAAGATGACGGTTGTCATTACCGAACACGACATGGACGTGATCTTCGAACTGGCGACGCGGATCCTCGTGCTCAATCACGGCGAGGCGATCGCGGTCGGCACGATTGACGAGATTCGCGCAAATCCGATGGTGCAGGACGTTTACCTCGGCAAGGAGATGTATCGTGCTGAAGGTTGACAAGATTGACGCCTTTTACGGCGACAGCCAGATTCTGCATGCGGTTTCGCTTGCGGTCGAGGATGGCGGGCGCGTCGCGGTCGTCGGGCGAAACGGCGCGGGCAAGTCCACGCTTTTGAAGAGCATCATGAATGCCGGACCGGCCGTGAAGGGCAGGATTTCCTGGCAGGACGCGGAATTCGGCTCGATGCCGACCTTCAAGCGCGTGCGCCAGGGGTTAGCGCTCGTTCCAGAGGACCGCCGTATCTACAAGCATGTCACCGTACTGGAAAACATGGCGATGTCCTCCTACGGCGTGCGCCGAGGCGAGAAGCCGGTCGATCCGGATGTGCTGATCGAGCGCTTCCCCATGCTGCAGCCGATCCGCGACCGGCCGGGCGGCCAGCTATCCGGCGGCCAGCAGCAAATGGTGGCGATTGCGCGGGCGATTGCGGCACGGCCGCAACTCCTCATGCTGGACGAGCCGACGGAGGGCCTTGCGCCGGTGATCATCGAGCAGCTCGCCAAGGACATTGTCGGCATCTGCGCCGAGACCAAGGCCGGCCTCCTCCTTTGCGAGCAGAACCTTTGGTTCGCGCGCCAGTGCACCGACCGGCTCTATGTTATCGACACCGGCCAGATCGTCTTCGAAGGCGACTGGAAGGCGCTCGACGCAAAGCCTGAGCTCAAGAGCCGCTATCTCGCGGTCTGAACGGACGATCATGAAAAAAGACCTCAAGGATGCCGGTCGCTATGACTATGTCGTGATCGGCGCAGGCTCATCCGGCTGCGTCGTGGCCAACCGGCTTTCCACCGACCCCGCGCGGCGCGTGCTGGTGCTGGAAGCGGGCGGGTTGGACAACTGGATCTGGTTCCACATTCCTGTCGGCTATCTCTTTGCGATCGGCAATCCGCGCGCGGATTGGATGTTCGAAACGGAGGCCGAGGCGGGATTGAACGGCCGGACGCTGCCTTATCCGCGGGGCAAGGTGATCGGTGGTTCCTCCGCCATCAACGCCATGATCTATATGCGCGGGCAGGCTGCGGATTACGACAACTGGCGCCAGCTTGGTCTCGAAGGCTGGGGTTGGGACGACGTCCTGCCCTTCTTCCTCAAGCACGAGGATCACCTCGCGCCGCCCAACATGCTGCATCGAAGCGGGGGCGAACTGCGCGTCGAGCCGCCACGGGTGCGCTGGGAAATCCTGGACGCCGTACGCGAAGCAGCTGAGGCAGCAGGCATCCGCAAGATCCCCGACTTCAATGCCGGCGATAATGAGGGCTCCTCTTATTTCGACGTGAACCAGAAGCGCGGCCGGCGCTGGAGCGCGGCCAGTGCCTTCCTGAAGCCGGCTCTCAAGCGGCCGAACCTGCGTCTGGAAACGGCCGCCCATGTCGAGCGCGTCGTGATCCATGACGGCCGCGCAGTCGCGGTTATCTTCATCCAGAATGGTCAGGGGCACCTCGCGCATGTCGACGGCGAGGTGATCCTGTCCGCCGGGGCCGTCGCTTCCCCCACCATTCTTGAGCGCAGCGGTCTTGGTGCGGCCGCGCATCTGAGCGATCTCGGCATCGAGGTTCAGGTCGACCTCCCCGGTGTTGGCGAGAACCTGCAGGATCACCTGCAGATACGGCCGGTCTTCAAAGTCGACGGGGTGCGCACGCTCAACACCGACTATGCCAATCTCTTTACCCGCGCGATGATGGGTGTCGACTATGCCTTCCGCCGGCGAGGGGCGCTGACCATGGCCCCGTCCCAACTTGGGATATTCGCCCGCTCGTCGAAACGCTATGCGACGGCCAACCTCGAATTCCACATCCAGCCGCTGTCGCTCGACAAATGGGGCGACGGCCTGCACCGCTTCGGTGCTTTCACCGCGAGCGTCGCCAATCTGCGCCCGACCAGCCGAGGCAGCGTCCATATCCGGGGCGGCGGCGCCGACGACAAGCCGTCGATCCGGCCGAACTATCTGTCGACGCAGGAGGATCGCGACGTGGCGGTCGAAAGCATCAGGCTGACGCGCCGTATCGTCTCGCAGGCACCGCTTGCCCGCTTCCATCCGGAGGAGTTCAAGCCTGGCCGTGAATTGCAGAGCGACGCCAAGCTCGTGAAGGCGGTGGGTGATGTGGCGACCACGATCTTCCATCCGGTCGGAACGGCCAGAATGGGAACGGCGGACGATCGCCACGCCGTCGTCGATGCGCGGCTGCGCGTTCGCGGCGTGAGCGGGCTGCGGGTGATCGATGCCTCGATCATGCCGCAGATCACCTCCGGCAACACCAACGCGCCTTCGATGATGATCGGCGAAAAGGGCGCCTCGATGGTGCTGGAAGAAGCACGCTAGGCGTGCGGAGAGCAGGGGAGGATCGGCATGAGCGACTATCAGTATGTCCTTTACGAGCGGATCGGATCGGCGGCTCGCATCTCGCATAATCGGCCGGAGCGTCGGAACGCCGAAGGCCGGCAGATGCTGGAGGAGATGGGCGACGCCGTAGATCGCGCAGTGCGCGACGAAGCAGTGCGCGTCATCATCATCGCCGGTACCGGCGATCACTTCAGCGCGGGGCACGATCTCAAGGAAGGAGAGGTCGAGCGGCGCGACTTCACGGTGGAAGAACGCTACGCTTTCGAGGAGCGCTTTTATTTCGACTTCTGCATGAAGATCTGGGATGCACCCAAGCCCACGATCGCGCAGGTGCAGGGTGCCTGCATCGCGGCCGCCTTCATGCTCGCCAATGTCTGCGACCTCATCGTCGCTTCCGAAGATGCATATTTCGCCGACCCCGTGGTCAACTCGTTGGGCGCTGCGGCGGTCGAGGTGCTGGTCCATCCAACAGTGCTGGGGCTGCGGCTCGCCAAGGACCTGCTTTATACCGGGCGGCGCATGGAGGCACAGGAAGCCCTTTCATGCGGTATGGTCTCGCGCCTCGTTCCGAGGGATGAAATGGAGGATGCGACGCTCGCGCTGGCGGAACAGATTGCCAGGACGCCGCCTTTCGCACTGAAGCTCGTCAAGCGCTCGCTGCATCGGACGATGGACATAGGCGGCTTCCGCGCGGCGCTTGATGCGCATTTCGACACGCATCAGCTTTCCCATGCGTCGAGCGAGTTCGGCCGCTCCTGGCGGTCGGGCCTCAGCAGCGCGATCGATCGCGGCAAGGGCGCGACCTCGCGATAGCGCTCCCTCGCGAAGTCAGTCGCGACGAAGCCTGTTGCTGAGATGGTTGTGTTGCAAACGTTGCGGTAATTCGGATCTGGTATGACGAGGTCTCCCCTTGAGGAGACCGTTTGATGTTCAAAGGCCGTCATGTCGACCGATCAATGATCCTGCTGTGCGTTCGCTGGTACCTCGCCTATGGTCTGAGCTTATGCTCGCGACGATGGGTCCTGAGGGGACGCTGATCCGCTTGCGGTCGGTTATGCCTTCAGCGCAGCTTCGACAAACGCAGTTACCGTCCCGATGTATTGTTCAATCTTCACGCCACGCTTCCTGTATTTGCTGCGTTTGACGTACCAGTCTTGGAGAAGCGGCTTTATCAAAGATGCCGAGAGTTCAACGTCGGATACGGAAAATATCTGCTTCTGCGCCCCGTCCCGAAGCGCATCCGCGAAAACCGCCTCTGTCGCCAACTCGCTGTCAATCGCCTTACGGCGAGCAGGCGCGGGAAATGATTTGGCCTCCATATAGGCGAAAACGAACCACGGTTGCATAGCTTCCGTCAGCCGGATGTGGGTGTCTATTAGCCATCGTACCAACCCTATGGGATCTTCGCGCAACTCGGGGGGTGGGGAGTTGAGCGCTCCATTCACCGCTGCCGAAACTTCGCCCAGAATCATCGTCAGCAACGTGTCCTTGCCGTCTATGTAGGAGTAGAGGCCGCCCATGCTGAGGCCGGACTCCCGGGCAATCTCGCGCAACGTCGTGGCGTGGAAGCCCTGCCGGTTCGAAAGCTTCAGTGTCGCTTCGATGATGCGGCCGAGATTGGCGATTGCCAGATGTGGCTTCTGAACACTGACGGTGTCTCGGTGCCGTTCCAGGATTCGACCACATATGACTTCGGTCGAAAAGGGATATGGCCCCTGTCTGTTGGATTGGGAGTTCACGGCTTCTCCATCAGTGTCGATTCCACAATACCAATTCTATGCCAGTCATGCAGATTTGTCCGATTGCCGCGCAGAAAATCTTAGCTTGCAAGAGCGTAATATAGCTACTAATAAATCGAGCGCTCGTTTGAATTTTACGGATAGATGGTTTCATGGCCTTTGCAGAACTTGCCGGAAAGACAGCATTAATCACCGGGGCCTCGAGTGGTTTGGGCGTGCATTTTGCCAATGTTCTCGCGAGACATGGTGCATCTGTCGTCCTTGCTGCGCGGCGTCTGGGGGTACTGGAAGACGTTTGCGCTGCCATTCATAAGAATGGCGGCACAGCTCATGCCGTCCAAATGGATGTGACGGAGCGGAGTTCTGTCGAGGCGGCTTTGGCGGAGGTCGAGGGTAACATCGACATTCTTGTTAACAATGCCGGCATTACGGCCGACCGGCGCGCCAGCGATCTTGCCGAAGCTGAGTGGGACGGGGTGCTGGACACCAATCTGAAGGGTGCGTTCCTGGTCGCGCAGGCGACAGCGCAACGGATGAAGAGTGCAGGGGCCGGCGGCGCCGTCGTCAACGTCGCGTCCATCCTGGGTCTGCGGGTGGCTGGTAACGTCAGTGCCTATGCAGCGTCAAAAGCCGGCGTGATCCAGCTCACCAAGTCGCTGGCATTGGAATGGGCGCGCGACGGCATAAGGGTCAATGCATTGTGCCCCGGCTATATCGAGACTGATCTCAACCGAGATTTCTTTGCTTCCGATCCGGGGCTGGCCCTGATCAAGCGCATACCGCAGCGTCGGTTGGGGCAACCCGAGGATCTCGACGGCGCGTTGCTCCTGCTTTGCTCGGATGCAGGCCGTTACATCACCGGGATCGAGCTCGCGGTTGATGGCGGACATCTTGTTTCTTCGCTTTGAGGTGAACCATGAATTTTGAAATCGCTTCGCATGTCGAGAATTTCCGCAAACGCATTGCTGATTTTGTTGATCGGGAGATTATTCCGCTGGAGAGTGACCGGGCATCCTACGATGCCCATGGCAACATCACGCTGGAACGGCTCGGTGACTTGCGGGCCAAGGCGAAGGCCGAGGGTCTCTGGTGTCTGCAACTCAAGCCCGAGACCGGCGGAGCGGGGCTGAACAAAGTCGGCATGGCGGTATGCTACGAGGAGATGAACCGGTCGATCTTCGGACCCGTCGTGTTCAATTCTGCAGCACCCGACGACGGCAATATGATGGTGCTTGAGGCGCTCGGGACGGAGAAGCAGAAGCAAAAATGGCTGAAGCCCATTGTCGATGGGCAGATTCGGTCGGCATTCGCCATGACCGAGCCGCATCCGGGCGGCGGGTCCGATCCTTCGATGATCCAGACTAGGGCTGAAAAGCAGGGCGACAAATACGTGGTGAGTGGCCGCAAATGGTTCATCACCGGTGCGGAGGAAGCAAGCCATTTCATTCTCATGGCACGGACCTCCGACGATGCGCGCCACGGGCTGACGGCATTTCTGTTCCACGAGGACCAGCCGGGATGGAAAATCCTGCGCCGAATAGAGATCATGGGCCCCGAGGAGCATGGCGGCCATTGCGAACTCGAATTCGATCGACTCGAAATTCCAGCTGAGAACATCTTGCTAGGCGAGGGCAGGGGAATGAAGGTCACGCAGATCCGGCTCGGGCCGGCGCGGCTGACGCATTGCATGCGTTGGCTTGGCCTATCCAAGCGTTGCCTGGAAATCGCTCGCGCCTATGCCGCCGAGCGTCAGGGTTTTGGGCAAAGGCTGGCCGACCGTGAAAGCATTCAGCTGATGCTGGGCGATCTTGCCATGCGTATCGAAATCGGTCGGCTGCTGGTCATGAAGGCCGCCTGGGAACTCGACCGGGGCGGCTTCGCCCGCAAAGAGGTATCGATGGCCAAGATACACGTCGCCAACGTGCTGCATGCCGCCGCCGATACGGCAATTCAGATCAATGGCGCGCGCGGCTATTCGAAGGATACGGTGCTCGAGTGGATTTATCGCTATGCCCGACAGGCCAGGCTGGTCGACGGTGCGGACGAAGTTCACAAGATGGTGCTGAACAAGTTTCTCACTGAAGAAGGACGCGATTTCTGGCGCTGGGACGTCGCAGATGACGGGCTATCGGCGCAGGCCGGGGCACCCGTTGCAGTCGCGCAGCATGAAGCCTGACGCCGCTATCGTTACCGGAGCCGCCCGCGGTATCGGCGCAGCAATCGCCGAACGACTTTCCCGCAACGGCTGGCGCGTGGCGGGATTCGACCGCGCCTTCGGTGAAGAATCCCCTTCGTATCTTGCCGTCCAGCACGTGGTTAATGTTGCCGACTACGAGGCAGTACTTGCCGCGACGAGCCTTGTCGAAAAGACCATTGGCCCGGTCGGAGCACTGATCAACAACGCCGGCATCACGAGGGACGCGCTTTGTCACAAGATGGACCCCGCGGACTTCAAAGCCGTGCTGGACGTCAATCTATCAGGGCCGTTTCACCTGTGCCGCGCTCTGCTTGCCGGTATGCGCGGACGGGCATTCGGCCGCATCGTCAATATTTCTTCGATGAATGCACAACGCGGCCAGGTCGGGCAGGCTAATTACGCCGCAGCGAAGGCCGGGCTTATCGCGTTGACGAAGTCGATCGCGCTGGAGAATGCCGCGAAGGGAATAACCGCTAATTGCATCGCGCCCGGTTTCATTCAAACGGTCATGACCGATGCAATGCGGCGTGACGTCCGTGATGCCGAGGTCGCGTGCATCCCGGCAGGCCGCATCGGCATGCCGATGGATGTCGCTTCGTCCGTTCTGTTTCTGACGTCTGACGACGCAAGTTTCATCACTGGGCAAGTGCTCTCTGTGAATGGCGGACAACTCATGCCTTGATTGGGCGTCCATAAGGCAATCGGGAGGAACGGTATGCGTATTGAAAGCCATCTCGCGGCACGCGCGGCCAACCATCGTCCATTGACGCCGCTCGACTTTCTCGACCGAGCCGTGCTGGCATTTCCGGAGCGGCCGGCCGTCGCGTGGCGTGACAGCACATGGACCTACCGGGAATTTTTAGCGATCGTCACGAGGTTTGCATCTTTCCTCCAGCGTGAAGGTGTGAAGTCAGGCGAAGTTGTTTCCGTAATCGCGCAAAACCGCCCCGAAATGCTGGCCGCCCACTACGCAGTGCCGATGGTCGGCGCAGTGCTGAGCACGATCAATACCAGGTTGGACGCGGCCACCATCGGCTACATACTGGAGCATTCCGAAAGCCGGATAATCATCACCGATGAAGGTTGCTTGCCGGCTGCCCGCGAGGCGGCTCGGGCGGCGGCTGTGCCGCTTTTCGTCCTTGGCTCCCCTGGCGATACGGGCAACGGGTCGCTCGATTTTCTCGGGGACGGCGAGGTGCCTGCGACGCCCGATCGCGATGTGGCGCTTGCGGACGAATGGCAGCCTATCTGCCTCAACTACACGTCAGGAACCACCGGCAAGCCGAAGGGCGTCGTCTATCATCATCGAGGCGCCTACCTGAACGCGCTTGGCAATGTGCTGGCGCTCGGATTGAACCAGCATTCCGTCTATCTCTGGACGCTGCCAATGTTCCATTGCAACGGATGGTGCCACACATGGGCGGTGACGGCGGCTGGTGGCCTGCATGTCTGCCTCGATCGGGTCGATCCCGAGCTGATTTTCGAGGCAATCGGACGCTATGGCGTGACGCATTTGAGCTGTGCGCCGGTAGTGCTTTACATGATGATGAACCATCCGACCGCCGTGACCAGAAACGTATCCCAGAGGCTGACCGTGGTGACTGGCGGTGCCTCGCCGACTAGCACGCTGATTGCGCAATTGGATTCGCTAGGGTTCGATCTCATCCACCTTTACGGGTTAACCGAATCCTATGGGCCGGCGACGCTTTGCATACTTGATGACAAAGACGCGACCAAAGACGCACAAAGCAAGGCGCGGCTTCTCTCGCGCCAGGGTATTCGGCATCTAACGGCGAGCAGCGTTCGAGTGGTCGATGAACAGGGTGACGACGTCGCTTGCGACGGAACTGCGCTTGGAGAAATCGTGCTGCGGGGAAACACGCTGATGTCTGGCTATTATCGAGACGTGGCTGCCACCGAGGCGGCTTTTGCCGGCGGCGTGTTCCACACTGGCGATATTGCAGTGATGCATCCTGACGGATATGTGGAGATCAAGGATCGATCCAAGGACGTGATCATTTCGGGGGGAGAGAACATCTCGAGCCTCGAGATCGAGAGCGTGCTGCATCAGCATCCGGCGGTACTGCTGGCCGCGGTGGTTGCCGCACCTGATGACAAATGGGGCGAAATTCCTTGTGCCTTCATCGAGCTCAAGCGGGGTGCATCAGCGACCGCAGAGGAGCTTCTGCAATTTGCTCGCCAGCATCTAGCCGGCTTCAAGGTGCCGCGTCGCTTCGAGTTCCGGGAACTTCCGAAGACCGCAACCGGTAAGATCCAGAAATTTATTCTGCGCCGTGCGGTGCGACTTGATTCCCAAGCGTAGGGCGTCATCACCAGGAAGGACATGTTAGTGATAGATCATATCGATTCTCTGCCGGTTGCAGGTGCCGATTTCGACCCTCAGGACTTGCGGGCATTTCTTGCAAGTCATTTCGGCGAGACTGGCTCGTTCTCATTGGAGAAGATCGCCGGGGGACAGTCGAACCCGACCTATTTCGTCGACTATGGCAGCCACAGCATGGTGTTGCGCAAGCAACCGGCAGGGCCAATTTTGCGTGGCGCGCACGCCATTGATAGGGAATTTCGAGTGCTTGAAGGGCTGTCCCGGACAAACGTCCCGGTTCCAAGAGTGATCCTCTATCATGACGATCCCAAACTGCTCGGTACACCGTTCTACCTGATGGAGCGCCTGCGCGGTCGCGTGTTCCACGATTGTTCGCTGCCCGAACTTTCTGCTCCTGAAAGGCGGGGGATTTATCTCGGCATGGCCGAGGCGCTGGCGAGGCTCCATGCTATCAGGCCTGAGGAGATCGGCCTTGGCGATTTCGGTCGGCCGGGAAACTATTTCGAACGCCAGATCGCGCGCTGGACGAAGCAGTATCGCGAATCTTCTGGCGAACCAATATCGGCGCTAGATGCGGTTGCCGAATGGCTGTCAGAAAATCGGCCCGAGCATGATGGGCAGGTTTCTATCGCTCATGGTGATTTCAGGCTTGGGAACATGCTGTTCCACCCAACAGAACCCAAGGTGATAGGTATCCTTGACTGGGAGCTTTCTACTCTCGGACATCCGCTGGCTGATCTCGGATTTTGCTGCATGCCATGGCATACCTCGCCCGACGAGTATGGCGGCATCTTAGGTCTTGATTACCATGCGTTGGGGATTCCCTCAGAGGTCGAGTTTACTAAGCATTATTTTGCTCAGGCAATACCGACGGCACAGTTCAGGTCGTTCCATATTGTCTTCGCGCTGTTCCGCTTTGCCATCATCTTCGTTGGGATTGCTGATCGAGCCCGCGCAGGCAACGCGGCCGCCGCCAATGCCGAGAACGTCGCGCCGCTCGCCGGCCAATTCGCCCAACGGGCCAAGGAAATCATAGACGGGTCTCACCGGTTCTGAAGTGTTACCTTGGGCTCTGTTGACGGCTGGCAATTCAATCCTTTCGGTTTCCGCTGGGCCCGAGTCTTGTCGAGGAAATGCTGCTGGAGTGCGGCATTGGCCTACGTGTGAATCGACACCGAAGGCTGACCCTCTTGCCAGAGCGCCAGGTCTTGATCTCTCTCTTCATTGCGGGCGAGGGTAGGGGCGCGATCGGCGTAGATCTTGACCCCGCGGAAACGTAAGATTTTACCAGTGCAGTCAAGCACTTAATACCAATCACCGAGGGTCAATCTTCGGCACTTTATCATAGACCAAAGAAGTGTTTTCAGGTTTGGTGTTCTTTATCAGCCCACTTTAATGACCAAGGCGATACCTTGCCCGCCACCGATGCACATCGTGATCAGGCCGTAGCCGCCACCGAGGCGCTGCAATTCATGAATAGCTTTTACGGTCAAGATCGCGCCCGTTGCGCCTATCGGATGGCCGAGCGCAATGGCACCACCATTGGGATTAGTGATCTCGGAGGGAAATCCTAATTCCTTCGACACTGCGCAGGCTTGGGCGGCGAAAGCCTCGTTCGACTCGATCACTTTGAGGTCTGCGACGGAAATCCCGGCACGCGACAACGCCTTGCGCGTGGCTTCGACTGGGCCAAGTCCCATAATCGCTGGGTCGATACCGGAATGGGAATAGGCGACAATCCTGCCGAGGATCGGTCGCCTTTCGAGGCAGGCCGCACCCTCCTCCATCATAACCAACGCAGCAGCGCCGTCGTTCATCCCCGACGCGTTGCCGGCCGTGACACTGCCTTCCTTCATAAAAGCAGGGCGCAAAGCGGACAGGTGCTCCACAGTGACATCCGGCCGTATATGCTCGTCTTTGTCGAAAACGACCCTGCTTTTTCTGCTCGTAAGTTCCACGGGCACGATCTGAGACTTAAACCGCCCTTCCGCAGTCGCCTTTGCAGCGCGCCGATGGCTCTCGACGGCATAGGTATCCTGTTCAACCCGGGAGATATTGCTTAACTTCGCTACGTTCTCGGCGGTAATTCCCATGTGGCCAGCTCCGAACGGATCGGACAGCACACCCGCCACCATGTCGATTACCGTGCTGTCGCCCAGACGCTGCCCCTCGCGAAGCGCCGGCAACAAATAGCCACCTCGGCTCATGCTTTCAGCACCGCCGGCGATCACGCAATCTGTGTCACCCAGCATGATCGATTGCGTACCCGTTATGATAGCCTGAAGGCCGGAACCACAAAGTCGATTGAGCGTCAGGCAAGGAACGGAGGCGTCGAGTCCGCCTTCGATAGCCGCAACCCGGGACAGGTAGGCGTCACGTGGCTCACCGTGGATGACATTGCCAAAAACCACGTGGCCGACACGCTCAGGGTCAATGCCGGCGCGCTCGACCGCAGCTTGGAGCACTATCGTCGCTAGGCGTGTGGCGGATACATCCTTTAACGAGCGACCAAACGAGCCGATTGGCGTACGCGCAGCGGAAACGAAGACGACCTGATTTGTCATTTACTTACCTCTCGAATTTATTCATTGCGGCTGCAGGCAACCTGCCCAGCCCTCTGATTACTTGTTGCGGCGCTTGCCTTCCATGAGATCGAGCACGGCGCGGCCGGCTTCGAGCACGTTGGTGCCGGGGCCGAACACGGCCGCCACGCCCTGATCCAGCAGGAACTGATAGTCCTGGCGCGGCACGACGCCGCCACAGACGACAATGATGTCGTGCCCACCCTGCACTTTCAGTTCCTCGATCAGTTGCGGTAGCAGGGTCTTGTGGCCGGCGGCCAGCGAAGACACGCCCAGCACGCGGACCTTTGCGTCGATGGCCATTTCGGCGGCTTCCGCCGGCGTCTGGAACAGCGGACCGGCCAGGACGTCGAAGCCGATATCGCCGAAGGCCGAGGCGATCATCTTGGCGCCTCGGTCATGGCCGTCCTGGCCGAGCTTGGCGACCATGATCCTCGGCTTATGCCCAAGCGTCCTGGACACCGCATCGAGCCGTGCCGCGAGCGTCTGGAATTCCGGCTCACCCTCATAGGCCTTGCCATAGATCTGTCCGACGACCTCGGGCGTTGCCGTGTGATCGCCAAAGACACGGCGCATGGCATCGGAAATCTCGCCGACGGTAGCGCGGGCGCGGGCGGCTTCGACGGCGGCTTCGAGAATGTTGCCCGGACCACCTGCGGCGACTGCCTCCAGCGCAGCCAGGGTCGCTGCGACGCGCGCGCCATCGCGCGAGCGCCTGATCTGCTCCAAGCGGCTGACCTGCGCCAGGCGCACCGCCTTGTTGTCGATGTCGCGGCTATCGATCTGGTCTTCGCTTTCAAGCCTGTAGCGGTTGACGCCGACGATCACTTCCTCGCCCATGTCGACCGCCGCCTGACGACGCGTCGCCGCCTCTTCGATCATGCGCTTGGGCAGGCCGGTGGCGACGGCCTTGGTCATGCCGCCCATCACTTCCACTTCCTTGATCAGCGCCCAGGCCTTTTCGGCAAGCTCGTTGGTGAGGCTCTCGACATAGTAGGAGCCAGCCAGCGGATCGACGACCTTGGTGACGCCGGTCTCGTGCTGGAGGATCAGCTGCGTGTTGCGGGCGATGCGCGCCGAAAACTCCGTCGGCAGCGCAATCGCCTCATCGAAGGAATTGGTGTGCAGCGACTGCGTGCCGCCAAGAGCGGCGGCCAACGCCTCATAGGCGGTGCGCACGATGTTGTTGTAGGGGTCCTGTTCCTGCAGCGACACGCCCGATGTCTGGCAATGGGTGCGCAGCATCAGCGAGGTCGGCTTCTTCGGCTCGAACTCGGCCATGATGCGCGACCATAAAAGCCGTGCTGCCCGCAGCTTTGCCGCCTCCATGAAGAAATTCATGCCGATGGCAAAGAAGAAGGAAAGACGACCGGCGAAGGCGTCCACGTCGAGCCCCTTGGCCAGGGCGGCGCGCACATATTCGCGCCCGTCGGCCAGCGTGAAGGCCAGTTCCTGCACCAGCGTCGCGCCGGCTTCCTGCATGTGGTAGCCGGAGATCGAGATCGAGTTGAATTTCGGCATCTCGCGCGCCGTATAATCGATGATGTCGGCAACGATCCGCATCGAGGGTTCGGGCGGGTGGATGTAGGTGTTGCGGACCATGAATTCTTTCAGGATATCGTTCTGGATCGTTCCTGAAAGCTTTGCACGCGAAACGCCCTGTTCTTCGCCGGCGACGATGAAATTGGCAAGGATCGGGATCACGGCGCCATTCATGGTCATGGAGACGGACATTTCGTCCAGCGGAATGCCGTCGAACAGGATTTTCATGTCCTCGACCGAATCGATGGCGACGCCGGCCTTGCCGACATCGCCCTCGACGCGGGGATGGTCGCTGTCATAGCCGCGATGGGTGGCAAGGTCGAACGCCACCGACAGGCCTTTCTGGCCGGCCGCCAGCGCCTTGCGGTAGAAGATGTTGCTTTCCTTCGCCGTCGAGAAACCGGCATATTGCCGGATGGTCCATGGCCGGCCGGCATACATGGTGGCGCGCGGACCACGCAGGAACGGCTCTATCCCCGGCAGCGTGCCGAGATGACCGACGCCTTCAAGATCAGCTTGGGTATAGAGCGGTTTTACGTCGATGCCTTCCGGCGTATGCCAGACGAGATCGTCCGGAGAGGCCTTTAGCTCGCGTTCGGCAAGCTTGTGCCACGCGTCATGGCTTGTGCGCTCGGCCATCGATTCGTTCCTACTCGAATTCCATGATGAGTTCATCGACGGCAAGGCTGAGGCCCGCTTGCGCCGCGATGCGCTTCACCGTTGCGCGGCGCTCGGCCCGCAACACGTTCTCCATCTTCATCGCCTCGACGGTGGCCAGCGCCTGCCCCGCCTCGACCTGATCTCCGACATTGACGGCAATGCTGGTGATGACGCCCGGCATCGGGCACAAAAGCATGTTCGAAGTGTCCGGCGGCAATTTCACCGGCATCAGCAAGGCAAGCTCGGCGGCGCGCGGCGTGCGCACATGCGCGACCACATCCATGCCGCGCCAGCGCAGCCGCATGCCGGTGCCGGTCGCCTCCATCTTGATCCCCGCAGGCTCGCCATCAATGACGAAGCGCGCATGAACCCGGCCCGGCAGCCAATCGCTGACGACGCTGACCGAAGGCCCGTCTTCGAACGCGACGGTCGCGCCATCGGCCTGCCCGCCGACGGTGAGCCGGAAGCGGAAGCCGCCCAGCGTCACCGCCCAATCCGAGCCGACCTTGCGCCGGTGGTTGTCCATTCCGCCTGAAATCTGCACCGCGCGCTGTTCGGAGCGCAGGTTCATCAGGGCGGCGGCTGCGGCCAGTTTCTGCGCATCCGCCTCGTCGGGCGCGACGCCGACAAAGCCGTCTGGAAATTCCTCGGCAATGAAGGCAGTGGTTATCCGGCCTTCGCGAAAGCGCGGATGATCCATCACCGCCGACAGGAACGGCAGGTTGTGGCCGATGCCGTCGACCTCGAAATCGTCGAGCGCCTGCGACATGGCGTCGATCGCGGCCAGCCGGTCCGGCGCCCAGGTGCACAGCTTGGCGATCATCGGGTCGTAGTACATCGAGATTTCGCCGCCCTCGAAGACGCCGGTGTCGTTGCGCACGACCGTGCCGTCGTCGCGCGTGCCCTCGACCGGCGGCCGGTAGCGCGACAGGCGCCCGATGGAAGGCAGGAAGCTGCGATACGGGTCTTCCGCATAGAGCCGGCTTTCCACCGCCCAGCCGTTCAGTTTTACGTCCGCCTGGCCAAAGCGCAGCCTTTCGCCAGCAGCGATGCGGATCATTTCCTCGACCAGGTCGATGCCGGTGATCAGTTCCGTCACCGGATGCTCGACCTGAAGCCTTGTGTTCATTTCGAGGAAGTAGAATTTGCGGTCACCATCGACGATGAACTCGACCGTGCCGGCCGAGAAATAGCCGACCGCCTTGCAAAGGGCGACAGCCTGCTCGCCCATCGCCTTGCGCGTCGCGGCGTCCAGGAACGGCGACGGCGCCTCCTCGATGACCTTCTGGTTGCGGCGCTGGATCGAGCATTCGCGCTCGCCCAGATAGACCAGATTGCCGTGCTGGTCGCCCAGCACCTGAATCTCGATGTGACGCGGCCGGGTGACAAATTTCTCGATGAAGATGCGGTCGTCGCCGAAGGAGGCCTTCGCCTCGTTCTTCGACGACTGGAAGCCTTCGCGCGCCTCGGCGTCGTTCCAGGCAATGCGCATGCCCTTGCCACCGCCGCCGGCCGATGCCTTGATCATCACCGGGTATCCGACCGAACCCGCGATTTTGACGGCGTCGTTCGCATCCGCGATCAGGCCCATATGGCCCGGCACGGTCGAGACGCCGGCGGCGGCGGCGATCTTCTTCGAGGTGATCTTGTCGCCCATGGCTTCGATGGCCACCGGCGGCGGCCCGATGAAGGCTACGCCTTCCGCCTTGAGCGCTTCGGCGAAATTGGCGTTTTCCGACAGGAAGCCATAGCCCGGATGCACCGAATCCGCGCCGGTTGCGCGCACCGCGTCCAAAATCTTGCCTATAACGATGTAGGACTGGTTCGACGGCGCGGGGCCGATATGCACCGCTTCGTCGGCCATCTTCACATGCAGCGCCTCGCGGTCGGCATCCGAATAGACGGCGACCGTGGCGATGCCCAGTTTCTTTGCCGTCTTGATGACCCGGCAAGCGATTTCGCCGCGATTGGCGATGAGGATTTTCTTGAACATGTTTCCGGTCCTCAAAGCGGCATCGTGTCGTGCTTTTTCCACCGCGTATCGACGCTCTTGCCGCGCAGGGCGGCGAAGGCGCGCGCGATGCGCTTGCGCGACGAATGCGGCATGATCACCTCGTCGATGAAGCCGCGCTCTGCCGCCACGAACGAATTGGCGAAGCGTTCTTCATATTCCTTGGTCCGGGCAGCGATCTTTTCGGGATTGCCAAGCTCGGAGCGGTATAAAATCTCGGTCGCGCCCTTGGCGCCCATCACCGCGATCTCGGCGGTCGGCCAGGCGTAGTTGACGTCGGCGCCGATATGCTTCGAGGCCATGACGTCATAGGCGCCGCCATAAGCCTTGCGCGTGATCAACGTCACCATCGGCACTGTCGCCTGAGAATAGGCGAATAGCAGCTTGGCTCCGTGCTTGATGACGCCGCCATACTCCTGCGCTGTGCCGGGCAGGAAGCCGGGCACATCGACCAGCGTCAGGATCGGGATCGAAAATGCGTCGCAGAAACGCACGAAGCGCGCCGCCTTGCGCGAGGAATCGATGTCGAGACACCCGGCCAGAACCATTGGCTGGTTGGCGACAACGCCGACCGTCTGGCCTTCGATGCGCATGAAACCGTTGATGATGTTCTTGGCAAATGCCGCCTGGATTTCGAAGAAATCGCCTTCATCGGCGATCGCCAGGATCAGTTCGCGCATGTCGTAGGGTTTTGCGGCGCTGTCAGGCACCAGCGTGTCGAGCCGCATTTCCAGCCGTGACGGGTCGTCGTGGAAGGGCCGTACCGGCGGCTTTTCCCGGTTGTTCAGTGGCAGGAAGTCGAACAGCGCGCGCACCTGCTCCAGCGTCTCGATGTCGTTTTCATAGGCGCCGTCAGCGACCGACGACTTGGTCGTATGCGTGCGCGCGCCACCCAGTTCCTCGGCGGTGACGATCTCGTTGGTGACGGTCTTCACCACGTCCGGGCCGGTGACGAACATGTAGGAGCTATCGCGCACCATGAAGATGAAGTCGGTCATGGCCGGCGAATAGACCGCACCGCCGGCGCAAGGGCCCATGATCACCGAAATCTGCGGCACCACGCCAGACGCATCGGCATTGCGCTTGAACACGTCGGCATAGCCGGCGAGCGAGGCGACACCTTCCTGGATGCGCGCGCCGCCGCTGTCGTTGAGCCCGATGACCGGCGCGCCGTTGCGCACCGCCATGTCCATGATCTTGCAGATTTTCTGTGCATGGGTTTCCGACAGCGAGCCGCCTAGCACGGTGAAATCCTGCGAAAACACATAGACCAGCCGGCCGTTGATCGTGCCCCAGCCGGTGACCACGCCATCGCCTGGCACCTTCTGGCTCGCCATGCCGAAATCGGTGGCGCGGTGGGTGACATACATGTCGTATTCCTCGAACGATCCCTCGTCGAGGAGCACGTCGAGCCGTTCGCGCGCCGTCAGCTTGCCCTTTGCATGCTGGGCGTCGATGCGCTTCTGTCCGCCGCCAAGGCGGGCCTCGGCGCGGCGGGATTCGAGCTGGTCGAGCACGGGGCGCATCAGTTCACTCCCTTTGCCGACAGCCACTTCCAGGCCGCCGGAAAGGCCACCGCCGCGAGCATGGCCTTGGCGATGTCGCCGGGAACGAAAGGGTAGAGGCCGAGGGCCAGCACCGGCTTGTCCCAGCCGATGACGATGCCCAGCCAGAGAAGGCCCGGCACATAGATCACCGAGCCTGCAAGAAGCGCCGCCACCATCGCTGTCACCGGGTTGCGGTCAAAGCCGTGTTTGGCGAGCCACCCCGCCACCAAGGCCACCAGCACAAAGCCAGCCAGGAAACCGCCGGTTGGCCCCATCATATAAGCGAGCCCGATGCCTTGCTCCGGCGTGCCGGCAAAAACAGGCAGGCCTGCCGCGCCTTGCGCCAGATAAAGCATGACCGCGACGGCACCGCGCGTCGGCCCCAGCGCCAGGCCGAGACCGATGGCGAAGAATGTCTGCATCGACATCGGGACCGGGAAGAACGGCACCTGGAATTTCGCGGAAAGCGCCAAAAGGATGGAGCCGGTGAGCACAACGGCAACATCCATCGCGGAGCCGTGTCGGCCAAGGGTGGAGTAAAGGGTCATCAATTCGCATCCGGAAACAGGTTGGGAAGTCTGAGCCTGACCAATAGGGGGATGCGTGCCGCACGGAAACGATTGAAGGGTACGATTGTGTAATGTATCATCTTGCAAATTGGATTTTGCAAACTTGTGAAAACGTCCGCTAGAAAACTCTATATCGGTCGGAAAATCCGCGAAATCCGCGACTCCCATAAGGCGACGCAATCTGCTTTCGCGGAGCGCCTTGGCATTTCCGCCAGCTATCTCAACCAGATCGAGAACAACCAGCGCCCGGTTTCTGCGGCGGTACTGCTAGCGCTCGCGGAAAACTTTCAGATCGACATCGGCGCCATGGCGCTTGGCGACGACGACCGCCTGCTTTCGGCCGTGGCGGAAACACTGACCGACCCGGTCTTCGACAATTACAAACCCAATTTGCAAGAACTGAAGCTGATCACCCAAAATGCGCCGGGTCTGGCCCACGCTCTGATCGCCTGCCATCAGGCTTTTCGGAGAAACAGCGAGCAACTGGCCAGTTTCGATGACGCGCTTGGCAAGAGTTCCTCGCTCACCGAACCCTCATCCTATGAAGAAGTTCGCGATTTCTTCCACTTCGTCGACAATTACATTCACGATCTCGATCTTGCCGCGGAGAAGCTTGCCGGCGAACTGGGCATTTCAGACCGCGATACCAGCGCCATCCTGCCAGCCTATATCGAGCAGGCGCACAAAATTCGCGTCGTCCGGGCTGAACCGGGCGACGACATCATCCGGCGTTTCGATCCAGTGGCGCGGATATTGTACGTCAATCCCTATTCACCGCCCTCGACCCGTAACTTCCAGGTCGCCTTCCAGATTGCCGAACTCGAGATGGAAGAGGTCGTCTCAGGGATCGCCCAACGTGCCAGGTTTCGCACGTCCGAAGCGTTGGAAATCTGCAAGATAGGCCTGCGGAACTATTTCGCCGGTGCACTGACATTACCCTACCAGTCGTTCCTGGCAGCCGCGAAAGAACTGCGCCACGATCTCGAACTGCTGGCCGCGCGCTTCAGTGCCAGCATCGAGCAGGTGGCGCATCGGCTGAGCACATTGCAGCGGCCAGGCCTCAAGGGCGTGCCGATCTTCTTTGCCCGCATCGACCGTGCCGGCAACATCACCAAGCGCCACAGCGCTGCCAAGCTGCAGTTCGCGCGCTTCGGCGCGGCCTGCCCCTTATGGAACGTGCACCAGGCCTTCGAGAGGCCGGGCAGTATCATTCGCCAGCTTGCCGAGACGCCGGACGGCGTGCGCTATCTGTGCGTGGCCACCGACCTCACCAAAGGTGGCGGCGGCTTCAACGCGCCGCAGCGCCGCTATGCCATCGCGCTCGGCTGCGAGGTCACTTATGCCGGCGATTTCGTCTATGCTGACAAGCTCGGCCATGGCAATCGCGCCGCCTTCGATCCGATCGGCATCTCCTGCCGCATCTGCGAACGCACTAACTGCCACCAACGCGCGGTCCCGCCGTTAAACCGAAAACTAGTTGTGGACCACAATCTGAGAGGGACATTGCCCTATCGGATCGATTGAAGGCACGCAGCATATCGAACCCCCTTCCAACTAGGTCGCTCTTAATGCGGAAATATTGACTTGGTAGGACGTCCACAGATGCACCAACGCCCATTGTTCTCAATCTTGGCATGCGGTATCTTCGCTCACCCACCCCGAACCGCCTGTTCGGATTTGGCATCTGTGCCAAAAACAGCCTGCGTTTTTAGAGCGGTCTATTTCGTCCTGATCTCTTGATGGTTACAGGAAGAAAGACATTCTTGCTTTTGGTTATGAACTAACAGGGTTCCTCGGGGCATCCACAACAATGAATGCGCCGATGAAGTTGATCTATCTGACCAGAAGATTAAACGGCACACCATCGTCCCACGAGAAATGGCCGTCCGGTTGTCTTATCAGTTCAGGGAAGTGGCCGGGAACGATGCGGTCGGCGCAAGCGAGAATTCGTCGGATGCTTGCGGTCCCCGTCTCGATTGTGTCGAATGCCATGTCGCAGCGCCCGAGTATGACTTCCTTGATGTATTTGATCGCGTCTCCCGCGATCACGACATGGCCTTTGTCATCCGTGTCAAATTCAAGAGCGTGACATCCTGGCGTATGGCCCGGCGCCGAAAAATGGAAGAGACCGTCCTCCAGCTCGCCTTCGCCTTCGATCAACTCCACGTTTCCTTTGGTGAGATGGTCGAGAACCCCCCATGGCATAAGCAGATCGTCGGGATGAGGATTTTGCGCATACTCCCATTCACGGCGGCTGAGAATGAAGCGGGCTTTTGGAAACAGGTCGATGTTATGCGCGTGATCGAAATGCAGGTGCGAAAGGAAAACTGTCTTGATGTCGGACGGAGCCAGACCGCGTTCGCCGAGTCGCTTTATCAGGCCTAGCCGCGAGATATATCCGCCGGTGTCAAACAACAGCGGTCCCGATTTAGCGTGAATGAGCGTAATGCTCGAAATCCCCAGGAAATCGTCCGCCAAGCGAAGGTTGTTGCCCGGTACGATGACTTCGTAGGTCAGGTTCAAGATGCCTGCCTCTCGTCGATCCAGTCAAGGTCGGACGGCGCGCCGGTCCATCCTCCGTGCGCCCGCTTGTAGGCTTCGAGCGAGGGCTGCATGTGATCGGTCGAGAGCTTGATGAACCCTTCGCGGTCGCCGGTCTTCAGCATTTCGATCATTCGCCCGTGTTCGGACCGGGCGAGTTTCAAAAGGGTGGCGTCGCCGATGCCGTAGCATCGGATGCCCAGTGTCTCTATCCAGATTCGGTCGATTAGGCCGCTCAAGCAGGCGTTTCCGCAGGCGGCCCAGATCGTTCGGTGGAAGCGGTTGTTCAGCGAGCAGACCTTCTGCAATTCGTCGTTGTCATGAGCCAGGCAGTAGTCACGATGGATCGCCTCGAGTTCATCGATCAATTCCTTCGGCGCAGGCATGGGGATCCGACGCCCAGCTTCTGACTGCAAGAGCGCTCGGATGTCGTAGATCTGGTCGATCTCTTCGACGGAGAAATCCCGCACGGTGACGCCCTTGTTCGGGCGCCTCGTCACCAGCCCGAGTTGCTCGAGCTCCATCATTGCGGCACGGACCACGTGGCGGGAAACATCGAACTGTGCGGTGATGTCTTCCTCGATCAGCCGTTCGCGAGGACGCAGGCGCCCGAAAATGATTTTCTGCTTAATGAAGTCGACGATCTGAGCCGCGTTCTGGCTGTTCTTATTCGGGGTCATTTTCTAACTCCAACCAAGTTTTTTGGCTGCGTGATCGGCAAGCGCGAGCGATGCGGTTAATCCGGGTGATTCGATGCCGAAGAAGTTCACAAGACCTTCAATACCATGATCCGTCGGCCCTTCGACCAGGAAGTCGGCGTCTCCGCTGCCGGGGCCGCTGACTTTGGGTCTTATGCCGCTGTAGGTGCAACTGAGTTCTCTGTCCATTATTCCCGGCCAAAACGGTGTGACGGCGGCGTAAAAATTGTCCCTGAGGCTTGCGTCGGGAGTATAATCGACTTTGTCCACCCAATGAAGGTCCGGGCCTAGCCGCATCCGGGCGGACAGGTCAAGGGTCACATGGACGCCGAGACCGCCCTCGACGGGCAGAGGGTAGACTAGGTGCGAAAAAGGCGTTTTGCCCGAGACCGAGAAATAATTGCCTTTGGCCAGGAAGCGCGGCGGAATGCGATTGGGGGGATAGCCTTCGGTGTTACGGGCAATTTCCTGTGCGCCGAGGCCGGCGCAGTTGATCACGCTTCTGCACTCAAGCACCATATCTTCGCTGCCTGATGTCCTAACCCCAAAACCTGCCTTGCGGCACGCAATGCCGGTGACACAGGTGCGCAAGACACATTGTGCGCCATGGGCTTCGGCATCGCCCTGGAGGGCCAGCATCAGGGTGTGGCTATCGACAATGCCGGAAGATGGCGAATAAAGCGCCGCGAAACACTCCACTTCCGGTTCCATGCGACGCGCATCTGCCCTGTCCAGAAAGATGACATCGCCGACGCCATTTGCTGTGGCTCGTTTTTGCAATGCCTCCAGCATAGGAATCTGGGTCTCCGAAACGGCCACGATCAATTTACCGATGGCCTTGGCTGGAACATTGCGCTGTTCGCAATAGGCATAGAGCGCCTCACGTCCTGAAACGCAAAGCCGAGCCTTCAGACTGCCAGGAACGTAATAAAGCCCTGCATGGACCACTTCCGAATTCCGCGAGGATGTGTGCGTGCCGATCGCATCGGATTCCTCGATGAGCAAGACCTCTTTTCCCAGCATCGCCAATCGTCGGGCAACAGCCAGTCCGACGATCCCGGCACCGATGACTATTGTTTCGACGTCCATGTGTTCTCCCATGCTGATGAGTAATTGGCCATATGTCGGCAAAAGACGCAACAAAATTGTTGACAAGATTGTTAGCATGAAATCAGATGGCGAGAAGCACGTTATAGCGACGGCGCTTTCGACGAGGGAGGCCAGGTTTGAAGCGACTGCGGGTCAACGGTATTTTTGTCCAAGTGGACGAAAAGGGGTCACCGGATTCGCCTGTGGTGGTTCTGGCCAATAGCCTCGCCGCAGACATGACGATGTGGGCAAAGCAGGCCGAAGTGCTGGCTGAAAACTACCGCGTCGTGCGCTTCGATGCCCGCGGCCATGGCCAGACTGAGGCGACCGCCGGAGACTACACGCTCGATCTTCTGGCGGACGACGCTCTTCGGCTCCTGGACGTCCTCGATATAGAGCGGATGAATTTTGTCGGACTTTCGCTGGGCGGGATGATCGGGCAGGTCCTGGCGGCTCGCGCTCCCGACCGTGTCGAAAGCCTCGTCTTGTGCGCGACATTTGCTTCCGCACCATCCGACCTCTGGAACGAGCGCGTGTTGGCTGCACGATCGACGGGCATCGGCCCGATGGTGGAGGCGACCGTCGACCGATGGCTGACGCTGGGCTTCCGGGCGGCCCATCCCGATGTGACCGACGCGGTGCGCCAGATGGTGGGCAGGACCTCGCCGCAGGGCTATGCAGGGTGTGCAGCGGCCATCCGCGACATGAACCTGGAGGGGGTCGCCGAAATGATTTCGGTGCCGACCCTTCTTATCGCGGCGGCGCAGGATATTTCGGCCACGCCGGAATCGATGCAGGCTTTGGGAGAGCGCATAGACGGCGCGCGCTTCGCCCTTCTGGAGGATGCCGCACACCTTTTCACGATGGAGCAGCCTGACCGCGCGACACGGCTCATCGCCGAGTTTCTCGATGAGTTAGGCGGCCTGGAATTGGAGACAGGCGGATCGGAGCAAACCGTCCGCTAAAAGAGGCCCGACAGGGTGTCAATGGAGGAAGCAATGTCTGAAGATAATAAGAATGAGACGGCTGTTACAGGGGTGAGCCGCCGTCGCTTTTTGACGGCAACCGGAGGAACGCTGGCTGCCGCTAGCTTGCTGAGTTCCACGCTGGCCAAGCCGGCTTTTGCCCAGTCGGGCAAGAAGGTGCGCGTGGGCCTTGGCCTGAACTATGGTCCCTTCAACCAGCCTTGGCGTCGCGGCTGCTATACGCTGATCAAGAAGGTGGTCGAAGCGGGCGGTGAGGTCGTGACCGTGCGCGGTACGCCGAGCAAGCAGAGTGAGCAGGATTCGGCCCGCACCCTTCTGGACCGCGAAATCGACGTTCTGGTTCTGGGCATCTACTCGCTCGAATCCGAAACCGCCTATCTGGTGGATGAAGCCCAGAAGCGCGGCATCAAGACGGTCGGCTTCGCCGTTCCCGTCAAGGATTCGGCCTTCGTAACCGAGGACACCTACGCAACCGGCTCGACGCTCGCCTATCACGTGCAGAACGTCACGGGCCGCCAGGGAACCTTTGTCCAGACGGCGGAAAGCAAGGGCTTTTATACGCCCTTCGATCAGGAAGCCGATCAGTTCTCCCTCATGGCGACCTACGAGCCGCGGATGAAAATCCTGCCATTCATGTCCGGCAGCGTCTCGACGCAGGACCAGATTTCGAAAGGCCGTGATAACGTCCTGTCGCTGCTCCAGGCCAACCCGGAGCCAGGTTCGCTCACCGGTATCATTTCCTGGTGGTGGCCTTTGTCGATCGGGGCCGCGCAGGCGCTTAAGCAGATGAACCGTACGGACGTGCGCATCTTCAACCATTACTGCTCGAACCAGTTGCTGGAAGAGATGGTGCGACCCGAATCGCCGATCGAGTATTCGACCGACGTGCCTTGGCACCTGATGGGCGAGCAGGTAGCCGACATCGCGATCAAGCTTGGCCAGGGCGAGACAGTGCCTCCTTACCAGAGCCGCGTTCCCGTCACCGTGATCCCCAAAGACCAGGCGAGCAAGGCTCTGGCTGAGATCCAGAAGATGGACGAAGAGGCTATTGCCTTCCTGAAGCCATACGGGGGCTAAGCCCTTTGCGAAAAGGGCCGGGCAATTGTTGCCCGGTCCTTCCAATCGGAATCGAATAAGAACCATACATGGAGGGCATCAATTGCCTGTGGTACAAGTAAACATCAAGGATGGGCGAACCATTGACCAGAAGCGCGAGATCGTGCGGCGCATGACGGAAGTTCTCGTCGATGTCTGCGGATCGGCCGAAGAGCGCGTACATGTGATCATCAATGAAGTCGATGAAGACAGTTGGGGCCGCGGCGGCCAACTTCTGTCCGATATGAAATAGCAGAGCCACGGCTGGAGACCTCGATCATGACCGGACGTCTTGCGGGAAAACGCATCATCATCACCGGAGCGGTTAGCAATATCGGCAAGGAGGCTGTCAAAAGCTTCGTGGCCGAGGGCGCTCGCGTCGTCATCGGCGACCGCGACGACGCCGGCGCCGAGACGGCGCGCGAGTTCGGCGCATCGGTCCACTTCATCAAGGTCGATGTCACCTCCGAAGACAGCGTGCGCAACCTGATCGATCAAGGTGTTGCCTGGCTGGGCGGGCTGGACGTGCTGTGCCAGAATGCCGGCCTTCAGCATTCCGGCGCCGTTACCGGGTTCGATGCGGCCAAATGGGATGCGCTGTTCGCGGTCAATTCGCGCGCTCATTTCTTTGGAGCGAAGTATGCGATCCCGCACCTCAAGAAGAACGGCAAGGGCTCGATCATCAACACCTCGTCGCTGGCCGGCAAGCGCGGCGGTTCGGGCTTGACGGCCTATTCCGCATCGAAAGGCGCGGTCATTGCCTTCACCACGGCCCTCGCCATGGAATTGGCCGCCGACAATATCCGCGTCAACGCAATCTGCCCCGGTTGGGTGGATACGGCGTTCAACCAGCCCGCGATCAATTTCATGGGTGGTGCCGACGAGCAGGCAAAGGTGGTTTCCGCCGTCGTGCCGCTGGGCCGGCAGGCCGTCTCGAGTGAGATCGCCCCGCTTTTCGTCTACCTGGCATCGGACGAATCTTCCTACATGACAGCGCAGTCGATCACGATCGACGGCGGCGTCTACAATTAATTCCAGAATGCGTGTTGAATGAGCCCGCATCGCGGCTCGGAGGTCGATATGGCAGAGTCAGCCCTGGAAGCAAGCCCTGTGAAAGCTCAGGCGCAGGGGAGTTCGAATGATCGGAAAACCCCGTTTATTGTCAGTTTCCTGCGCCGCTGGGGAACCATCGCCGTTATCGTGGCCACGGGGATCGGCTTCGCGCTGGCATCGCCCTATTTCCTGACGTTGTCGAACTTCAACAACATTCTGTTTTCAATGATCATCAGCTGTCTGGTTTCGGTTGGACTGACCTTTGTGGTCGTCGGCGGCAGCTTCGATCTTTCGGTCGGGCTCACCGTCACCACCAGTTCCATCGTCACGGCTTTTCTCATACCGGTGGTCGGGCCATGGGCGGCAATCGTCGGTGCGCTTTGCGTCGGCGCGCTTATCGGCCTGACAAATGGCTTCCTGGTCACCTACGGACGGCTGTCGGGGATCGTGGTGACACTCGGCATGATGTTCGTACTCGGGGGCATCAACATATTCCTGACCGACGGATATCAGATCGCGGTCGATTACGGCGAAACCGCCTTCCGCTTCATTGGCCAGGGCAAGATCGGCTTCGTCGCCTTCCCGGTCCTGATTTTGCTGGGGGTCGTGGCCATCATGCATATCGTGGCGACCCGCACCAAACCTGGTCATTACATCATCGCCGTCGGCGACAACCCGATGGCAGCATATTACTCCGGCGTCAAAGTCTATAGCTGGCTGATCCTGGCGTTTGTGTTCGCGGGCCTTATGTCGGCGATCGGCGGTGTCATCCTAACTTCGGTTTCGACGTCCGCGCAGCCCGTGGGCGGCGAAGGATACTTGCTGGAGGCTTTCGCCGCCGTCTTCCTTGGCGCGACCGTTCTCGGCAAGGGCAAGCCGCATGTGTTTGGCACGCTGCTCGGTGTCTTCTTCATCTACATGGTCAATTCCGGGATGAATATGGTCGGCTTTCCCTTTGCCGCGCGCCAGCTCTTTTCGGGCCTCATCCTCATCCTTGCCGTTGGCGCGAATGCGATGCTGAACCGCGAAGAAATCCACCTCAAGTTCATCTGAGCCATCGGAGGCCGAAATGTCGGAATGGCTGCTTGAGGTTCGCAACCTCGTCAAGGACTTCAGCGGGACCACGGTTCTCAAGGGCATAGACCTCGGATTTCGCCGCGGTGAGGTACACGGCCTGCTGGGCGAGAACGGCGCGGGCAAGTCGACGCTGATCAAGATACTGACCGGCGTCTATGGGGCGAGCAGCGGGGAGATCCTGCTTGACGGTCAAGCCGTACGCATTGCCAGCCCGCTGGATGCGCACCGGTTGGGCTTGGGCGCGGTGTATCAGGATGCGGAGCTTATCGGCGGCTTCACGGTTGGGCAAAATGTCCTGCTCGGCAACGAACCCGGCAAAGGCCTGATGAATGACCGCGAAATTCACAGACAGGCCAAGGCCATCTTCGACGAAATCGGCATCGATATCGACGTGCATTGGCAGGCGAAGTCGCTGTCGGCGGCCGAGATGCAGCTTGTTATGCTCGGCACGCTTTTCCACCGTAAATACAAGGTTATCGTCCTCGACGAACCGACGTCGCGCCTGTCAGCGTCCGAAGTGGAGCTTCTGTTCAAGATCATCCAGAATTTCCTCTCGCAGGGCATTACGATTATCTACATTTCGCACCGCCTGGCGGAGATCAAGCGTATCTGTGACCGCGTGACCATTCTGCGTGGCGGCATGGTTTCGGCAACCCTGGACCGGGACGAGATCAGCGAGGAACGGGTCACCGAATTGATGGTGGACCGAAGCCGGAGCGAGCTTGAGACCTACAATACCGGCCATTCCAAGCCCGAAGTGGTGCTTGAATTGGATGGGCTTCAGACAGACAAGCTGCAGCCGCTTTCACTCAAGGTACATGCCGGCGAAGTCTTGGGTATAACCGGCCCGGTAGGCGGCGGAATGGAACAAATAGAGCTGGCGCTTGGCGGAATCCTGCGCAGTTCGGGCGTCATCCGGATAGATGGCAAGGCTGCGGAGATCGCAAACCCGCCGGCTGCACGCGCGGCGGGTGTGGCGATCATCCCCGAAGACCGGCGCAAGCAAGCACTGTTTCCCAATCTAACGATGGCCGACAACATCTGCCTGCCGGTCCTGTCGAGCCTGTCGAGGCTTGGGCTCGTGCTTGGACGGCAAAAGGCGGCCTATGGCACCGAGGTGATGAACCAGTTGAACGTCAACCCTCGCCAGCCCAACACGGCGGTAAAGTTCTTTTCCGGAGGCAATCAGCAGAAGGCGGTCATCGGCAAATGGCTGAAGGCCAGTGCTCGCGTCTATGTCTTCGTCGAGCCGACCTCCGGGGTGGATGTGGGGGCGATCAAAGAAATCTACGACATCATCCTGCGCATGGCCGAAAGCGGCGCGGCGGTGATCGTCATCTCGTCCTCGACCAAGGAAATCCTGTCGCTTGCAGAGCGGGTCCTGGTGATCCGTAACGGCGCGGTGGTTCACGACGCGCCGAAGACGGCCTGCAATTACGACCAGCTACTCGCGATCTCCATGGGGGGACGCGGAACTGAAATCGCAGCTTAACATCAAGGAGAATGATATGACGATTACTACCGATCAGGTACTCGCCGGGCTTCAGGCCGCATTGAAGAAGGCGCGCGAATTGAATTCGCCGTCGAGCATCAGCATTGTCGATGATGGGCGCAACCTTCTGGGTTTCGTGCGTATGGATGGCGCGCTTTTGGCGAGCATCGAAATTTCGCAGGGCAAAGCCTACACCGCGCGTTCGATGAACATGAAGACCGGCGACGTGATGGCTCTGGTTCAGCCGGGGGCGCCGCTCTATGGCATGGAGAATTCACATCGCCAGCCGCTGGTCGTCTTCGCTGGGGGGGTGCCGATTACCCGCAAGGATCAGGTGATCGGGGCTGTCGGCGTTGCCGGCGGCATGCCGCCGGATGACGAGGCGATCGCCAGCGCCGCCGCCGCCGCCATCGCCGGCTGATGACATCAGGCAGGGCTGACGTGGACAGTGTCCGCGTCGGCCCTGCCTTTTTTTTATTATCCGCGAACGACGATGACCGCGCCTGCGACCACCAGGCATGCTCCCAACAGGCGAAACAGGGTCAGCGGATGGCCGACCGCGCCGAGCAGACCGAAGCGGTCGACAATAAGTGCCGCCGCGATCTGCCCTACGATGATCAGGCAAATGGCCGAGGTGGTGCCGATAGCGCCCACGCTAACAATCGAACCGACGATATAGACGGCACCCAGCGCCCCCCCCGACCCAGGCCCAGAGCGGGATGGCCGAAACCTGCCCGAGCGAGGGCAAAGGATGGTTCATGCCCAGTTGAATCAGCGCAAGCACGAGGGCTGAAACGACAAAGGAAATGTTCCCGGCCAGGAAAGCGCCGCCGACGCCCGCCGACAAGCGTCCGTTGATCAACGCCTGGATGGGCAGCACCGCACCGGCCGCCAATGCCATCAGGATGTATTTGTGCATCGGCTTTAGCCTTCGTGAGCGGTATGGGTGGGCATGACCGACTCAAATCCATAAAGTCGCTCTGCGTTCGTAACGAAAAGCTTCTGACGGATATCCGGATCGGAAACCCAGCCGAGCGCCATGTCGGTCAGATCGCCATCATTCGGCATCGGAACCGCGATCGAAGGATGCGGCCAATCGCTTGCCCACAGGATGCGTTCTGGATTTGCGGAGACAAGGGCTTCGGCAAAGGGTGCGACATCGCTATAGGGCGGCGGTGTATGCTGCGCCGTGATGCGGTAAGCCCCCGAAAGCTTGACCCACGCACGCCCCTCGCGGACAAGCTCGAGTAGGGCCTGAAACCCGGAATTCCCGGTTCCCTTGTGCGTGGGTATATGGCCCAGATGATCGAACACCACTGGTATGTCGAGCGCTTCGATATTGCCTGCGAGATCGTCGATCTGGGATATGTCGGCCAGGAATTGCAGATGCCAACCGAGATGCCTAACCCGGTCTGCCAGAGGTTTGGCGATGGAAAAACCGGCCTTGGCCGTGAACACCGGATTGATGCGCACGCCGCGTATGCCCTGTTCATGCAGACGAACAAGTTGGCTTTCCGGCAATCCGGGATCGATGACGGTAATGCCGCGCATGGGCATTGTCGCTTCGCGCATGGCGGCCAGGATTCGGCTGTTGTCGAAGCCGTAGACGCTAGGCTGCACCGCAACGGCGCGGGAAAAGCCGAGCAGACCTGCCAGATGTTCGTATTGAGCTAAGCTCGCGTCGGGCGGGGTGTACCCACGGGCCGAATCGAAGGGATAGTCCTCGATCGGGCCGAAGACATGGAAATGCGTGTCGATTGTGCCGATCGGCAGCTTCGTGCGCGGTGCGCGCGGCCGAGGATCGGCGGGTTCGCAGCGAGGTATTGTCACCCATGGACCTTCATGAAAAGGGTCGCGCGACACAGGCCGCGCGACCGGTAAAGGTTCAAGTCGCAGGGGTCGGGCGGTAGAACGAACCTCGGCGGGCAACGCGTTCCAGCATATGGTCGGTCAGATAATCAGCGACTTCGCGCGGATCGTAGGTCAAGGATTCCTGACCCGGATAACCAAGCACTGTGCGTACATCCGGCGCCATATAGTAGCCTCCGGACGCGGCCAAGCTTATGGCGTTAAAAGCGTCGGAGTCGTCTCGGTAAAGCGTATTGACGCTTTTCGAAAGCGAGTTCGCATCGATCCTGGCAAGGCCGCGCAGGAATGCCTCGACCAGGTCGGGCCTGAACCCCAGCACATCGTCGAGCAGTTTCTGGTGCACGCCGACAGTGGTTGCTGCAGGAAATTTTTTGTAAGCCGGTATCAGCATATCGGCGACCTGACCGAAGAGGGTACGCATTTCCGGCGTGAGTTTTGCGGCGGACATCATGCGGCCTCCTGGTTGCGACGTTCGGCGATCATGCGCCGGGTCTGGCGCAGTGCGACGGTCATGATGGTGGCCGTCGGGTTAAGCCCTCCAGAAGTCGGGAATGTGCTTCCGTCGAACACGAACAGGTTCGGGACGTCGTGTGTCTGACCCCACTCGTTGACCACTGATGTTTCGCGATCCTTGCCCATTACACAGGTTCCAAGCAGATGCCATCCCGTGTCGGGCATCTGGTGCACGACCGAAGTCTCGATTGCGCCTCCGGCGTTACAAGCTTCGACGCAGCGCTCTTCGTGGAATTTCAGCATATTCTCCGAATTCTGCGAAACCTTGTAGATGAGCTTTGGCGCGGGAATTCCGTCCGTGTCGGTCAGGTCAGGGTCCAGAAGCACCTGGTTCGATTCTTCGGGCAGATCCTCGCCGATGATCCCCCAGACCATGGTGTGGCCGAAGCGGCGCGTCACAAGATCATGCAGGTTGGTGCCCCACATATCCTCGACCTGCGCATTTGGGTCGGTGAAAACCTTGGAGCCGACAAAACTAGTCGCCCCCAACGGGCCGCCGCCGGGCATAGCGCCCCACTTTGCACCGCGCACAAAACCCCGGCTTTCATCGGTCTCGTAGAATTCATATGACGATACGTTCTGCCCGAACGGCCCGCGCCAGGACTCCAGATCCTCTTCGAAGGTTGCCTGCACCGCCGAGAAGGGGTGCATCATGAGCCGTTTGCCGACAAGGCCGCTGGAATTCGCCAGCCCGTCCGGGAAGCGCGCCGATTTCGACAGTTGCAGGAGGCGCGGCGTGCCGATGCCGTTTGCACACAGGATCACGGTGTGGGCCTTCTGGTGCCGCTCGCGACCGTTTTCATCGATATAGATGGCGCCGGTAGCAAGACCCCGGTCATCGACGGTGATTTCGCGCACGCGCGCGCCGGTGACCAGCCTTGCCCCGGCCTTGAGAGCGTGCGGCCAATGCGTGATGTCGGTGGTGGATTTGGCGCCTTCGGGGCAGCCGCTCATGCAGGTGCCACGCCGCACGCAGGCATTGAGGCCGTTATAGGCAACCGAGGGGATGGCGTTGGTACCGGGCCACCAATGCCAGCCCATCTTGTCCATGCATTCGGCAGCCTTGCTGCCGACCTTGCCGATCGGCAGCGCCGGCGTCGGATAGGCCAGCTTCGGCGGGTAGGCCGGATTGCCGCCAAGGCCCGATACGCCGACCTCGTGCTCGATGACTTCCAGATAGGGCAGGAGGTCCTCGTAGGAAAACGGCCAGTCGTCGGCCACGCCGTCGAGCGTTTTCACCTTGAAATCCGAAGGCATGAACGGCGTCCAGTGGCCCGCGTACAGCGTGGCGCTGCCGCCGACGCCGCAGAACATTAGCGGATTGACGTCGGATTCAGAGGTGTTGATCGGATAGTCGCGCGGCATGTCGCGGAAGTTGGGGTTAGGGTGCCACTGTTTCTGTGTCACCAGTTCCCATTCTGGTCGTCGGCCGGGATAGCGATTGGCGTCGGGCATATGTCCCTGTTCCAAGGCGACCACCTTGAACCCGGCCTGTGCCAGATGCTTTGCGGTTACCGAGCCGGATGGTCCGGCCCCTATGATCAAGACATCTGCGATTTCGTCCCGACCGGCCCGAGCGCCGGACAGTGGTGTGGTAGCCATAACTTCCTCCCTGGAATGCGGTTGATTATTTCGGTGTCGGCCGGAAAATGGGACCCCGGTCGATCACTTGTTGCAGCATGCCGTTTTTCACGTAAGGCGGGACGGCGTCGGGATCGCTTTCGGGACGGCTTTGCTGTCCCGGATATCCGATCAGTTCACGAACCGGGGGCATCATGTAGTAGCCGGCGGAGGCAACCAGCCCGATGGCCGAAAGGGCGGCAGCATCGGTCTGGTTCAAGTCGTTCGCGGCCTCGGATGCATCGCGACCCGCCGCCTTTTTCAGGCCGCGCATGAAATTCTCGCGCAAATCCGGTCGTAGCCCCAGAATGTGGTCGAGCATGTCGCCCTGCACATTCATCTCGCTGGCGGAAGGCATGCCCTCCGCATTCGGAATCAGCACGTCGGCGATGGCCGCGAACGTATCGCGCAGGGATTGGTCGAACTGGCTCATGCTGCCACCTTTTGGTTGCGACGATTGGCGATGAGATTTTTAACGCAGCGTAAGGCGACAGCCATGATCGTGCCGGTCGGATTGAATCCAGACGAGGTAACAAAGACGCTGCCGTCGTAGATGTAGAGGTTGGGCACGTCGTGGGATTGCCCGTACTGGTTGACCACCGACCGCTCCGGATCGGTGCCCATCCTGGCTGTGCCCATCAAATGCCAGCCGCAATCGCGCATCAGCGGGGTCGTGGAAATGTCGGTGGCGCCGGCGGCAAGCATTGCCTCCTTGGCCCGCTCCAGATGGAAATCGATCATCTTCCTGGTGTTGTCGGAGTTCTTGTAGATAATCTTGGGTGCCGGAATTCCGTCGCTGTCCTTCAAGACAGGATCGAGAACGACGGCGTTTGCTTCATCGGGAAGGTCTTCGGCGATGATTCCCCATTCGAATGCACGGCCGAACACCTTGCGGGTATTGCGGTGCAGGTTTGCGCCCCAGGCCTCCTCCAACGGCTTGCCGCCATAGGCTGCTCGCATGCCCAGCGGGCCGCCGGAGGGCATGACCTGCCACTTGGCGCCGCGCACGAAGCCGCGCGCCTTGTCCGTCTCATAGAATTGCATCGACTGGATGGTCTGGCCGGCCGGCCCGAGCCAGCTTTCCAGGGGGTCGTCGAAATAGCCGGTGACAGCCGCATAGGGGTGCATCATCAGGTTCTTGCCGACTAGCCCCGAGGAATTGGCGAGGCCTTTGGGGAAGCGGTCAGACTTCGACAGTTGCAGCAGGCGCGGCGTGCCGATGCCGTTGGCGCAGACGATCACGATCTGCGCCTTCTGGTGCCGCTCGCGTCCCTGGCGATCGATATAGGTTGCGCCATTGGCGAGCCCTTCGCTATCGACCGTGATTTCGCGCACGCGCGCGCCAGTGATCAAAATCGCACCATTCTTGACAGCGTCTGGCCAATGGGTGTGGTCTACCGACGCCTTTGCCCGTTCCGGGCAGCCCGTCAGGCAGGTACCCCACCGCACGCACTGGTTGCGGCCGCCGTAGGGCTTGGAGGGAATAGAGTTGGGGGCGGGCCACCAATGCCAGCCGAGCTTGTTCATGCCTTCGGCGGCCTTCATCCCGATCTTGCCGATCGGCAGCGGTGGCAGCGGCGCGGCTTTTCCCGGGGGATAGGCCGGATCGCCGTTAAGGGCGGAAGTGCCCATTTCCACGTCCATCTGTTCGTAGAACGGCTCAAGTTCTTCATAGGTGAAGGGCCAATCGTCGGCGACGCCATCCAGCGTCTTTACTCGGAAATCCGAAGGCATAAACCGCTGCCAGTGGGCCGCATAAAGGATCGTGCTGCCGCCAACCGCGCTATACATCAGCGGATTCACGTCCGATTCCGACGTGTCCACTGGATAGTCCTGCTCCAGGTCGCGGACATTGGGATTGGGATGCCAGCGCTTCTGCGACATCAGTTCCCATTCCGGCTTGTTGCCCCAGAATTCCGAATTATCGACGCGGCCACCTTGTTCGAGGCAGACAACCTGGATGCCGTTTTCCGCAAGATGTTTGGCCGCCACGGCGCCGGATGCCCCCGCGCCTATGATCAGCACATCGGCTATCTTGGGTGGCTTGTTGACCGTCGTTGTCATTCGGCTTCCTCCTGTGATTTGTGTAGGCGCGGCGCGGTGCTGTCGCTCTCCCGACACGCACCTTTGCACAGCAAATCAATCATGACAATAATGTTGACATTATCGTTGACATTTTTGATAGGGGGCTCTTCTATGCTCCGGCGGTCCGATGACGGCACCGTTTACGGGGCGGTCGAACATGCGTGCGCAGCGCTATCCTGTGCGATTTTAGGGAAGAGGTCGAATGCATATTGCGGTTATATTGCGTATCGTACCGGATCTGGCCGAAGAGCTGGAGATCGCCGAGAACGGGACCGAAATTGACCGGGAATGGGTCGGGCTGAAGCTGAACGAATTCGATGACCATGCGCTCGAAGAAGCCGTCCTGATCAAAGAACAGGCCGGTGCCCGGGTTACCGCGATTGCGATGGCGGGTGACGGTGCCGAGCGACAGTTGCAGACGGCAATCGCGCGTGGCGCCGACGACGCTATCCTGGTGCAGCACGACCTGGAAGGGGTGGTCGGATCGCGCACCGTCGCGCACCTGCTTGTTTCGGTTCTGAAGAATCTAGGCGCGGACGTTGTCATGACCGGCGTGCAGACGCCGGAGGACGTGTTCGGCCAGTTGGCTCCCTTTGTGGCGGGCGCGTTGGGGTGGCCGACATTGAACGCCGTCAACGGAATAAGCCTCGCAGAGGGAACCATGACCGTCAATCAGGAATACAGCGGCGGTCATTCGGCGCGCTTCGCCGTGACGCCCCCTGTGGTTCTCGGCATCCAGACCGCATCGAAGCCGCCGCGCTATGTTTCGGGCAGCAAGCTGCGCCAGGCTGCGTCGGCAACCATCGAGACCGTGACCTCCGCCGTTCCCGACGGTTTCGACGCCCAGTCCGTGTCGCGCCTGAGTGTACCGGAGCGTGGGACGCGGGCCCAGATGATCGACGGAAAGGCGGAGCAAGTTGCTGAAAAGCTTGTAGACTTGCTCGCGGAACGCGGATTGGTGGGAGCCTGACATGAAGATTCTCGTTTATGTCGATCTTGAAAACGGCGCGCCTACCTCTTTTTCGCGCGAACTGGCCAATGGCGCACGCGGCCTTGCGGGTGTCGACGGGACTGTGGATCTGGCGCTGTTCGGTGCCGGCCCTGAAGCAGCCGGCGACATGGATGCCGACCGTATCCTGCACGGGGCGGCATCGCCGAATTACGATCCGTCCGAGCACGGCGCGTGGCTGGACCGGGCGATTGAAGAGTGCAAACCCGACTTGATCCTGTTCGGCTACACCACCTCGGGCCTCGATCTTGGCCCGGTCGTCGCCATGCGCCGGGACTTGCCCTTGTTGAGCTACTGCACGGCCGTTCGCCTTGCGGGCGGCAAGGTGGAAGTCGACAGCCACATCTATGGCGGCAAGCTCGTGTCGACGGCATCGGCCGCCCTGCCAGCGGTTCTTCTGGTCAATGCCGGTGCGTTCCGGGAGGCAGAAGCCGGAAAGGGTCGCACTGCCAAGACGGTTGAACTTGCAGCGCCCACGGGCACCGCACCAAAATCGCTGACATTCGTTTCGTCGAGCGAGCCCGATCCCAACGCCATCGACATCACCAAGGCCAGCCGGCTTCTATGCGTCGGCCGCGGAATTGGCGACGAAGACGCCATCGAGGAAGCGCGTGAAACCGCGGAATTGATGGGCGCTGAACTGGTCGGAAGCCGTCCGATTGTCGATGCCGGCTGGCTACCCAAGGAGCGCCAAGTGGGCAAGTCCGGCCGCAAGGTGAAACCCAAGCTTTATCTTTCCCTCGGTGTTTCAGGCGCGCCCGAACACATCGAAGGAATGGGCAGCGCCGAGTTGATCGTCGCCATCAACACCGATGCCAACGCACCTATCTTTGACCATGCTCATATAGGGGCTACCGTCGATGTCGCCGACTTCCTGCCTGCGTTCAAGGAAGCCCTGAGCAAGAAGGCAGGCTGACGTGCTTTCCACGCAGATCGCGGTTCTTGTCCTGCTCGCCGCAACGCTGGCTGCCTCCGGCTATCGTTTTTACAAGGTTCTGGCGCCTGTTTTCCGGGCACCGGCGGTAAGCCGTGTCGACCATCCCGAGCAAAGGGCGGCGGGCGTCGTCGCCGACATCGGCCTGCATCGGCGCCTGCTCAAAAAGCGTTATTCCGGCACGCTCCACGCGATGCTCTTTTTCGGTTTCCTGTTTCTGTTCACCGCGATCATCCAGAGCTTCGGTTCCGGTCTTTTCCCCGGGTTTTCGCTGGCCCGGATAGGTGGCGAGAGCTGGATCGCGCTCGGCCAGGAATTCTTCGCCGCCCTGATCCTGATCGCGCTATTGATGGCGGCCTATCAACGCGCGGTGCTGAAGCCGGCCCGGTTCAAGGGCTCGAACGCGACGGACGCCTGGATCATCTATGTCCTTGTGGCCTGCGTCGTTCTCACCATGCTGCTTGAAAACGCCTTTCACATCGCGGCAATCGGTCAGGATTCCGGGTGGAGGCCGATCAGCAGCGGCATCGCGGCTCTGCTCGGCAAGCTCGGGGTCTCGCAAAGTGCTGCGGCACAGGGCACGAACATATTCTACTGGGCGCATATCGCGGCCGTTTTGGGCTTCTTGATCTATATTCCGGGATCGAAGCACCGCCACATGTTCCTAGCGGCCTTCAATATTTATTTCCGCGACCTCCGGCCAAAGGGCATGCTTGCGCCTGTCGGCGACGCGGAGGCCGGGGCCGGCATTTCCGATATCGATCAGTTCGACTGGAAGCACAAATTCGACCTAGTTTCCTGCACCGAATGCGGCCGCTGCCAGGAAGCCTGCCCGGCCCACGCAGCCGGCCTGCCACTCAGCCCCAAGAAAGTGATCATGGATTTGCGTGATCACATGTTCGAGCGCGAGCAGGGCAATTGCTCCAAGTTCCCTTTGATAGGAGGCGTGATCAAGGAAGAGACGCTGTGGGCCTGCACCACCTGCCGCGCCTGCATGGATGTCTGTCCAGTTCACATAGAGCCGATGACCAAGATCATCGAGATGCGCCGCGCTCTGGTCGAAGAGGGAAATGTCGAACCGCTGTTGCAGGATTCGCTTGCCAGCCTTCAGCGCAATGGAAATTCGATGGGCAAGCCCGCCCGCCAGCGCGCAAAATGGACCAGGGATCTCGACTTCAAGATCAAAGATGCGCGCGAGGAGGCGGTCGACATTCTGTGGTTCGTCGGCGATTTCGCTTCCTATGACCCGCGTATCCAGCGCATCACACTCAAGGTCGCCCAGACCTTGCAGGAGTGCGGCGTGGATTTCGGCATCCTCTATGATGGCGAACAAAACAGCGGCAACGACGTACGGCGCGTCGGTGAAGAGGGTGTGTTCGAGATGCTCGCCAAGCAGAACATCGAGACGATCGATGCCTGCACCTTCAACCGCATCATGACCACCGACCCTCACAGCCTGAATGCGTTGCGCCAGGAGTATCGGCTATTCGGCCGCGACTACGAGGTCGTCCACTACACCCAGTTGTTGCTGGAGCTTCTCGAGCAGGGCAAACTGGTGCCGTCGCCGGCGGACGGAAGCGTCGTGACTTATCATGATCCCTGCTACCTTGGGCGCTACAATGGCGGCTTCGATGCTCCGCGCGAAATCATTCGCCGTGCGGGCTATCGGCTGCACGAGATGGGCCGATGCCGGGAAAACAGTTTCTGCTGCGGTGCCGGTGGAGGTCGGATCTGGATGGATGACAGCGCTTCGGTCGAGCGTCCCAGCGAGAACCGAATTAAGGAAGCTCTCGCTCTCGGCGACGTCGACGCTTTCGTGGTTGCGTGTCCAAAGGACACGGTAATGTACAGCGCTGCCGTTCAGGCGCTTGGCGTGGAAGACCGTATCGTGGTGCGGGACATGATCGATCTGGTTCGCACTTCTTCGACCGCCACATAGGGCTACTGCAGCACGTCGAAATGGATGTTCGGTAGCGCTCCTCTTCGTCGTTCTCGTCCAGCATGATGCTGCGTAAGGGTTTGCTGGATTTCTCGGCCGAAGTCGGGTTTCCGCGCCGCGACGTCAGTATCAAATCGAACAACTATGACCAGCGACTAATGGGTTCCCTCACCGCCCGTTACGGCCTCGCAGACTGGCTGACGCTTGAAGGCCACCTTGAGGGGGGCGTAGACTTGATAAACGGTGGTGGCGGAGTCGCATTCCCGCTCGGCCCCTACGGTGCCGCCTGCGTTCGGCTACTACAACGGGGAACTCGACGGCATATTCAGTCCGGAAATGAGAGCATCTTTGACGAAGCTTCAGACGGACTATAGCTTGAAGGTAACAGGTGCGATCTCGCCAGAGACGCTGGATGCGTTGATTTCCGCGCGATAAGCCCGTGTACCGGAGGATCGAGGGGGGGGCGAGGGCCGATCAGGCATATGAGCAAGAGGTAGCGTATCGGCCAAGCTATCTCAGACGTCGCCAATGACGCGGTGGCGACCTGATAGAGCAGCGGCTGAAACAGATGGTGGTTTCGCTGGTCAATCAGCGTAATGCTGATAGGCGCCCCCCGCGAGCCGGTGGACCGTCTCCAGCCCGCCGAAGCCGGTGCCGACTATGACGACATGATGACAACCTGCTGCTGGGCTAATCTCGTCGATTTGTCGTCGTTTCTGCATTTGGCCATCGCTAGATTTCATCGAGAGCAGGGCTTGCACACATCCTGCTGGAAAACTACTTCCTGCCCCGCGATCTCGAGGCCCAGATTGGAGCTTTCGTCGAACATTACAACGATCAGCGCTACCATGAGAGCCTCGACAACGTGACCCCAGCCGCTTACTTCGGCAGGGCCGTAGCCATCATCAAACAGCGCGAAAGGATCAAATGGCAAACCATCCAACATCGACGTTTGCAACACCGCAACATGCCGCATAACATCAATCCCCAAGACGAGGCTGCCATCAGCGCAGAGCTTAAGGATGGTCGGACCTGTCAATCACGACTGATTTTTTCGGACGATATCCCGGCAAAGTGTTCTTTTTAATGATTCATCACCGTGATTTCCACCTCTAATGTGGCTCAAGGAGGGATCGCTCCGGTGAGCACTGCACCGTTTAATGCTGTGAGGCTCATCGAGCTGAGACTGGGTATATCGACCCAGTAAATGATGCTTCACCGACTGGAGGTGGGCTAGCATCGAATTTCGTGCGCCCTTATGTGGTCCTTCTTACGGCGGCATGGTGGTGACGGGCGTTGCAGACGCCGTGCCTGAGAAATCGCCATCCTGGTCTACCTCGATGCCTACGTACCGAAAGAGGCGAGTCGATCTGGGATTACCTGAGCGAGGAACGGCACCAGGTCTTTCTCCGTGATGCCCAGCCGTTCGATGGCCGTGCAGTTGCCGCGCCAGCCCCCGCCCATTTCGGGGTCGCCTACGCGGTCACCCTGCACAAATCGCTGAGCAAGTTAGACGGCTTGAATAAGTCTACCGGTTGAGGACGAGTTTGCGGTTATATGTGCCCGGCTCGGGAAATGCCGGCGGAGTCGAACGTTAGCTTGATAAAGGTGCTGTAAAAGCGCTGTTCCCGACCAGGAGAATCTGCGCCGCTTCAAGCATCACTGTCGAACCGAGGAAACGGTCCACCAATCTCAGCCCAAGGTTGGTCCAGGACATCAATCCGCCCGCAGTGATGATGTCGCCATCATCGATGATCAGCCGATCGGTATCGAGCGTGACTTGTGGAAAGCGGCTGCTGGACGCCTCGGCAAGGGTCCAGTGGGTGGTTGCCGTGCGCCTGTCCAGAAGTCCGGTTTCGGCCAGAAGGAATGCGCCTGCGCAAACCGAAGCGACGACACTTCCTGCCGCGTGACAATCGCGCAGCCAACCCACAACAGGGCGTGCTACTTCGGGCGTGATTGGCGCACCAAGCGCCGGCGGCAGGATCAGCACATCCACCTTGCTATCGGGTCACGGGCGATCATACGCTGTACGCTGCTTCTCTCGAATTTCAGCGGATGGCTGGGTCAGCTTGACGCCGACACGGGCCAGTTTGGTGGCGAGTTCGAAGCCTTCTTGCGGCGTTGCGGCTTGCAGCGAGGAAAGCCAGGTTTCAGACATAAGGCGCCTTCTTCAAGAATGGTCGATCTGCCGGGGATAATATAGGAACGCCGCAGCCGGCAATCCAGCGACTACAAGAGATCGAGAAACTCCGCCAGTTCGCGCGCCGCGGCAGCACCAGCCCGGTTGGCGCCAATCGTTGAAGCAGAAGGACCGTAGCCGACGAGATGGATGCGGGCATCCCTGGCCGCCTGCGTCGTCAACCGGCCGGTCATCATAATGCCCCCGTTCTCGCCTTGCAATTGAAGCGGCGCTAGATGGTCGAGCGAACTGCGAAAGCCCGTGCACCACAAAATAACGTCGGCGTGTTGTTCGGAGCCGTCCGGCCAGCGCACACCGTTTTCGGTAATCTGAGAAAACATCGGCAAGCGCTTCAGGACACCGCGCTCGCGCATGGCCTTGATCTTCGGCGTGAGGGGCAAGCCGGTCACCGAGACGACTGATATGGGAGGAAGTCCCTTGCGGACGCGGTCCTCGACCAGAGCAACGGCCGCGCGCGCGGCTTCCGGCGTGAACTCGGCATCGCGAAACTCCGGTTCCCGACGGGTTGTCCATGTGGTGGAGGTCACCTGCGATATCTCGTCAAGGAGCTGGATCGCGGAAATGCCGGCCCCGACAATGATGACGTGTTGTCCGGCAAACTCATCAGCCGTCCGGTAGTCACGCGTGTGAAGCTGCTTGCCCTTGAAGACATTTTTTCCGGGATAGTCGGGGATATAGGGCGAGGTCCACGTGCCTGTCGCGTTGATGATCCCGCGAGCGGAGTACATGCCGGCACGGTCGGTCTCGACGCGTAGCCGCTCACCCCGATCGCAAACGACCTTCACGGCAACCGGACGCACCACCTTGAGGCCGAAGGCTTGTTCATAGGCGGTGTAATACTGGGGGACGGCCTCTGACGCTTTCAATTGGTCGGCCGAAGTGTCGACGGCCTCCTCGAACCGCATGCCGGGCAGATCGTGGATACGGTTGACGGTTGTAAGGGTTAGGGATGGCCAGCGGAACTGCCAGGCGCCACCCGGGCGCGGCGACTGGTCGAAGATGAGGAAGTCGGCGCCGGGAACGAGACCGAGCCGTTGCAGATGATAGGCCGAGGAGAGGCCCGCCTGTCCCGCGCCGATGATGGCGATATCTACCTTGAGTGCCACATTCACGAGGCCGGATTTATTCCCGATACGCGTGGATTGTCTTTCATTCACTCGCATTTTCCTGCGGCGTCAGCG